>CANFNL010000007.1 GCA_947448205.1 Bacteriovoracaceae bacterium
TATCCTGGCCAGCTCTGAGATGGAAGTACCTTTGTCAAAATGTTCAGACAAAATGCTAAATTTTTGTGATTTTGTTAGTCTTTTTCTGTTCAGATCCATAGCTTTTCTCCAAAATTAGGAGGTAGCCTTCAAACGGGGGTCACGAACATGTTTTAATTTTAAAACTCGAGTTTATGCCCAGTTTTTTGGAGCTATGGTTGGACTAATTATTATATGATCGCTCCGCTTAGTCTTTGTTTTTCTCATTTTTTTTACTTGAACAATTTACATTGTGGCAAATATTAGGATCCCTAATTATTGTTTGTTCAGCATTGTTTAATATCCTTTACTAAATTTCATTTAGGTAATATTTTCCCATTATTACATCAAAGTCAAAATACTATTATTCAAATTATGATTCTCCGATATCTAATCTGGAGAAATGATGATTAAGCCTAAAATTCCATTAAATGAAAAAGAGCGCATCAAAGCGCTGAAATCCTATGAGATTTTGGATACTGAATCTGAATTAATTTTTGATTCATTAACCAAATTGGCCGCTTCTATATGTAATGTGCCAATTTGTTTAATTAGCCTTGTTGATGAAAATCGACAATGGTTTAAATCCCGTCATGGCTTAAGCGCAACAGAGACACCCAGAGAAATTTCTTTCTGCGGGCATGCCTAAAACGATGAGAATATCTTTTATGTTGAAGATGCTACAAAAGATAGTAGGTTTTTTGATAATCCTCTAGTCAAAAATGCACCTAATGTTGTATTTTACGCAGGGAAACCCTTAGTTGATAATAATGGCTTCGCTCTTGGAACCCTTTGCGTAATTGACAACAAACCTCGGCAACTGACAGAACTACAGAAAGATCAGCTAGAAATTATTAGTCTACAGGTTTCATTTTTAATCAATTCGCGAATTGAAATTAAAAAGAAAGATCAAGCCTACTCACTTTTAACAAAGCTCTCAGAGAGTTTACCAGGTTTTATTTATACCTTTCAGCTACTACCAGATGGAAGATCATGTATGCCATACTCATCCCAACTAATTGAAGAAATTTATGAAGTTACATCTGAAGAAGTAAAACTTGATGCTTCTAAGCTATTTACTTGCCTTCATAAAGATGATCTAGAGATGGTTTCAGCATCGATAGCAGAGTCTGCTAAAAATATGACGAGATGGACTCTCGACTATCGTGTCAATCTTCCTAAGACAGGTGTAAAATGGCTAAGAGGAAAGGCAAATCCAGAAAAGAGCATAGATGGAAGCATACTTTGGCATGGTTACATTGAAGACATCACCGAGCTTAAAAAGCAAGACGAAATGTTTAATAATTCTCTCAAAATGGCAACACTAGGTGAAATGGCAGCTGGTATTGCTCATGAAATAAATAATCCATTGGCAATCATTAAGACAGCCTCACAACAAATGGCAACTTCTATGAAGCGAGGTGATTTCAGTCTTGAGAAATTGACGAAGAATACGGAAAAAATAAATCAAACTACTGACAGGATTACTAAAATTATTAAAGGATTAAGATTTTTTTCAAGCACTAGTAAAGATGGCAAGTTTAGTAGTGAATCATTTTATAATATTATTGATGATACAATTGGATTATGCACAGAAAAGTTTAAAGTAAATAATGTCAATTTGCGACTTAATTATCCAGATAATGTTGAGACTTTTTTTATTGAATGCAGGGCTGTTGAAATTTCTCAAGTTCTTTTAAATTTACTCAACAATGCCTTTGATGCTATTGAGTTGTTAGATCCCAAATGGATAGAAGTGAAAGTTGTAAATAACGAAAAATCAATTATCTTATCTATCACTGATTGTGGTTTAGGAATCCCTCGAGAGCTCCAGGAAAAAATATTAGCTCCTTTTTATACTACAAAGGCATGTGGAAAAGGAACAGGTTTGGGATTAAGTATTATTCAAAGAATTGTAGAGGCCCACCATGGAAAGTTTTGGATTGATCATGAATGTAAAAACACAAGATTTGTCGTAGAGTTTTTAAAATCTCACCCAATTCATCCAGTAGCAGTTTAATGGAAAATCAAAACACCCTTATTCATTTAGATGTTGAAAAAATTCCAGATATCCATCTTATAAGAGATGTCAGCAAGCACCTCAAAAGAGGGCATCGTTGGATTTTTGCAGATTGTTTTGATCAAAAAGATCGGCATCGTGATGGTTTAGCAGTTCTCAAATCTAAAAATGAAATTATTGGCTATGGTTTAGTGCAATCAGATACTCAATTGCGTTTTAGGTTGCTTACTTTAGCAGAAGAAAATTTTGTTAGGAGCAATAATTTAATTCACACATTAACAATTTGGAGTGAATTGCAATGGACTAAGGCAATTAATCTTCGAAAAGGGTTTCGCAGTCAGACTACAAATAGTTTTCGATTAATAAATGGTGAAGGGGATGGTTTACCTGGGCTTATAATTGATGTCTATGATGACACCGCAGTTATTAAGCATGATCATCCAGTAGTTATTCGTTTTTGGAATCACGAAGGAATTGCCAAAAGGCTTGTTCAAGATTTTCCTTTTATAAAATCAGTCTATCACAAAAAACGAAATGATGAGGATGTTAAGGGTGAAGAAATTCTTGGAACTTTAAAAGAGGAAGTTCTTTTTTTAGAAAATGGAAGTTTTTTTGCTTCCAATATCAAAGACGCAGCAAAAACTGGCTTTTTTATAGATCAACGTGATAATCGCAAACTTATAAGTCAATTTTCAAAACAGAAGAGCGTTCTTAATCTTTTTAGTTATACAGCAGGGTTTTCTGTCTTTGCTGCTCAAGGTGGGGCTAATTCTATTACCAGCGTTGATATTGGAAAAGCCGCGATCTTAGCCGCCAGAAGAAATTTTGAAGTAAACAATTTGACAACTAAACATGAGGCAATTGCCGATGATGCTTTCAGCTTTATAGATCAACAAATTAAGGAAAAACAAAAATGGGATTTGGTTATAACTGATCCTCCAAGTTTTGCTCCTAACCAAAAAACTGTAGATAGTGCAATTGAAGCTTATGTGAAAGTTTTTTCGCAGTCACTTAAATTGGTTAACTCAAATGGTCTGTTTGCAGCTAGTTCATGCTCAAGTCATATTAGTACCGATAAATTTATGGATATCTGTAGAGAATCATTTTCTAAAAATAGAAAGAAAGGGACCCTGGTTTATTTTGGTGGACAACCTTTTGATCATCCTTACCCATTGGCGATGGAAGAGTTGCGCTATTTAAAATTTGCTTTATTTCGGTTGGACTAGCCTATTGTCATTAAATTATTTTCTTCCAGCTTGCTCGAGGCTTTGAATTTCTCGATTAAGATTAACCACCTCTTCTTTCAGTTGCTTTAACTCGTCTTTAACTGGTAATTCGGTAGAATCTTCTTTTTCGACTTCTCGAAGTTTATCTTCAAGTTCTTGAAGTTGATCTTTTTTCTCGTATATTTTTTTTCCGATTAAAAAGCTAGCATGATAGTGATCTTCTTTGGTTGAAGGACAAAAGGATTTATAAAGTTCTCCTTTCATACCATTTTCAAGACCATGGGTAGGGCTGCAATAGACATCCCAACCAATGTTAAATCCTTTTTCATAATTTAAGAGGTCAACAGTTACACTATCACTACTACAAACTCTTTTGATGTCTTCAGCTAAATTAGAAGCTCCTTTATACCCTTGATCCAAGCCGAATTGGTACATATCTCTCTTACAATCTTCTTTAGAAATACTTGAACAAGAATAAGCTATAATCAAAGTGGAGACGATTGTGAGAAACTGAAGCATTTTCATAGAAGCACCATCATTATTAAATTGTGAGAATTATTCTACCTCTGATTGTGGTATCTAGGCTAGAGAGATAGGCAAAAAGTACGTTGCAACTTTTTCCTCTTTAATTTTTAATTTAATGTCCGAAAATAAAAGTATGGGAAATACAAAATTAAAAGAGTCAAGACCATTAAAAGAAATCACAAAAGATAATTTCGATTATCCGAAATTTCGAGAAATAGACGGGAGCCATCCACTAAAAAAAATGGTTCCAGAAGCAGTTGTCGAATACCAAGTGAGAACTAGGCATGGTGGACAAGTTGCTTTTTTTAATTTTGAATTGGCAAAAGAGATTGGACTGATTACCGAAACACATTCTCATGATTTAACCAAAGAACTTAAAGATGAAATTTTAAATACATTTAGTCTTGTTATAATTAATGAATTTGATCAGATGAATAATTTTAATTTCCCCAAAGAGGATATTAGGCCAAATACTTATATGGCCACTCGTTACCTGCAACTGCAACATCCATGCAAAAAGGGCACTACTTCAGGAGATGGCCGAAGTATATGGAATGGTCAAATAACGAATAAAGGAAAATCTTATGATGTTTCAAGTTGCGGGACAGGAGCGACTAAATTAAGTCCAGCATGTAATATCAATAAGAAGTTTTATCAAACTGGTGATCCAACTGTCTCCTATGGCTGTGGATATTCTGAAAAAGATGAAGGCTTAAGTTCACTATTTTTTAGTGAAGTCTTAGCAAAAAATGGTTTGGAAACTGAAAGAGTTTTAGCGATTATTGAATTTTCAAAAGGACTTGCAATCAATGTGCGAGTACATTCTAATCTACTTCGTCCTTCACATATGTTTAATCATCTCAAACAAAATAATTTACCAACTTTAAAAAGGATGGTGGATTACTATATTGATCGTCAGGTTAAAAATAAAGTTTGGAAAAACCTGCCATCAGATCCCCTATCAGTTTACGATTATTTTTTAATGAGAATTGTTGAAACATTTGCTCAGATGTCAGCTAGTTTTGAAGATCATTATATTTTTTGCTGGCTTGATTGGGATGGCGATAATATTTTGATGGATGGTGGAATTATTGACTATGGCTCAGTCAGACAATTTGGTTTATATCACCATGAATACCGATATGATGACGTCCAGAGATGGTCAACATCTATAAAAGAGCAAAAATTAAAGGCTCGCTATATTGTTCAAACATTTGCTCAAATTGTAGATTATATTAAAAATGAAAAGAAAAAATCCATTGACGATTTTAAAAATCATCATGCACTTCAACTTTTTGATAAAAGATTTTTTGATTTTAAAAATCAAAATATTTTAACCAAGATTGGCTTTAATGGTAAAATTGCTAATTCTCTTTTGGAAAACCATAGAAAAGAAGTCGAGGAATTTAGAAATGATTTTACTTACTTTGAGATGGCAAAGTCGGTTAAAGGTCCTCAAAAAGTTCCAGATGGAATCAATTGGAATGCTATTTTTTGCATGAGAGACATCATGCGCGAATTGCCTCAGCTTTTTCTTTCAAGAGGAATGAGTAGTACTATAAAAAATTCTGAATTTTTAGATATCATAAAATCTAGTTATGCTACCAAAGCAGATCTTAAAAGATCGCTTCGAAGAGATCTTAAGATTAAAAGTTTTCAAAAAAATTATTTGAAATTAATTAACTTAGCATCAAAGAGATTTAAAGAAACGCCTGAAAAAATTTTATTAAATGTATCTATGCGGTCTTCGATTATCAATAAGTATGACAGAGTTACAGGGGATTCAATAACCACTATTGTAGGAAAGGTTATGAGTCGAAAACCAAAACTAACTGCTGAAGAAATATCGATTATACTAAAAGAATTTACTGAGTATCAAAATTTAAATCCAGATAAAGAAAGAAAACCTTCAAATTTTGAAACGGAAAAAGAACAATCTCATTTGGTTAAGGGAATGCTTCAAATCGTAAGAGAGTATAGAGACGGAATATGAAATTAGTTCTCTATTCGGGTGGAAGCGAAGAAGAAAATTTTTTTCTTAATCAAAAGGCATTAGAACTAACGGAAGTCAAATCTCCTAAAATTACCCTAATCCCATCTAGTTCTTATGATGCGGAGGATGATTACCGTTTTTTTGTCGAAGAATTTTCAATGTTTGGTGTACAACGCTTTATGCTTTTTTGTGTTGATATTCCCTATACAAAAACTGTTCTTCACGAAGCATTAAATAGCGATCTTATATTTTTAGGAGGAGGCAATACCTTTTACTTTTTAAAGCACCTCAAAAAAGCAGGTATGTTCAAGCATTTTACAAAATTTTTGGAGAGAGGAGGTGTTCTTTGTGGACTTTCTGCTGGAGCAATTGTCTTAACTCCGCACGTACATACTGCTAGCTTTCCTCATTTTGATCGAGATGAAAATCCATGGGATATGAAGAATCTTTCGGCCATGAGAGTTGTTAATTTTGAATTTTTTCCTCATTATAAAAATTCTAAGAGATATGATGCTGAATTGCTTCATCATTCAAAAAAATCAAAATTACCTCTATACGCTTGTGCCGATGGTGGTGGTATTGTTATCGAGGGAGAGCAGATAACTTTTATTGGTAAGACTCACCAATTTTATCAGGGCAAAAAGCTAACGGTTTCAAGCTATTTGGCTTAATTCTTGTTGATTAAAATCTTTTAGTTCTCAAAATAGTTTATGATATTATTTTTTAAGTCTAAAAGAAAAATTTCAAAAAAATCTAATTGCGAAATAGTTTTTCTTGTAACCAGTGAGATGGGGCGCTTTAATTTTAACAATCTAAAATGATTTTTTTTAATTCCTAATTCTCTGGCCATTCCCAGAGGGATAAGAGCATTGCCTAGCCCCGCCTTTGCCATTTGATAACTTGCTAAAAATGATTCTACGAAAATAAAATGAGTAGAGTTGAATAGGTGTTGGTATTCGTTTTTTATTATTGGAGCGATTGCTTTCCAGGTTGCAGAATTTTCTTCGATAGTTATGAGTGGCAAGTTTTTTTGAAATTTTGTGTTTAATTCACAAGAGACAAGAACCAAAGGTTCATCAAAGAGATGATAGTTCACTAAATCTTTCCTTGATTCAAACTCAGTACAAATACCCATTTGATATTTTCCTAATGTTATATTTTCAATAAGCATAAGACTTCTGTGAACATGGAGATCTAATTTTAAATGTTTATTTGATTTTAAAGTTTTATTAACAATTGATGGTCCAAAACTACCAGCGATAGAATCCGACAAGCCAAGTGAGTAATTGGAAATATTACTTTTATCTTTATTCATTATTACAGCTAAATTTTTAAGTTCAATAATTAGAGGACGTGCTTTATTTAGAAATTTGTAGGCTGAACTAGTTAATTTAACCCTTCGACCATCAGGTTCGAGAAGTTTCATGTTTAATTCTCGCTCCAATGCCTGGAGACGTTTACTGACGGCGGATTGAGTTAAGTGCAATTTTAATGCTGCTTGTGAGATTGTTGAATATTTTTCTAAGGCAAGCAATGCCTCAATTCCATCTATCATATTCTTTATAGTACTATATTTTATGATTATTATTCATTTTTTTCTTATAAAAAAGTGACCTGCAATGTTAAATAATATTTTTGCTCAAGATTTTGCCAACTTAGCTAATTGCAGAGCTAGACGAGCTATTTTTTCGAATTTATAATCAATTTAATTCGTTTTTATTCGATAAGAATCTGTTCAAAAAATTAATTGGAGGCAACTCATGAGTAGAGTAAAAAAAACATTAACAGTTGGTAGTAAAAAATATGCTTATTACAGTTTACAAGAAGCTAAAAACCTTGGTCTTTCTGATATAGACAAGCTTCCAAAGTCCTTAAAAGTTTTATTAGAAAATTTACTTCGTCATGAAAATGGCAAAGATGTAACATTTGAAGATGCTAGGGCCATCAACGAATGGGCTAAGACTCAAAAATCTGACCGAGAAATTGCTTACTATCCTGCTAGAGTTCTGATGCAAGATTTCACTGGAGTACCTGCCGTCGTTGACTTAGCTGCAATGAGAGAGGCTATGAAGAAAATTGGTGGAGATCCTAAAAAAATCAATCCGCTTATTCCTGTTGATTTAGTAATTGATCACTCTGTTGCTGTTGATTTTTTTGGTAAAGCTGACTCTTATGATAAAAATGTGGCACTTGAATATGAAAGAAATAAAGAGAGATACACTTTCTTGAAATGGGGACAAAAAGCATTTAAAAATTTTCGAGTTGTTCCTCCTGGAACAGGAATTTGTCATCAAGTTAACCTTGAATACTTGGCACAGACGGTTTGGACAAATACTGAAAATGGAGAAACAACTGCCTATCCTGATACTTGCGTTGGTACTGATTCTCATACAACGATGATAAATGGTTTATCTGTTCTCGGCTGGGGGGTTGGTGGAATTGAAGCCGAGGCAGCTATGCTTGGTCAGTCAGTAACAATGACTGTTCCAGAGGTTGTTGGCTTTAAACTAACAGGAAAGCCAAATGAAGGAATTACGGCAACTGATATCGTTTTAACTGTCACTCAAATGTTACGCAAACATGGAGTTGTAGAAAAATTTGTAGAATATTTCGGATCGGGAGTAAAAGTATTAACTCTTGCCGATAGAGCTACGATTGCTAATATGGCGCCAGAATACGGTGCCACTTGTGGGTTCTTCCCAGTTGATGAAAAAACTATTGAATATTTAAAATTTACGGGACGAACAGAAGAGCAAGTTGCACTTGTTGAGGCTTACGCAAAAGAGCAAGGTCTTTGGTTAAATGCTGGTGAAGCCGATCCAGTTTTTACCTCAACTCTAGAATTAGATTTATCAACAGTGGTTCCAAGTTTGTCTGGTCCAAAACGTCCTCAAGATAAAATTGAACTCACTAAAGCAGCCGATGCTTTTGGGGCCGAATTATCTGGAGCTTTTAAAATAAATCCTGAAACTGCTTTTGCAGAGTATTCTGTAGATGGTGAGGATTTCAAACTCAAGCATGGTGCTGTGGCCATAGCGACCATTACCTCGTGTACAAATACTTCAAACCCCTCAGTTATGATAGCAGCGGGGCTAGTGGCTAAAAAAGCCAGAACTCTTGGCTTAAAGTCTCAACCATGGGTTAAGACTGCTCTCTCTCCTGGGTCAAAGGTTGTAACAGATTATTTAATTGAATCAGGTTTACAAGAATCTCTAGATGAATTGGGATTCACTCTGACAGGATATGGCTGCATGTCTTGTATTGGTAACTCAGGTCCGCTGCCAGAGAGCATTTCTAAATCAATCAATGCTAATAATCTTGTTGTTACTTCGGTACTTTCTGGAAATAGAAATTTTGAAGGAAGAATTAATCCAGATGTTAAGGCAAATTACTTAGCTTCACCTCCATTAGTTATTGCATACGCTCTTGCTGGAAATATCAACATTAATATTTCTAAAGATCCAATTGGAAAAGGTAGCAACGGTAAAGATGTTTATTTAAAAGACATTTGGCCAACTCATGAAGAAATTAATGCTATTTTAAGTTCGAAGTTAACTAGTTCGATGTTTAAGGCCCGCTACGCGAATGTTTTTGAAGGTGATAAGCATTGGCAAGAGATTAAAGTGACTGAAGGAGAATTCTTTGCTTGGGAGCCTGACTCAACATACATTAGAAATCCTACATTCTTTGAAAATATTGAAGGTGGATCAATTAATACAATTGAAGTTAATGATGCCCGTATTTTAGCTTTATTTGCTGACTCAATTACAACAGATCATATTTCACCCGCTGGTTCTATTAAAAAATCTTCTCCTGCTGGAGTTTACTTACAAGCCAAGGGAGTTAAAACAGAAGATTTTAACTCTTATGGATCTCGAAGAGGTAATCATGAAGTTATGATGAGGGGAACTTTTGCAAATATTAGAATTAAAAACGAAGTGGCACCTGGAACTGAAGGTGGAGTGACAAAATATATCCCAGATGGAGCGGTAATGCCTATTTACGATGCGGCCATGAAGTATATTGAAAATAAAACACCACTTGTTGTAATTGCCGGAAAAGAATACGGAACTGGTTCTTCCAGAGACTGGGCAGCCAAGGGAACTTTTCTTCAAGGTGTAAAAGCAGTTATAACTGAATCTTTTGAACGTATTCATAGATCAAACTTAATCGGTATGGGAGTTCTTCCATTAGTTTTTGCAGATGGTGTTGATCGCAAATCTCTCAATTTAGACGGTACAGAAATCATTTCACTAATACCGCAAGGAGATTTCAAACCTGGTATGAAATATGAAATGGTTATTAAGTATCCAAATGGAAAAGAAGCAAAAACAATGCTGACATCAAGAGTGGATACAGTGGATGAATTAAGCTATATCAAAAATGGTGGTATTCTTCAGTATGTTCTCAGAAATTTAAAATAGTACTAAATGAAGGGGGAGACTTTCTCGCCCCCTTCATTTTCTAAAAGCTTGAAAATTCATTATGAATAATTCTACTAGAGCACCAAAATCGGCTACCGCAGGATAGCTTTGAATCGTACAAAATGTAGACACTTTTTTAAGCTCATGAAATAGTGCTCTGTAAAAATTCCTCGATCCCCCCTTTATTTTTATTCTCAATTAGAATGAACTCATTAAACCCGTAAGGAGTATTCATGAAGATTTATAAATCTGTTTTTGCTACCTTAGCACTGTCAACACTTTTATCGATTCAAGCTAGTCACGCTGAAGTGTTTACTGGCTTCGCCAATAAAGTACCTTCACAAAATTTAAAAGATGTTTATTCGGGATTGAAATTTCACTATTTAGATAAAGAAGATCGCCTGCTAATTATTAACGACTTTTTAAAAACGGTAGAACTAGAATACGCCTTGTTGCCACTTAAGGTGAAAAGAATAGGTTTAGATTTTAATAAGCTAAAAGCCAAAGCTATTGCGGATGAAAATTCTATCGATAGCGTTGTTGCTAGCACTGCCGATAAAGCAAATACTGAGGCAAAAGCACGAATCATTTTTTTACAAGCAAAATCGAACATGGAATTTTTAGATCGTATGCAAGCTCTTGTTGCTAATTTTAAAGACACTCACTTTAGTGTGCAAGAAAAAATATCTCGACCGATTGTTTACACTGGACTTCGTCTTTTTAGAATCGATGGAAAGATCGTTGTAGGATCAATTGAAAATAAATTCATGGGACTAGCTTCAAAATTATCAGGTACTGATTTCTCCAGAATCGCGATTGGGGATGAAGTGTTATCAATAAACGGTCAACCTGTAGAAGATAAGATTACATCTTTAAAAAAATACATAGCTGGAAGCTCAGAAGAATTTATTGACTCTTATGCGATCAGAGCGCTTACTATAAGAAACTTTAAATACGATGAAAGCAATTCGATAACAATAGCCTTTAGGAATGCTGGGGTTTTTAAACTTCCACTTTTTGCCAACAACGCAAAAGACTCAACTCCGAGATTAGATGCAATTACTTATTTGGATAAATTTAATGTACCAACGGACTCATCAACTATTGGATTGAGTTTTGATAAAGTAACGAAAACTTGGAATGAAGGAGCGTTAAGCTTTGAAGGCTATAGCACTAGAAAATTACATCTTAACTTGAAAGACTTATCTGAAATGATCGGAGATGATGGAGCACCTGCCCTTAGGTCTGGGTATTTTATAAATAAAGGAAAAACTTATGGAGTACTCCAGATCCTTACTTTTATGACAAAAAATGTGAAGGTTAGGGATAATCAAATTAGCTTCATTGATGGAATTAGAAATTTTATTAGTGAACTTAAAGAAAATCAATTACCACTTATTCTAGATTTGAGAGTTAATGGTGGTGGAAATGGAAATTTACCGGCACAAGTCTTAAGTGTACTGGCTCAAGAAAATGTTATTTATCCAGGTGCAACTTCTGGTTTTAGAATGACATCATACATGAGGCAAGTTCAAGAGCCTGGCTTTCATCAAGAACTAGTGGGCGAAGATCAATCCTTTGGAATAACAATGGATGAAATGAAAGATTTTTTCCAAAAGACAATAGATGAAAGACGAAACTATACTCCGATGTTTGCAGCAGAAATTATTCCTTATGACATGCAAAAAGTTAAAGGCTTTGACAATAAGATTGTCGCTCTCGTGACTGCTGATTGTGTGAGTGCCTGCGATAAAATGTCATTTCTTTTAAAATCTTCTAAGAGAGCGACAATTATTGGAACCCATTCAAATGGAACAGGGGCAGGCTTTCTTTCAACGAATGAGTTAAATACCAAATGGGAGGATAGACTTAGAGTTTTCGAAACTCAAGTTCCTAATTACCTTTTTGGAGTTCCAGGTAAATCGATCGAACAAACAGTATTTGACGAAAACAGTGTAGAAAATATGTGTAGTGAAAATCGACCAACAATCGCCGATGTTCCGTATTCACCAACAATGCTTGATGTTGCTAGAAACAACATTGGTTGGTTACAAAAAGCAGCTCAGGTAATCGAAGAATCCAAATAGATATTTTTAAGCCCACTTGGTTACTCGAGCGGGCGTTTTTTTAGTATTGATCGAGCGATATATTAGCCCATAAAAAAAATCAAGTATTCGACAGTTTCAGAGAATCCCTAAAATAAGAATTTTTTTCTTTTGACTCCTAATCTTAAATACTGAGGTATCATAGGAGTATTGCCTAAGTTATGTTTATATTTTGGAGAAAAAATGAAACGTCTTTTATTGCCTCTGTTGCTACTTTCTTTTTTATCAATACCGCTGGTTAATACATCTATTGTAAGTGCAAAAGAATCAGTTCATAAGGCAGCCAGAAAAGAAATAAGAGATCCTCGGCGTGATAAACTTATTGGTAATATATTAAAAAATGCTCTTGAGAATTATCATTACCGGGCTATGAAAATAAATGACGAAGTTTCTCAAAAAGCCTTTGTTCAATATTTAAAAAAGATAGATGGATCAAAGCAATTTTTGACAAAAGGAGATATTAAAGAGCTTGAGGCTTATCAGTTTGTCATGGATGATGAGATGATTAATGGTGAATACTCGTTAATTGATAAAGAGATGGATATCTTCAAAAAAAGAACTGCACTCGCTGAAGGCATAAGAAAAGAGATATTTAAAAAACAATTTGAATTTACTGGCAATGAGCAAGTTGAGATCGATCCCGAGAAAAGAGATTGGGCAAAAGATGAAAATGCGCTTAGAGAAAATTGGAAACTTATTTTTAAACAAGCCACACTAAATAAGTATCTCTCATTGATTGATGAGCAATCTGATAAACCTTTACGATCTCTTAAAAAATCTACAACTAAAAGTACAAAAAAATTGCCTCCAGTTAAAAAATTAACAGATGCTGAAATGAGAGCGAAAGCTCATGATTCTGTTTCAAAAAGATTTCAAAAGATATTTGAAAGATATGCCAAGGAAGATAGAGATGAGCAACTTGATAATTTTTATAATTCGGTAACTGCCGTTTTTGACCCTCATACAACTTATTTACCTTCAAAAAAGAAAGAGGATTTTGACATTGACATTACGGGTAAACTTGAAGGGATTGGAGCTGTATTACAAGAAGATGGATCTTATATAAAAGTTGTTCAAGTTGTGCCGGGTGGACCAGCTTGGAGACAAAAAGATCTCGAGACAGATGATACAATTTTAGCGGTCTCTCAAGGTGATGGGGATTCAATTGATTTAACAGACATGAAAGTTGATGATGCAGTTAGGTATATTAGAGGTAAAAAAGGCACTGAAGTTCGTTTAACAGTAAAAAAAGTTGATGGAACTAGAAAAGTTATTTCAATAATAAGAGATGAAATTGAAGTTGGTGCTACTTTTGCTAAATCATCAGTACTTCAATATAAAGATTCTGATGCAAAGGTTGGTTATATTGAGCTTCCAAAATTTTACAGAGACTTTGAGAATTCTCAAATTAATTGTACAGATGATGTTAGAAAAGAATTAGATAGATTAAAAAAAGCTAATGTTGATGCAGTTGTCTTAGATCTAAGAAATAATGGTGGTGGAGCTCTTGAAGATGCTAAATTGATGTCAGGTCTTTTTATTGGAAAAGGACCTGTTGTTCAGGTAGTAGATCATACTGGAAAAATTGAAGTATTAGAAAATGATGATCCAAGCGTTTTTTATGATGGCCCATTAATTGTATTAATCAATCGTTTTTCTGCTTCAGCGTCAGAAATTTTAGCAGGTGCAATGCAAGATTATGGTCGCGCTATAATTATAGGTGGTGATTTTTCTCATGGAAAAGGAACAGTTCAGGCTGTCTTAAATTTAAATCAAGGGCCATTGCTAATGTCTATGTTTGGACCAACAATGGGCGCTTTAAAAGTGACAATCCAAAAGTTTTATCGAGTCACTGGAGCTTCAACACAATATAAAGGTGTAACTTCAGATATCGTTCTTCCTGATATTTATAGTTATGTAGATAGTCGCGAAAAGGATCTTGAATATTCACTTCCTTGGGACCGAATAGCAACGAAAACATTTAATAAGTGGAGTAAGTTTTCATATAATATTCCGGTCTTAAAAGAGAAAAGTAATAATCGGATTAAATCTAATCTTCGTTTTAATAAAATTGTAAAAAATATTGATTACTTAAATAAAAAGAAGAAAGACACCTTGGTTTCTCTTAATCTAAAGCAACTTCAGATTGAAGATGTTCAAAATAGAAAGATGGCTGAAGAGTTAAAAATGGATGAGGAAGATAAAAATCTTTTAGTTACTAATTTTGAAGATTCTTTAAAAGCACATGAAAATATTCGTCCAGCAGATATGAAAAAATGGACTAAGGATTTTGAGCAAAGAAAAGAAGAGTGGGTAAAAAAATTAAGACAAGATGTTGTACTAGAAGAATCAGTAATGGTTGCTAATGATATTATTAAAAACATTCGATCCAAAAAAACAGCTTCTGCTAAATAATTATTTTTGGTGAACCGTGATTGATAACAACGAAATTGAAAAAATTCTTACAAAACTTGAAAATCTTGAAGATGAAGAGCTCGCGGTTAAACTCCTTGGTGAGTTTAATCGTTGTTCTTCTGAACTTGGACGCTTGCTACTAAATCGTGATAGCTCACTTTCAAATGAGGAGTGGGAAGAGCTTTGCAAAAAAGCCAAAATGAAATTAGATAATATCATAAAAACAATTGAGCATTGCTAGCAATCAGGATAATTTATGGTAAGCACTAACGACAAAAAAACCAATGTTAAAAATAAAATTACGGCGGAAATTTCAAAAGACGATAGAGACGATAATCAATGGGATTTTACATCTATCCAGCCTAAGCTGAACAACAAAGAGCCAAAAAATTTTCAGCAATTCCAAATTACAGATAGTAATTCTATCAAGAAAAAAAGCCAAAATACTGAACTAGAGCTCGATAATGCTTCTGTCCCAAAACCTAAAAGTCGAACAACAATGGCTAATGAGATATATGAAAAAAATCAAGTAATCGACGATATTTATAACTATGCCTCTCCAATAAGACGAGGGGTTGCTTTATTGATTGATCTATTATTTAGTTTTGGCTTATCAATTCTGGTTTATACTTCAGCACCATTATCTCGAAAACTTATCCAAATTTATATAGATAAGTATAATTTGCAACTTTTATTACCGGAATCAATAACATTAAAATTAATTATAGCAATTAATGGCTTCCTCATAGCTTTCTTTTTTATTATCATCCCACTTTCTTTTTATAATTCGAGTCTCGGCAAAAAATTAATAGGAATTAGTGTTCGCGGAACTAATTCTTATACGATTAGTATTTCTCAGGCTATTTTGCGAGAATTAATCATGAAACCCATTAGTATTTTAATTGCAGTCGGATTTGTAACACCCTTCTTTACTAAAAAAAAACAATCTATTCATGATATGCTTTCTGAGACAATAGTCATTGTTGCTGAATGAAATTATTCAACTATCAGTTTTTGAATAAAATCTGACTGCGAAGAAACTGCAGAAAGCGCGACTTCTTTTTCGATAAAACCATTTTGATACAAAAACATTATGTGCTGATCGAAAGTTTGACCACCATTAGTCGACTTGCCTTGACCTTGTGAAATAATTGTTGGAATTCTATTAATATCATCCTTACCCATAATACAGTCTTTGATACCTGGGGAATTTATCATAATTTCTTGTGCTATTACGGTTTTTCCATTTTTTCCTGGAAGCATCCTTTGCCCAATTATAGCATAGAGATTTTCTGCTAATCGTTTTTTTACATCTAACTGCTCATGAACTGGAAACATAGAAATAAGTCTTCCAATTGTAGATACAGTGTTTGTTGTATGAAGAGTTGAAAAGACAATATGTCCAGTTTCAGCCGCTTTAAGTGCGATGTTGAATGTTACGGTATCCCTCATTTCACCAATAGAAATTACATCAGGATCTTGTCGCAAGGCCGATCTTAGTCCTGATGTGTAATCTTCGGTATCTTTACCGACTTCACGTTGAGAGATGCGCGATTTTTTTTGAGTGTGAAGATATTCGATAGGGTCTTCAATAGTCAAAATATGAGAAGCTTGCTTTTCATTTATATGATTGATCATAGCTGCAAGGGTAGTGCTTTTTCCAGAGCCAGTTGCCCCCGTGACTAAAACCATCCCTCTTTTTTGAAGTGCGATTTGCGAGATGCTGTTGGGCATACCTAAACTTTGAAGGCTTGGAACCACAGTATTAATTACTCGGATAATAATGCCAAATTGTCCAAAATAACGAAAAATGTTGAATCGCAGTCTACAAAGATTTTCAATTCCAAAGGCTCCGTCAATTTCACTTTTAATATTATTTAATTCAACAAAAGATCCACTATCTTTTAAAAGTATTTTAACAATATCATCAATATCATCGGGACTAAAAATTTTAGTTTGGATAGGGATTAATTCTCCACTTATTCTAAAGCAAGGCACCTCGTTTGAGCGTATATGTATGTCGCTGGCTTTGTGTTGAATGGCAGCATTAACGAGTGAGGATAAATTTTTTAAGCTAAAAGCCATCTTAATTGAACCAATTTGGGATCCATTATTGTTCCCAAGATGTTACTAGATAGTTTATTATTAAATAATAATGGAAAAAAATAAAGTTTTAATTATTCGCTTTTCAAGTTTTGGAGACATCATCCAATGCTCAACTGTGATTGAATCAATCACTTTGAGATATAAAAATGGATTAAATAATGCTTCAGAACTTCATTGGGTCACTCGTTCTGATTTTGAATCCATCGTCAGACTTAATCAGAATTTAGATAAAGTTTGGACGCTTAATAAAAAGTTAGGTTTTTTTGGTTTAATTAAACTATCTCTTGAACTTCGGAATCAAAATTATTCTCACATCTATGATGCTCATAACAATTTAAGATCTAAGCTATTAGTATTATTTTTAATGACTAAGTTCCATCGGCCTTCACTAATTACGAGATCTAAATTTCGTGTGAAACGATTTTTACTTTTCACACTCAGAATTAATAAATTCCCAAAACCCTTTATTGGGATAAATTCCTTTTTAAAACCTCTTGGTAAATGGAATATTTCTTCAGCCTCTAATTCTAAATTGGTTAAATGGAAATTCAGTAATGAGATTGATTCAAAAATTGACAATTTAAAAACTAGTCTAATTGGCTCTTCAGAAATGATAGTATTAGTTCCATCTGCTGCTTGGGAGATGAAGCGCTGGCCAGTAGCGCATTGGAGTGAGCTTATTAGATTATTGCCAGAAAAAAAATTTATTATCTTAGGAGGTAGTGAAGACCTCTTCTGTGAGGATTTGGCCAATATTGATTCGACTCGTGTTTTTAATCTTGCTGGAAGGCTAACACTTGTTGAAAGTTGCTCTTTAGTTTCAAAAGCCTCACTTGTTATTTCTGCTGATACAGGTCTCTTGCACGTGGCTGATGTTTTGGGTGTCAAGGCAATCTCATTAATGGGTCCTACAGCTTTTGGCTTTACTAAGAGTCAAAATATTAAAACCATAGAACTTGATTTAGCTTGTAGGCCATGTTCAAAAGATGGTAGAGGCAGTTGCTCTCAAAAAACCTATCAACTCTGTATGGTCAATATCACTCCTAATTACGTTGCTCAGGCGGTGTCCGAATTTTCTTCATGATTAGTTTTTCTCATCTCCCATAGCAAATGGCTTAAGAATGGACGTCGATTTTCTTTTGTTGCTACCATTAATAATTTCATAATTTTTAATGAAGTTGGATTTGAATAGAGCAGTATCAATAATTCCTGAATATAGTTAGTTGATAAAGTTATATAATTATCAGTACCAATACCTAACTCTACGCCTTTTTTTTCCCACCACGAAAATGGGTGATCTTTAAAATCTGGAAAGCAATTTGTCAGCTTGAGATTTGAAGAGGGGAGGGCAACTAATGAGACTTTTTTGTTGATCATTCGATTGAGAACATCATGTTGATAATGTTCTATTTCTCTGGCCGTATGAAATTTGGTTTTTAAAAATTTTACGGTTTCTTGATTATTTAAGGGCGTACCTGATAAAATTTTATCCCGAATGGATACATCTCTCCATTCCATATCCATAACTTCAGCATATTCAAATCCTTGTGGATCAAGAGCAATACCACGTTGATTATATTCGGAAATTCTTTGGAATATTCTGTGAAAATAATAATTAGGATTTATGCCTAGTGATAGCCCATGCTCTAAAGTATCGATTTGCCAAATATTCAAAGCATTATCTACCGCTTGAACTCCAAGCCTTAATATTTTCCACGTTTCACCATGATGAGAACGTATCTTGAAGCCTTGATACTGAAGTCTTCTAAGGCCTCCTTTCATTTCCAGGAAGTGCTTTTTCTTGTAAAGTTCTCTCTCATCACCCACGGTATCAACCTCTGAGAGAACCTCCTTCAAATAGGGATATTTTTTTATAATTTCTAAAATAATCAAAACTTGATCTTCGAAGTGCTCTTGCTTGGAATTGAAATATTCTTGATCAAAAAAATTAGACTCCTTCCTAAAGCTTGGAGAGAGTACAAAATTGAAAAAAGGTTTTTCGGCTTTAAATTTCATAAAGCCTTCATAGAGACCTAGTACTACATCGTCTTCAGTTAGGCTATCTAGCCCTGGGATCTGCTCGTCGGTTGCTCCTGTCGATCTGGATAAAGTAAATTTTAAACGTATTTTACCTACATTATATTTTTCATATAGTGTCGATGCCATATGATAAGCAGCATCGATATGAGCTTGCTTGTCAGTTAGGATAAGTTTAGCTAAATAAAGAATTCTTAAATAAATCTTAAAGAGCTCTCCGTCTTTTAATCTTATTAGGCGATCAACATCTTGAATGGAATTAATAGGCAGCGAGTTCTCTCCATAGACTTGTTGGATTTTTTGCAAATAGAGTTCTCGATCTGGTCCTTCGATTAACTTTTTTAAACGTGGATAAATAAATTCTGCGCTAAGTGAACCTGTGAGATGAATATGTTCTTCGTGATAAGGAAGTGGAAAATCTTTGAAGAATTCAAAACAAGCGTCAGAAAAAGGGTGACCTAGAAGAGTTGAAATATCCACTTCATTGCTTTGAAAACTATTAAGCAATTTTCTAAACTCTGATAGTGATTTTTCCAGAAGTGGGTTTTTCTTCAAAGTAGAATTGAAGCTTAAAAGTTCAAGAGTATCACTAATGGTTACTCCGTTTGTTTCACTAATTATATCGATAAGTGATTGTTTAATATCTTTTGTCAATTTCGCTTTTTTATTATGCATGTGATCCTTATATTTGTTTACTTTTGATTTTAACAATTAGTTCGTATGCTTCTTGGATTTGATTATATTTTTCAATAGATATTTTTTCGAGAGTCTTTGGGAGTTTTTGGGATACTATTTTGTCAGGATGCTTAAGGAGAGCAATCTTCTTATACTGTTTTTTTATTTCTTGAAGTGGCTGATGACTTGAGACACTTAAAATTGAGCAAGCCGTTTCAAAATCTTTTTTATTTTTTAATTTCGGTAATGGGGTCAGAATAGATGAATAACTGAGTGCTAAACTTAGTTCTTCAAAAAACTGAGAAGGGCTTTTTGCCCAAAGGTTAGCTTCTCTTTTTGCTATAGTTTCGCTTGCTTCTCTAATTGTTTCCTCTGCGTATTGATGAATAGCTAATGAATCGCAAAAGATTCGTTCTTCTTTAATTACTTTTTTACTTGAGGCACTTAAGAGTAATTTGATTTGCAATGCTAAAGCTAGTTCTTGAGAATTTATTCCAATTTTATGTGAAATGGTCTCCATAATAAAAAATTTTTTTTCACGAATTTCTTCAATCAATAAAAAAAAGAGTAGTAAAATAATGAGATAGTTTTTGACTGCAAGGCTTATTGCTTGATTCTCATTTGACAAATATTGTAAATAATTTCTTTTTTCACATAAAAGAATAAAGGCATTAATTTTACTTTCGGCAACAGTATAAGAATAATTTTTATTTATTTCAAACTGAATTTCTTTTACTAGAGCTCCTCCACCCCATTGGGTTTCTTGAAATATTTTTTGAGCTGCTGGAGAAACATGATCAAAAGGGGATGTGCCAGGAGTATCCTTAATACCGTACTGTGAGCGCAGTCTTTCTTTTTGTCTTTTGATCAAATGATCAATGTCGTCCTCGTTATCGCTGCCAGATACTTTGCCTTTAAAGACTATAAGAATCATTGGAAGAAAAACTCCACCGGCAATAACTAGAAAGACTAAACTTAAAATCACCCGAACGATAATATCTTTATTCAAATGCATAAAATATAGTATCATTAAGTCTTAAAAAATTAAAATCTAGGCGAAAATCATGTTTATTTGGAACATTAAAGAAATAGAGTTGCCCTTGAAGTTTACTTGGAAAATTTCGCGCAATTGCTCAGACATTAAGCGAAATTTTATTGTGGAACTAAACAATGGCTCAATTAATGCCATTGGTGAAGTGGCCTTTAATGTTCGCTATGGAGAAAATCGTGAAGTAATCTTAGAAAAATTCGAGGAGTTTCGCTCTGCTGTTCCACAAGATTTAACAGGTATAGAAAGTTTGGTCAGCTTTTTGGATACGTTAGATATTCCGCAATCTTTAAAGTTTGGTATAGAATCAAGTTTTGTTCATTATGTATCAATTTTGTCAGGTAAGAGTGTTGCCCAATTAATGGGAACCAATGTAGTAAGTAGTGTTCGAACCTCTTTTTCTATTCCAATAATGGAAGTTGGAAAAGTTGAAGCCTTCATTAGAGAAAACAATCTCCAGAGATTTTCATTTCTTAAAGTTAAAGTAAATCAGGATAATGCACATGATTTTTGCCAGGAAATTTTACGGCTTACAGATGTACCCCTGCGAGTCGATGCAAATGAATCATTCGAGAGTCCTACTCAAGTTATAAATTTTTTATCAAAATTTAATAATATTTCCCGACTTGAATTTTTAGAGCAGCCACTCAAAAGTAATATGCATGATGAAATGTTAGAATTAAAAAAGAATTGTAATGTTTTATTGATGGCAGATGAATCAGTAACGAAAGAAGATATTGGATCTTATTATCCTGAACGATTTCATGGAATAAATATTAAGCTTATGAAGTCTGGCGGATATATGAAAGCCTTAAAACAATTGCGACAGGCAAAGCTTTTGGGGTTAAAAACAATGCTGGGTTGTATGGTTGAAACAAGTTTGGGTATTTCAAGTGCCATCAATATTTCTGGAGGCGTTGATTTTTTTGATCTCGATGGTAGTCTCTTAATTAAGGAAGATCCTTTTAAATTGATAAGTGAAGAAAAAGGTAAAATCTTTTATTCTTATATTCAATAAATTTAAAAATATAACTTGAAATCCAAATCATAGCGATTATAGTTGGCAGAGTTTGTTGCATTCAATAATTTTTGAGCAGATATATTTATTTCAAATGGTGCTTCTATTTTTTTTCTTTTATACAACTCTACGCTAGAAAACCCAACTCCTATTTTTCCCCACTCACTATCACCGGCCGTATTTGACTCAAGAGCCGTTTTCACATTGGTCTCTTGGGTGTCATAATTACTTGCAGCAGTTTGATTGTAAATTAAAGATGAATTGACATTTAGCCATATCGTCGGATTATACGTGATAGTAAAAGTTGAATCAATTTTATTACCTAGCTTTTCGATCAATGCGATTTTGCTTCTACTTAATGGTAGATTGCTATCATCAACTTTTCGCATAACTTTTGTGGAAGATATTTGGTATGTGTACCTGGTTTTAATATCAAACTGCAATTCACCTTCAAAAAAATTTATTCCGGCCATTGATTCTAAATAGACATCAAATTGACCGTCTCCAGTAGGTACATCTTGAAGTGAATCTGGATCATCCACTTCTCCTGTTGGCAGTACTGTGCCGGCACCTAAAGCCAATCCTTTGTCTGCTGTATCTGTTAAGCGATAAATGGCACCAATTTCAGTGTCACCTAATGAATCTTTTTCCCATTTACCCAAAGCTTTGTAGCCGTAAAAATTAACGACGAGCGACTGCAGGAGTTGCTCATTAGTTTCTGGCAGTTGCATAGTTAATTGGCGAACGAAAGTTGCATCTGCTGTAGTTGTCTCAATATTGGCTAAACTATTTTTTATGGCAGCTAAACTACTAGCCTGGCTTTGTCTAAAAGTGACATTAGTTTTAAGGTGATAAATTGGTATGGAGGCATAAACTGTGAGATGATCAGTTAGGCCGTGGGCAAAACCTAGACCTTGGGCAGTGGCTTCAGCGTAAGCTTCGGCCTTAAATTCACCTAGTGAGAATTGATTATAGATATCGGGTGAAATGCCTTTTAACTCGTTAAAATAAGATTTGATAATGGTTGAAATATTTTCTAATTTATTAGAATTAAAATTTTCTTTTAGAGATAACGATTCATCCTGACTATTAGTATCGTATTTTGAAGTAATTTTTGAGGTAAAGACCTGTTTAAAAACAGCCAAATTAACACCCTTTGGAAGAGTGTCGTAGCTGGCACCTAAGACTTGGGTCGTTGAGGCTATCAAGCCAATTAAGCTCATTTGAAGAAAATTTTTCATAGGAGGCATAGTAATGGAATTTTCAATTTTTAGCTTATAAAAATAGTTATAGTGAAAAATCTACAAGCCCATAAATGCTCAGTATTTTTTATGCTATAAAGCTCACTATGCAAAATGTAAAATCAGCTAGTTTAATTTTTTTATTAATGTTCAATCTCCTCTCTTGTGGAAGAGAGCGACTTACTTCAGCCTATCAACCAGTTACTATAAATGAGCTCAAGCATAATAGTCCTATTTATTTTTCTTATAAAATTGATGATACCCAAATAGATGAATATGCTAAAAATGCTGGAAAATTTCCTCTTTTTGGGAAACTATTCCAGGCCATCGCAATCGTTTTAGCAAACACTAGTATTTCTACTTCCGGTGGGCACGAGTTAAAATTGCCTCCAGTCGATGTTGATTTGAGCAGTTTGTCGGCAATTGATTTTAACTTGATAGATTATATAAGTTTTGATTCACTGATGGTTACAGTTAAAGATGCCAAGGCTAAGGATTCACTAAATTTCGTTGATCGACTGGAAATATACGGAAAGTTTGATAGTCCAATTCCTGGAATGCAAGTGGATAATGAAGGCTTTGCACGGCTTGTGTATTTTGATCTCAACGAGACGCCACTTGGGTGTGATGGAACATGTCTAAAGCTTAATATTTCAAACCTCGATTGGAAAAAAATATTAATGTCAAATAAACTTGTTCATTTGAGGCCTAAATTAGTTATAAATTCTGTCCCTGTGAGCACAATGAAACTGGCGGGGTCAATTGAATTTAGTGTAAAATTTAACTTAGGATTTTAATTTAGGATTTTCATGCATATTGGATTTGAAGCTAAAAGGGCCACACATAACTCACGAGGGCTTGGCAATTATTCTCGAGGTCTGATTGAAGGCCTTTTAGAGTACTCCCCCAAAGATGAATTGTATCTTTTTACCCCGCCTTTTAAAGAAAGATGGGCACAAAATTGGGTAAAATCACTTTCGTCAAAGGCACATATAAAATTACCTAAATCCTTTGTTGGAAAAAAATTTCCCTCTTTTTGGAGAAGCTTTTTGCTACCTAGAGATTTAAGAGAAATGAAACTGGATATTTTTCACGGTCTTTCTCATGAAATACCTTATCGACTAGACTCTCTTCCATTTAAAAAAATTGTAACTATTCATGATCTGATTTTTTTACGTTACCCAGAGTTCTTCCCTTTAATTGATAGGTTAGTTTATGCTCAAAAATTTCAATATGCATGTACGCACTCAGACACCATAATAGCAATCTGTGAGCAAACAAAAGCTGACCTAATAAAATTTTTTGGAGTAGATGAGAAAAAAATTGTCGTTCATTATCAAAGTTGCTCTCCAATCTTTTATAACAAGCAAAGTAGTGAGAAACTCAAAAGCTTAAATGAAAAATATAAAATTAAAAAGCCATTTATACTTAATGTTGGAGCTTTCGAAGAAAGAAAAAATCAATTAAATATTTTAGAAGCCTATGCTCAGATTGCTAATCAAATCGAAGATGATCTTGTTTTTATCGGTCAAGGTAAAAAATATAAAAGCAAAGTACAAGCTAGAGCATTAGAATTAAAACTCAATAGCAGAGTTTATTTTTTAGATAAGATTGATTTTTCTGAATTGCCACTCTTTTATCAGGCGGCAAATGTATTTTGTTTTCCTTCATTATTTGAAGGTTTTGGTATCCCTATCATCGAAGCCCTTTTTTCTGGAACTCCTGTGATAACCTCTTTTGGTTCTTGTTTCCCTGAAAGTGCCGGGGCGGACTCTTATTTTGTCGACCCACTTTCTCAGTCAGATATTGGCCAAGCTCTATTAAAAGTAGCTAAAGATCAAAATTTGAGAAATCATATGAGTCTTCAAGGATTAAAATATGTTCAGCGCTTTCACCGCCAACAATCCACCAGTGAATTGCTTGAGATTTATCGTCGGGTTATTATTTAGTTAAGCCATAGGAAAATTTTTCCGATAAAACCAAAAAGCCTCATGGTAGAGGTTTTTAGGAATTCAAGGAAGAGTAATGCGCGTTTCGACCAACGTACAATCTATGGTCGCTCAAAGGTATGTACAAATGCATACTCAAGAGCAGGCGAATGAGGATAGTAAATTATCTTCAGGGGAAAGAATTGTCCGTGCCTCTGACGATCCAGCTGGACTTGCGATTTCAGAAAAAATGAAATCAATGATTCGCAGCAACTCACAAGCAGAAAGAAACAGTAACGATTCAATCTCTCTTCTCCAAGTGGCAGAAGGCTCCCTAAATACCATGCAAGTGATCTCTACAAGATTGAGAGAATTATCAATCCAATCTGCCAGTGATACTGTTTCAGATATGGATCGTTTGGTAATAGATAAAGAATTTCAACAAATGAAAAACGAAATTCAGCGAATCACGGCTTCTACAAGTTTTAATGGTAATAATATAATCAAGGATAAAAATAGTGTTTACGACCTTCAAATAGGTGTCAATAGCGATAAGAATCTAGATAGTATTCATTACGATATGGGAAAGATAATGGACTCAAGCAATAATTTTGGAATTGCTGCTATCAATCTTCGCTCAAAAGAATCTTCACAAAATTCTCTTTCTATACTCGATAATATGATTGGTGAGATCAGTGGGAGTCGTGCAAAACTTGGGGCCATGAGTAATCGCTTAAATTCAGTCGTCCAAAATCTTCAAAACACCAGAGAAAATTTATCTGGAGCGAATTCTAAAATTCGTGATGCCGATATTGCTTTGGAAACAGCTAATAAAGCCAAAGTTCAGATTGCACAATCAGCAAGCTTAGCAATGTTAAAAATGTCTAATGATCAGCCAAGTGCAATTTTAAAATTAGTTGGAGGATAGTACTTCTTGGCTTGGGAAAGAGAGAGAAAAGCTTGATCCACTCTCACCAAGACTTTGAACTTTAATCTTTCCATCATGCTTTTGAATAATATGCTTTACAATGGATAAACCTAATCCAGTTCCTTGAGTTTCGGAAGACCTTGAAGGATCTATACGAAAAAATCTTTCAAAAATTCTGTGAATTTGATCTTCGGGAATACCAACCCCATTATCGGTAATGACTAGATGATCCCAGTTATCTTGATGATAGCTAGTAATAGAAATAAGACCAGTTTGTTTGATATATTTCAAAGCGTTGTCTATAAGATTAATGAGAATTTGTTCAAAGAGATTATAATCGAC
Source organism: Bacteriovoracaceae bacterium (assembly GCA_947448205.1). Lineage (GTDB taxonomy): Bacteria > Bdellovibrionota > Bacteriovoracia > Bacteriovoracales > Bacteriovoracaceae > Bacteriovorax. The sequence goes on from CANFNL010000007.1 coordinate 26,050, forward strand.
ATAGAATTTTTTTTGCTTTAATGAGATTTCAAAATGAATTTTTTTATCTGGATAATTGATAAGTAGGTCCTGAGTTAAAAACTCTAACATTTCTTCAATATCGATTTCTTCTTTTACGATATCTTTTGTACTTTCTACAGTACTTAAACGAAGTAGGTCGTTAAAGAGATTGATAAGCCTTCTCGAATTATTTTCGATCTTTTCAAAGTAGGCAGAATATCGCTCGGTAAAATCAGCTTCAAGTGAAAGCGCCGTTTTTAGATTTTGCATTTGTCCACTTAAAATTGTCAGTGGGGTTCTTACTTCGTGAGAGAAATTAGATACGAAATCCTCACGCATCTGATCGGCCAGCTTCCTTTCAGAAACATCGTGCAGAAGGCAGAGGTAATTATTGACATTGTCGACTGGGAATACTTTTAAATCAAAATAAGACTTTTGTGAATCGTGTAATTGACTAAAACAGAAATAACTTTTCTTAGAAGTTAATTCTACTTTTACAGCATTCTCTAAAAATTCCTGGAATTCTAAATTTCTAGTGAATTCGATGAGCGCAATGGGTAGTGTTTTATCAATTAAATCAAATTGTATTCTAAAAGCCTGATTTGCATAAATAACTACAAGATCTTTATTTAAAATACATACTGGATCTTGAAGGGAGTCTAGTAAGAGATTATATTTTATATTTTCTTGTTCAAATTCTGCTTTTTGTTTGTTAAATGCATCATCTTTTTGATTAATACTATCTTCAATAAAAGACCAGGATGGATCTTCTTGAGAAGTTGAGGTCTTGATTTTTTCAAGCAAGCTTTTTGTGGGTAGAGCATATCTTTTTATGTAAATAATATTTAGAATTATTGAGCTAAACCAAACGAAGAGGTACTTAGTTGGACTTGCACTATTTTTAGCTAAAAAATAAGAAAGTATTGCAAGTATGGTTAAGAAAATACCTTGAACCAGTAAAATTCTCTTATACCGAATCTCATTCATGAGCTATTACTCTATATCCGATTCCACGAATAGTTTCAATTATTGAGGCATATTCACCCAGCTTCTTTCGTAATCCAAAAATATGAGTATCGATTGTGCGATCAGTGACATGGACTGGCCCATCTTGAATGAATTCGACTAACTGATTTCGAGTGAGTACTTTACCGGGAGAGTGAAGAAAGCAGCAAAGAATTTTATATTCAGACAAAGTCAGATCCACCGGTAGATTATCTATCCAAGCTTTGCATTGTTCAGTATCAACCAATAAGCCTTTATGTTGTAAAACTTTTTTATTCTCAATTTGTTTAGTACTTAATTGTCTTCTGCGTAGAAGTGAGCGAACTCTTGCAGTCAGAATATTATGATCAAATGGTTTAGTCATATAGTCATCTGCACCCGCATCAAGTCCTTCGACAATTTGCTCAGGAGTACTCAACGCTGTCAGCATTAAGATTGGGGTCATTTTGGTTGAATTATAAAGTCTAATAAATTTACAAATTTCAATACCGTTCACTGAAGGTAGCATGCGATCAATAATGAAGAGCTGAATATTTTTCGCCTCATCAGATTGGATAAAATCGAGGGCTTTTTTTCCATCAAGGAAGGGCAAATTGGTAAAGCCAAAACTTGCTACTTGGGACTGAATGAGTTCACTAATTTCTTGTTCATCTTCAATGATGACTATTGTTTCTTTTTGCACATGTTGCATGAGCTATTCCTTTTTCCCGATTTTAAATTCAGGGCTATGTCGTATATCTGATCCAGATTCCAAAAAGATGACATCTTCAGCAATGTTTTTAGCATGGTCCCCAATGCGTTCAAGATTTTTTGAAATTTTAATTATGGCATAGCCTTCATCAAAGCCTATTTCATTATTTTTAATTTGATTAATATAATTCCGAACGATCTCTCTATTGAGCGCATTGATTTCTTGATCGTATTCAATAACATCCGTAGCCAGTTTAATATTATTTCTTACAAATGAATCCAGGGTATTTTTAACCATGATATTAACTTCGAAGGCCATATTTTTTATTTGGAGAATCTCTCTGCCAATAGTCTGATATTGGCGTTTAATTTTCAGAGATTGATCACCCATTCTTTCTAAGTCAGCGTTAATTTTCATAACCGCTATGGCGGTTCTTAAATCTTTAGCAGCAGGGCTTTTCAGCGCAATGTATTTAAAGCAAGCATCATCTATGAGCATATGAAACTCATTAATTTTTCGCTCTAATTCAAAAATTTCTTCCATGCTCTTTTCTAAATTGAGTGAGCTTGCAAGAGATGCTTCAACTAAACTGGCCATTTTTAAGATATGATCTCTGAGATCTTTTGGTGATATATCCATATTTTCCTCTTTTACAATTAGCTCAAATTAAAAATATTAACCAAATCTTCCAGAAATATAATCTTCAGTTTGCTTTTCTTTAGGATTTGTAAAAATATCAGAACTGAGTCCATGTTCGATCATCTTACCGTATACGAAAAAAGAAGTATAATCTGAAATTCGAGCAGCTTGCTGCATGTTGTGAGTAACAATTATAACGGTATAGTCCCGTTTAATTTCATTCATCAATTCTTCTATTTTTGCAGTTGCGATTGGATCCAGAGCAGAAGTGGGCTCATCCATTAGTAGAACAGGTGGATTTATAGCAAGCGCTCTGGCAATACACAGTCTTTGCTGTTGACCACCAGATAATGAAGTTCCCAGTGAACTTAACTTATCTTTTACCTCTTCCCAAAGTGCCGCTTTTTTTAAGCAAGTTTCGGCCACTTCCAAAAGTGTTGATCGTTTGTTAATTCCTTGAAGCCTCAAACCTATAACCACATTATCCAAAATACTCATCGAAGGAAAAGGGTTAGGTTTTTGAAAAACCATCCCAATTCTTTTGCGTACATCGACCACATCGATTTTCTTATCATAAATATTTTGACCTTCAAGAAGTACTTGTCCCCTGACATGAGTTCCTTCAATCTCTTCATGAATACGATTTAGGCATCGCAGATAGGTGGATTTTCCGCAACCAGAAGGCCCAATAATAGCGTTGATGGTTCTTTCATGATAGGAAACATCAATACCTTTTACTGCTTGAAAATCCCCAAACCAAGCTTCGAGATTTTTTGCTTCCAAAATAATTTTTTCGGACAATTCTGATTTAGACATTTATTAAAATCCTTTTTTATCTTTAATTTTAGTTAGTATAAATCTAGCAAATAAATTCATTGCCAAAATGAGAACCATGAGAATAAAAGCTCCGGCCCAAGCTTGTCGTTGCCAATCTTTAAAGGGTGAAATAGCGTAAGTATAAATCTGTACAGGCAAGGTTGCCATCGGACTTTTAATATCATAACTCATATACATATTTCCAAAAGCGGTAAATAGCAGCGGGGCAGTCTCACCTGCGGCCCTAGAAATAGCAAGAATTATTCCCGTAAGTAAATTTGCAATACTTCCTTTCAAAATAATAAAAAGAATAACTTTCCATCTGGGAAGCCCAAGTGCCAATCCAGCTTCACGTAAATGATTAGGAACTAATTTTAGTATTTCCTCAGATGTCTTAATGATTATCGGGAGCATGATTATACTTAAGGCTACTCCTCCAGCAAAGGCAGAGAAGCTCTTCATAGGCACAACAACAATCAAATAAGCAAAAATACCAATAACAATAGAAGGAATTCCACTCATTAGATCTACAGTTAATTTAAGGGTTTTGGAAAGTTTACTTTTAGAAAATTCACTTAAATAAATTCCACACGTGATACCAATAGGTACAGCTATCATTGCCCCAATCATGACAATAACAATAGTGCCTATTATAGCATGCTTCATTCCTCCACCAACTTCGCCGACTGGTTTTGGCAGTTCAGTGAAAAAACTTAGATTTAATGAGCCTGCTCCTTGAACAAAAACAAATTTTAAGATTAAAAGCAAAGGGAGTATTACGGCAATTGCACTCAAAATAGTGACGAGCTTAAAGAGTTGGGTTTTAATTTCACGAAAGAGTCTATAATTTATTTTTATCTTCAAGCTCAACCCATCTTGGAAAAATTCTTCACAATACTTTTAGCAAAAAGATTTGAAAGAAATGTTATAAGAAATAATAATAAAGCCAAATAACAAAGAGAGGCTACATGTTGAGGGTTATTGGCATCAGTGTATTCATTGGCCATGACAGAAGCCATTGTAGCTGCCGGTGCAAAGATTGATTTAGTAATATTAGGCGAATTACCAATGAGCATAGTGACGGCCATGGTTTCACCAAGTGCCCTTCCTAAACCTAAAACAACTGCACTGCTAATACCAGAAATTGAAGGAGAGAGAACCGCTAATTTAATCATCTCAAATTTAGTTGATCCTAAAGCGTATGCTGCTTCTTTTTGATGCTTTGGAATAAGTTCAAATACTGAGCGGCATATTGAAGTCACAGTCGGTATAATCATAATCGCCAAAATAAGAGAGGCTGTTAAAATACCGATTCCAAAGCTTGGGCCCTGAAAAAAAGGAAGAAATCCCAAATAGGTTTTTAAAAAAGGTGAGAAGCTATCTCTAACCATTGGAGCCAGATAAAAAATCCCAAACAGGCCAAAGACGATACTAGGAATAGCTGCGACCATTTCAACGAGTAAAGAGAGAATTCGCGAAGCACTTTTGGGCAAGTATTCAGAGATAAATAAGGCAACAAAAATACTAACGGGTGTTGCAATTAAAAGTGCTAAGAATGAAGTTATGAGAGTTCCGAAAATAAAAGCGAGGGCACCAAAGTGCTGCTCTACTGGATTCCATTCTGTTTTAAATATAAAGCCAATGCCATTTTGCGATATCGAGGGCCAAGCTGACTTAAATAAAATAAAAATAATAAATAAAAGAAGAAAAATAACTAATAAAGAAATGAATCTTAATATGTAAAATAAAAGGGAGTCTTGGGTTTTTGAGTTTAGTTTGAACATTCCTCATAATCGACAATTTCGCTCAGAAGTTAAAGGGGGATTTGTTAGGATTTTGTTAAGATTGTTGGGGAAAGTGAACCCTTCCCCAGAAAATCAATAAATTAATGGGCGGTTTGTGTCACATAGAGGCGAAAACTTTTGTCCTTAGAGCGTCGGATCGTACATTTTCCACCTTCCTTGCTCTCAAGTAAAAATTCATAGTAATCTGGCAATGTGTCTGCCACTTCGAGAACCGATTTTCCCTCGTGTTCTCCAAAGTCTACATAAACTAAATCTTCTGCAATAATACCTGTCAACGGACTTATATCTGATATCGCCATTATTTCCCTCCCTAGAATTAATTGGCACTAAAAACATATTAGAAAGTGTTTCATGTCCTATTACTGTTTGAAAAGAAATTTATGTAAGAGAGAATTACTCTGTTATTTGGCTAGACTGATTTGAAAAAATTTTTGAAGTAAAAAACGATTAATTTAAATTCTTGTGGATATTGCTCTCCAATTAATAAGCGAATGAGGTCTAAACTTTTAAAGAGTGATTCAGCTTTCCTAAAAGGTCGGTCAGTGGTCATGGCGGCGACTGTATCCATGACAGAAATCATCATTGTCTCGAAACCAAAGATTGTTGAAGGATCGTCTTTATCAGCTAAGTTTAGCCTTTGTGTTAGAGTGCTATAGATGTGGTGATTTTCTATGATTCTAAGATGATTTGGTGGTAGGGGCAATCTCCCTTTTAAGATATTGACTGAGAGTTGGGGATGGCTTGCCAAAAGTTTCTTGTCTTCATCATCCAAATAATCCTGGTTATATTTCTCAACTGGTATAGCTGACATTCCAATATCTTTGAAATAGCTCGTTAAGAAAAAGAGTTCAATATCTTTATCTATATACATTCGTGAATTCTTCATAACACCTATAAGAAAAAGGGTAGAGAGAAAAGGTTGAGCGAAAATATAATGATGACCTTGCTTGATAAATTCTTTGTAGAGTGCTTCATGAATCTGAGGTTTGTTATACAGAAAAGTTGCTAAATTTTTAGCACTTTGAACTTGCAGATTTAATAAATTATCATCTGTCGGATCTTCATATAAATAATTTAAATTAAGTGTCAGCAGGTTTGTTTGCAGCCGTGCTTTTTCAAGTGGATCTCCAATTGAAAGTGAGCGAGTCACATTTCTTAAATTTTCTTGCTGGGCTATTCTTAATTGGAATCTGTCGTCTTCCATAACAAATAGATTGGCTAGTTTTTTATGCAAGAGATCTTTTAAAATTGCATTGGATATTTCAGCTTTTTTAAAGAGTACAATTTTAAAGAGGCCGTCAACTTGTCCGTAAACATCACAAGGGGATTCAGATATAAAAAATATTTCTCTAAAAGAAATTGGAGTTAGTTTGAAGTTTAACGAGTTTTGCTCAAGAATATCAAAAGGATTCTTCATAATATGATAATAACAGAGTTTGGCTTTTTGATAAAAGAAACTGCCACAAAAAAGACACATTTTTGAATATTCATAAAAGTCTGAATTTATTCTTTAATGAGAACAAATTCAAGTATCTCCAAAAATAATTAAATTTTAGAAAGTAGTTAACTTCTATACGATAAAATGATCTCAACTTACCCCATTTTACCACTTCGGAGGAAAACGAATGAGTTTACAAATATTGAACCAATCTTTCAGAGAGTACCTTAGTGGCCGTCAACTTACAGAGCATCTAAAATTATCCAAAGAGTTAACTTTCCATTGGGCCAATTGGGACCAAACTTGCTTAGCTCAGAGGAAATATTATAAAAATTTTAATAATAATTACCATCTGATAAAACTTAATCAAACACTTCAAGAATTACGTTCTAAACCAGTTTGGCTTTGTAATAAAGTGAAAACGGTGAAGAGTGATCTTTATTCACTTTATGAGTCGTATTTAGACAGCCGCTTGAGGCTTACATGGTTTGAACGAAAAGATGAAATCTTATTTTCTTTTGATAGTGAACAAGGTCCTTACTATACCCTTACTTCAATGAAATGGTTGAATAATGATATTTATTCTCAATTTGTTATGAGAAAAATTTTACTTGAACAATACACTTTGAGATCATTTCGTTTAAGTGCCACAATTCCTGTAGTTTTTAAACTCAACAATGACGTAAATGAGTATGCTGATAAGGTCCAAATACATCAGCTTTCTGAGGCTGGATTGATTTTTAAAATTAGCGATAAGAATTTTATCAATAAAATTAAAAATTCAGCAAATATGGAATTAAAAATTCCCATTAAAAATTATTCAAAAGTTGGGAAACTTAAAATTGAAGAATCGTTTAAGAAACTTAATGAAAGTGAGGCGGTTTTGGATTCGGAGCTCTCCCCATTTAAACTAGATTCACGGATCTTAAATTTCTATGGGAATATGAATAATGCCATCAGAAGCACGGATGAAGAATTTTTTATCTATGCTCGCTACGAGGATTTAGTTCCAAATGGTCATAATTCTTTATGTCGATTGATTTATGCTCCACTTGTTGAAAAAACAAAAATTTATTTTTCTAAGAATTTAGAATCAATTGAAAAAGAAAATCTCATGAAAAAGAGCGCCTAAAAGAAGAGAGGCGCTCTAAATATTTTGCTTAAAATTTATTTTTATTAAAGGCTTTTCTAGGGGCCGTTTTAACCAGAGCCAAAAAATCAAGCCAATTAGCCGATTGATTTCTCAACAACTGGTTCGTCTTTTTAGAGTGTTATGCTTCAATTTTTTACGGATTAGGCAATTAAAACGCTAATGTATTATCATGAAAGTGCCGATAGATTTATTACTAAGAAATTTGCAAGTAATATCGAGGGAGGTAGTTTTTATGGGAGATAAACACGGCAACAAAAACAAAGGTGGCAAGAAGTTAACAACCAAAGAGATTAAGGCTCAAAACCATCTGAAGTTAATGGAAGGTTCAAAAGATAGAAATGCAGCAAAAGCAACTGTTGTTGCCAATGCTCAAAATAAAGATAAAAAAGCAGCTTAGTTTTATCAAAAAAAATTTGCAAACAAGTAAGGGCCTCAATGGCCCTTACTCGATTATAAGCTTCTTATTTATTAAAATTTCTTCCGGGCTCAATTGACAAGCATAAACTAAAACTTCTACCCCAAAATCAATAGCTAACTTGAGCAGCTCAGAGTATTTGGAATCTATCTCATTTTCTATTTTAAAAGTATGGCAGTCTTCACGTTGAACGATAAAGAGCATGACGGTGCGAATATTTTGTTTTTTTAAATCTATTAATTCATGTAAATGTTTTAAGCCTCTTGAGGTTATAGCATCTGGAAAAAGGCAGTATCCAGCTTCATCTCTAAGAGTAACATTTTTAACTTCTACATAGCAGAGGTCTTTTAAATTTTCAGTATCACCATTGGAAAGTAAGATATCGATTCGACTTTGACCTATTTTAGCTTCAGGTTTTAAATTTTGGTAACCTTGAAGTTCTTTAATTACTCCGTTTTTAATGGCTTCGATTGCTAAGGAATTTGTTATACTGGTATTGACTCCAATCCAAGTTATACCATTGTTAATCATTTCAAAACTATACTTTAATTTTCTAGTAGGAGAGTCATGATAGCTCAATAAGGCTGGCCAATTTTCACCAAGACAGCTCGTCATTGCACCGGTGTTGGCTGTATGAGCAACAACCACATTATTATCGATTTTTACGTCAGCAAAAAAACGTTTGTATCTTTTGATAAAGTGGCCATGAATAAGTGGATTTTTAAATTTCATAATAGCTTATTATTCTAGTATTCAATGGGGAAGTCTTTCAAGCAGCAACGATAAAAAAAGTCACTTCAAATGAATGGTTATAAGCTTTTTTGGATCGATGAGTTTACCATTATTTATTTTTAGTAAATTTTTAATTGAAATTTTTAAAAAATTTAGATGATCATCTTTTATGAGGTAAAAATTCTTCACATTCTTCCTGGTGTAGTTTTGGATAAGTTGATAAGTATAGGGTTTGTCTTTGGAAATAATTTTTCCCAATTTAGTAGTGGTAAGCACTAGATACGCCTCATAGAGAATTTGCTCAATCAAAATAAAAGGAGAACTTTCCTCTTTTTAAATTTTATACTAAAGTTCAACATGGTAAAAGATTAAAAGGATAAAGCATGAAATTGGAAATCGCAAAAGCTCTGATCAAACACGGTTGTGTAAAACTCTCTCCACAGAAGCCCTTCACTTATGCTTCAGGCTTATTGGGTCCCATCTATTGTGACAATAGATTAATCCTCTCTCACGTGGATTTTAGAAACAAAATTATTGCAGCTTTTGTCGATTTAATTAAATTTACTTCTGGGCTTTCACATTATGATTTCATTGGAGGAATTGCAACTGCAGGGATTCCTCATGCAGCTATTCTAGCCGATCGGCTAAATAAGCCGATGGTGTACGTTAGACCAAAAGCAAAAGAGCATGGCAGAAAAAATCAAGTTGAGGGTGACTTTAAAGCTAATCAGTCAGTTATTCTTATCGAAGATTTAGTCAATCAGGGAGCAAGCCTTGAGGAGGCAATGTTAGGGCTTAAAATTGCAAAACTAAATTGTTCTCGCTGTCTATGTATTGTCGATTATCAAATGCCCCAAGTGAAAAATCGCTTGAAAAATCATTCTTTGATTCTTGATTCATTAACTGATTTTGATCATTTAATTCAAGCTGCATTCGAGTTAAATTTTATTGATTCGGATGGTAAGAAACTTCTCATGGATTGGCACAACGATCCGAAAGAGTGGTCTAGCAAAAACTCATAGGCAATTTAAGCTTTTCCCCTGGACAGTGCTTTTTTTGAGCTATAATTTAGGCTAACTTAAATTTAGTTTTTTAATACCACCATTTTATCGGAGGGCCTAATGTCACTTAAAGCAAAAATCGAAATCGACGGAAAAGTTCTTGAGTATCCTATTGCGATGGGAAGTGAGAATGAAAAAGCCATTGATATATCAAAACTTCGCGCTGACACTGGTTGCATTACTATCGATCACGGTTTTTTAAATACTGGATCATGTGCTTCTGCAGTTACTTTTTTAGATGGAGAACTTGGGATACTTAGATATAGAGGTTATCCAATCGAACAACTTGCCGAGAAATCGTCTTTCATTGAAGTTGCTTACTTGCTTAACTGGGGCAAATTGCCAAGTGCTGCAGAATTGTCTACTTTTGAAAAAAAAGTTGCAAGCTATTCAATCCTTCCAGAATATATTACTCGCATGATTGAGCTTTTTCCTAAAACAGCTCATCCTATGGCAATTGCTTCTGCAGTAACTGTTGCACTTTCTGCACATTACCCAGAATTAAATAATCCAAATCCAACGATGGAACAAAAAGATGAAATTTTTAGTCTTTTGGTGGGGCAATTTAAAATTATCACAGCTGCCATTCAAAGAACGACGACAGGTCAATCACTCATAGCTTCTAACCCAAGCCTATCTTACTGTGAAGACTTTATGGCAATGATGGGAATGAAGCCTTCTAAAGATGTAGCTAAAGCTCTAGATGTTCTATTAATCCTTCACGCCGATCATGAACAAAACTGTTCGACGTCGACAGTGCGAGTAGTTGGGTCGTCGAACGCATCGGTGTTTGCTTCAATCTCAGCAGGAATTGATGCTTTATGGGGACCTCTCCATGGAGGAGCAAACCAAGAAGTTCTAGAAATGTTAGAAGAAATTTCTAAGGCCGGTGGCGATCATAAAAAAGCACTTGAGCGCGCTAAAGATAAAAACGATACCTTTAAGCTAATGGGCTTTGGTCACCGAGTTTATAAAAACTTCGATCCTCGAGCTAAAATCATTAAAAAAGCTTGTGATACAGTCTTGACTCAACTTGGAGTAAAAGATCCTTACCTCGACATAGCTAAAGGATTAGAGCAGGAAGCTTTAGCAGATGATTATTTTAAATCTAGAAATCTTTATCCCAATGTAGATTTCTATTCTGGAATTATCTACCGCGCTCTAGGTATCCCAACAAACATGTTTACTGTTATGTTTGCTTTAGGAAGAATGCCTGGATGGCTCTCTCAGTGGAAAGAAATGAGAGAAACTAAAGAAACAAAAATCTCTCGTCCTCGTCAGGTTTACGTAGGCTCTCCAGTAAGAGAATACGTAGAAATTGGAAAAAGATAAATGTCACAAAAAATAAATGATCGTGAAAGGGCCTTCGGGCCCTTCTCTTTTTCTTTTGAAGAAATAAAACCTCATCTGCTGATTTCCAATTTAAGTGAGTCAGAACTTGTTAAACTCATTGTCGAAATGTCGATAAAATTTACTAAAAAACGTGATCAGATTACTGATTATGTCTTCGAACATCGTCACGTTAGTGCCTACACAAGTTTTTATTTGCCAACTAATATTCCAAAGCTTCATTTTTTATTATCGAAGCTCTCAAATGATGTGTTGGA
>CANFNL010000008.1 GCA_947448205.1 Bacteriovoracaceae bacterium
AATAGCTTCCATCATTTTTTTAGAAAGGGCGTTTTTTAAGCCAGCATTATTTTCTGCCGTTTTAGCTTTTTCATTTATATCTGGAGTTACTAAACCTGGAGTTGTTTTAATCATGACAATTGATCCACCATCATCAAACAAATGAACTTGTGGCTTTGTTAAATCTCCAGAGAATAATTCTTTCATGTTTTCTGAAGTTAAGTTTACTCCATTAGAAGCTCCATCCAGATGGTTTACTGTACCTTTTACGTATTGGATTTTATATTTGTCTGTAATTGATTTAACTTCAGAAGCACTGCCAACTTCTAGTGCTTTTTTAAGATTGTTTGAAATTTCCACAGTTAATTTTTTAATCTCTTCAACTTTATCTTTTTGAATAAGCTCTTTAGCGAACTTTTCTTTATATTCAGCAAATACTGCAAGATGTCCTTCATTTTTCTTTTCAACCAAAATGATATGATAACCAAATTGAGTTTTTAGTGGCGCAGAGACAGTTCCAGGCTTTTGTTCAAAGGCAACTTTATCAAATTCAGGAACCATTTTTCCGCGGCCAAAAGATCCAAGATCTCCACCTTTGCCTTTTCCTGAAGGATCTTCAGTGTACTTATCTGCCATTTTTGCAAAATTTGAAGGGGTCACAAGTTTTGCGATTTTTTCAATTTCTAATTTAACAGCAGCTTCGTCTTTTCCTTGAGTCGTTAAGAGTATATGACGAGCCTTAACTTCTTCAGGCTTACTTAGGCTTTCAGCTCTTTCTTTAAACATTGATTCAATTCGTTTTATATTAGTGGCAACAGCTAAAAACTTATTGAGTTCCTCAGACGAAACATCAATATAATTTCTCAAGCCATTTTTAGAGATTTGAATAATCTCAGCATTCAATTTTTCGTCGCGGATTTTTTGAAGTTCGTTCATATATCCTTTGGAGAGTGGAAAATTTTGAACGAGGGTTTGAGAGTTTTTCATTTTAATCTGATTGATTACATCTGATTCAAATTCTTTTGGAGTCAATTTATTTGCGGCCAATAAGCCTTTATAGCGATTTAAGTCAAACTGACCATTGGTTAAAAAATATGGGAGAGATTTTATTTCAGCTTTAACTTCTTCTTCAGATGGGTAAGTGCCGATATCACTTGCAAACTTAATCATAAGCTTTCTCTGTATGATATTTCGCAGCGTACTTTCTTTGATTTTCATTGCTTCCATTTGTTTAGCACTAATTTCACCGCCCATAATTTGCTTATAGAACTCTATTTGGCGGTTATATTCTTGTTGGAATTCCTCGGGCTTAATCGGCAAATCGCCAACTTTTCCAATAGCGTTCGGAGAACCCGCTTGCATCGACTGGTATCCAGTAAACATAAAGGATAGGACGATGATCCCTATTAAGAAAGTTGCGAAAACGTTAGCCGTTTTGTTTTTAGTAAATTCAGACATAGTACAATCCTTCGTTGCAATTAAAAATTTAAAATATTGTATCGGGAAAAAAGTTACTTGCAAAGGTTATTGGCTTTTTAAAATAGTTTGCATAAGCTTACCTATATTATTTTTTTTCATTTTTTACGGAGTGTTAATTGAGGCTGTCTGATACAGAAGAGAGACGATCAAAAGTTGTGATCAACAGCATAATCCTCGTTATTGCCCTGTATGGGATGTCGCAGCGTGATTATGTTTTCCAAAAATCATCTTTTGCTGAAAGAGTCATTATAGACATGATGGCGCCAGTGCAAAGAACAGTGACGGATTTTCAAAGAGGAATCGGCTCTTATGTTGAACATTACGTCACCAATCTCAATGCCAGTAAAGAAAATCTTACGCTTAAGCATAAAATTTCGGATCTTCAAAACGAGATTTTTAGCAATCAAGAAGCTATTAAAGAAAGTGATCGTTTAAGAGAGCTCATTAAGTATGGTGAACAACTTGACCGCAAAAAAATCGTAGCCCGAGTCGTTTCTTGGGATTCAGCCGATGATTATAAAGTAGTGCGTATTAATCGCGGTTTAAAAGATGGAGTGAAACTGCAGTCAGTTGTTACTAGTGCAGAAGGGCTTGTTGGGTATGTTTATCGTCTGACCGATCATTTTGCCGATGTAATCACTATCTTAGATGCCAATAATCGAGTTGATGGTGTCGTTGAAAGACTTCGCTCTCACGGAATTGTAGAAGGCTATAGTCGTGGTCGTTGCGTAATGAAGTATGTAAACCGTACTGAGCCGATCATATTAAACGATTTGGTTTTGACGGCCGGATTAGGGAATGTTTATCCCAAAGGACTCAAGATCGGATATATTTCTCGCATCGAGCGCGAAAGTTACGGAATTACTCAACACGTGGAGATTACCCCATTGGTTAATTTCTCTAAACTCGAAGAAGTTTTAGTTTTAGTCTATGAACAAGAAGAACATAAGCAATTAGAGTGGAAAGCTCTTGAAGAACAGCTCAATACAAACGAGGTTAAGCGATGAAAACTAATTTAAAAGACATCGTTTTTCCTTTGATAAAAACCTTAATGCTTTTATTTATCTTGGAAATTATAACGACGGCTATTTTTCCAATGATTGGTTTACTCAATTTTAGAGTGCCATTTAATATTCTATTAGTCCTCTTTTTGGGACTTCGTTTAGAGACTCCTTATTTGGCTATTCTTATTATGGTAGTTCAGTATTTTCATTCTTTCTTCTCTGTTGAAGGTTGGGAGATGGGGACAGTTACGGGTATTGTTATTTGTGTTGTTGTCTCTTACGTTAGAGAGATGATTCATTTTTCTTCTTGGGGAATGACGATTTTAATTACTCAGGTTTTTCAACTATTATGGTTTTTTGTTCAATCAGTTATTATTTATATTCAGCTTGGCAATCTCGATTATATTTTTGATAAAGGGTGGCGCTTCCTCCCTCAAAGTGTCATCATAGCTTTATTGTCTCCGCTTTTTTTCATTATCCTCAATAAAATTTGGAATATCGACGATCGCGGAATGCTAGGAGATAAGATCTAATGTTTGGAGAAGACGATCTCGTCAAATCCCATCAGGAACGAGCTGATATCATTCTCAATATCATTGTAGTTTGTTTTGCCATTTTATTGGCAAGGCTTTGGTATTTGCAAATCTACCATGGGAAAATGTTCTTTAATTACTCATTAGAGAATCGGCTTCGAAAAGATGTTGTGCGAGCTCCTCGCGGTATGATTTTTAGCCGTAATAATGTTCTGCTTACTCACAATGTTCCACGTTTTGATGCGATTATAACACCTCAATACCTAGAAGGTGACGACGAGACAATCGGATACCTCTCCAAAATTCTCGAGCTCACTCCCGATTCTATCTTTAAGACATTAAAAAAGTATCAAGGGCAAGCAAAGTATATCCCGGTTGTTGTTAAGAAAAATATTTCGCGCAGAGAAGTGGCTATTATCGAAACTGAGTCTTCAAAGCTTCCAGGTGTATCTGTAGAAACATTTATTAGTCGAGAATATACAGATAAAGATACTGGGGCACATTTGCTTGGTTATATTTCCGAGATATCTCAAGAGAAAATCCCAAGACTTCGCGATCGCGATAAGTATGATTACAAGCAAGGGGATTTTATCGGGCAAGCAGGAATTGAGCAGCAATATGACTTAGAAATAAGAGGCCAAGATGGTTATCAATTCATGGAAGTTGATGCTAGAGGGCGAGCTCGCAGACATGTATCAAGTGATGAGCTTTATTCTGGAATTGATAATAAAGCTGCAGAGCCTGGAAAAAATGTTCGTCTTACTATTGATCGCGATGTTCAATTGGCAGCTTACCATGCACTTGATGGAAGAGATGGAGCAGCCGTTGCGGTAGATGTTGAGTCGGGCGAAATTATCGCTATGGTTTCTCGTCCGGCTTACGATCCAGCTAATTTTTCAACCGGATTATCTTCTAATTATTGGGGGTTGTTAACGATGGATGAAAAACGTCCATTGCGAGATCGTACAATTCAAGATCATTATTCTCCTGGATCAACCTTTAAACCACTCACTGCGATTGCGGCACTTGAAACAGGAATCGTGGATGAAAAAACCCAAGTCGTCTGTAACGGTGGTTACCGAATGGGGGGAAGAGTTTTTCACTGCTGGAAAAAAGAAGGTCACGGTGTCGTCGATGTCGTTAAAGCAGTAAGAGAATCTTGCGATGTTTTCTTTTATAGTATTGGAAATAAAATTGATATTGATGTTCTTTATAAGTATGCAACACTTTTTGGGATGGGGCAGAGGTTGGGAATTATTTTACCTAGAGAGACCAGTGGTTTAATTCCTAATAAGAAATGGAAAAAAGATAGAACTGGTGTAGAGTGGCAAAAAGGTGAAACACTTTCTTGTGTTATAGGGCAATCTTTTATCAACGTTACACCACTGCAATTGGCAATGTTTTATGCAACTATGGCCAATGAAGGAAAACTGTGGAGGCCACATGTTGTTAAAGAAGTTTTTTCAAATTCTGGACAAGTGTTAAAGCGTGTTCAACCAGAATTAATTCATAAATTTCAACTCAAGCCAAAAACCATGGCGATAATTAAGCAAGGCTTGTTTGATGTTGTGAATACTCAAGGTGGAACGGCTTCATCACTTAGGGGCGCCGGTATACAGATGGCTGCCAAGACTGGAACTGCTCAGGTTATTGGTTTTTCTGCAGATAAAATTTTTAATAAATGTGAGAATCAGGAATACAAATACAGAAATAATGGTCTGTTTGCCGCTTACGCTCCAGCTGGAAATCCCAAAATAGCTGTTGGGGTAGTCGTTGAACACGGCTGTCATGGTGGAACAGCTGCAGGTCCTGTTGCTAAAGCGATGGTTGCAGCTTACATGAATAAATATTATCCAACTTACCAAAAGAAAATTGTTGATCAAGAAACAGCTAAAATGACTTGGACACAAATTCAAGAAGACAATAGGGCCAATCCAGTTCCAATGGTTCCTGAAACAGACACTAAGGATTACTACGACGAAGCTGGAAAGTTAGTAAGAAATTTTACTTTAGAAAAAGGTGGAGGAACTCAAGTGGGACCGGTGGAGTAGTCATGATTAACTTTAGAGAAGAGCTCAAGCGATACGACTATTCCTTTTTTGGAATCTGTACCGCTATATTTGTGATTGGAATTTTGAATCTCTACTCTGCCACCCATTCGCAAGGAATTGGGCCGGAAGAAGGTTTATATAAAACTCAAATAATTTGGTTTATTCTTTCTTGGATTGTTGGAATTGTTGTGAGTCTTATTCAACCAAAAAATTTTTTTAGATTAGCTTATCCAGCTTACTTAATAAGTGTCATCTTACTGATTATGGTTTTGGTAGTTGGTCACTCCGCTTTAGGGGGACAAAGATGGATTGGGATTGGAGCTTTAAAATTTCAGCCTTCAGAAATTACTAAAATAGCAATGGTTTTAGTTCTTTCTCGCTGGTACTCGAAGGCTGCTCCCGAGCAAGAAATTGGTTTTAGGGAATTGATCATTCCTTTTCTTATTACTGTTATTCCGGCGTTGATGATTATTATTCAACCCGATTTAGGAACAGGCCTTCTGGTCATGTTAGTTTTCTTCATCATTACTTTTTATAGAAAACTAAAATGGAAAACCATTACAATTATTGCTGTCTTTGCTATGCTGGGAGCAACGGTTGTTTATAATTTTGGTTTGCGAGAGTACCAAAAAAAACGCATCACTACTTTCATTGATCCTGAGTTTGATGCCAAAGGTTCAGGATACAACGCCATTCAATCTAAAATTGCCATAGGTTCGGGACAGTTTTTTGGAAAAGGTTTTAGAAGATCCTCTCAGGGGGCTTTGAATTATCTTCCAGAAAATCATACGGATTTTATTTTTGCAATTTTTAATGAAGAACATGGCTTTGTTGGTTCAGTCTTTTTGATTTCACTATATATTGCTCTTTTTTATCGGCTGCTCTGGTTAGCTTCAAATGTGAATAAAATGTTCGATTCGGTTGTTGTCGTAGGAATTTTGGCCATTTTCTTTTGTCACACTATGATTAACATGGGGATGGTTTCAGGATTAATGCCAATTGTTGGAGTACCACTTCCTCTCATGTCCTATGGTGGCTCTAATCTTTTGACCTTCGGGATTTGTTGCGGAATTGTCACGAGTATCTCTAACGCACGTAATCTGTTTTAGTCCGGATATGAGACTTGACGGCAAGAATCTCTTCGTGGGACACTTGATTAGTCTTACATAGGGACTAAAGTTCCAGGAGATTTTTCATGAAGAAAGTTTCAAGCATTGGCTCATTAGTAAAAAAAATATACCGAAATTATTCTGGTGAACTTCTCACTCATCTTCAGGCCAGAGGTTTTACTGATTTAAGGCCTTCATTTTTAGAAGTCTTGCTATTTGTCTGTGAGCATGATGGACCAACGATTAAAGAAATTGGCAATGGCTGCGGACTAAAAAAACAGACGATGACTTCACATTTAAACGAATTGGAAAAGCGCGGCTATATTGAGCGCAAACTAAATAATTTGGATAAGCGCGAGCAAAATATTTTTCTAACCGAGTATGGCCTAAAATTCAAACTCAACCTGTTTGAATGTATTAATGAGATTGAAAAAAAATACACCGACCTTATCGGTGATTTAGAACTCAATAGAGTCGAGTTAATTCTTAAGAATTTTCAATCAAAGTTACTTGTACAGCCAGGACTTTTTGAACATCTTTCAGAATAGCTTTATATGTCTGTGTGGTGTTGTGATTTGACTGTGTCTGAAATTTCTTCAGTATTTTTGCTCGCATTTCCCGGCCAGAATTCATAGCCGCCAGAAATATTATTTATATTAAAAAATCCTTTCTTCACCATTAATTCACATGCCTGAATGGAGCGTAATCCATTTTCTGAAATAATCATTATCGGCACAGTCTTGCTGGGAATTTCTACGAAGCGAACATGAAGTTCTTCGAGTGGAATATGAATTGATTCTTTTAAATGCTCTTTGCTATAGGATTTTAAGGTGACATCCAAAACAATAAAATCGATATCGGGATTATTGTATATACTCCAAGCTTTTGCAGGGGGAATGTCATTATATGGTCGTCCCATTAAAATCATATTATCGTCAATCTCTTCGCCATTTTTAATTCGAACAAGATGGTTTCTTTGGAGACTAATTGAAAAGTCTAGTTTTTCATCCATGCGAGTAATATTCTTTTCAATATTATTGAGTCGAGAATTGATAAACTCTAACATTTGAAAAACTTTTAAATCCATTGCTTAACTCCAAACTAAAAACACAAGCCCCTAACCATTGTAGCGAAGGCATTCATTTTTTTTGAGTGAGGCAAAAGATGCAGGGAGTAGAGTTCTACCCCCTCGATCTGTGGATTAATTCAAGTAGATTTTTTTGCTGACTAGAAGTGAGAGTTTCCATATCGCAGTGGAGACGATTGACAGCGTGGGCTTTGGCAAATTTAGTAAATAAATCAGTTGCTTCATCAATATTGAAGGTTACTTTCTGCTCACTACCAAAGAGCTTTCTGACAACTTTCATCGGGTACTTAGTAGTGGAAGTTGTTTCATCGACATAGTATTTTGAAAGTCGACCACTAGAGCCCGAGCGAATGTACTCGATATTTTCTTTGATTAAATAATCTTCTATATTTTTTAAATGAGTCTCTTGTCCCTCATTAAAGGCTTCAAAGATTTTTTGGGGAACCTGATTTTTAATAATAGCCTCTGCATATTTATTTTTACTTCGCTTAAGTGTCTTCATTAAAAAATGATCGTCGTGTTCAATATAGGCTTCAATAGAAGCGGGGATTGTGTATTCAGTTGGAGACGTTTTAAAATACTTATAGAGCAGTTGTTCAAGGCATACTGCCCGATAATGGAAATAAACCATTATAAACATGTGATAGCGCGATAATAAAAAATCATCAAAAGTTACAACTGCGCGCTCGTTTATTCCTAAGTATGCAGTGCTGTCTTCGATACAAACCTCTAGGTTATCTAAAAGCCAATCGAGGTCATATGAGCCGTAACTAACTCCACAAAAATAACTATCTCGCAAAAGGTAGTCCATGCGATCACAATCAAGCTCACTTGAGACTAGTTGGTGGAGAATCGGAAAGTAATTGATACCTTTAACGGTAAAATAACTAGGATCACTTGTGTGTCCAGTAATGAGGTCGGCTATATATTTTCTACCGACTCCAAATTTTTTTTCTACGAGTGAGAACGATCCAGCAAATGAGCTATCGACGATAGATTTAATTGTGTAATCCTCGTGAGTGGCCTGCCTATCAGTTTTCAGGTCTTTCTTTGAGAGAAAATCAGCCGGAATCTTTAACTCAGAAAGCTTTGGCATAACAGTTTCAGTAGAATGAGAAAGCGGAGCATGACCCACATCGTGGAGTAAACAAGCAAGTTTAAAAGTTTCTTTTAATTTTTGAATTTCAGTATCAAAAAGATTGTTTTTAAAAAGCCTATCAAAGGCGTTTGAAGCAACATTCATGACACCTATAGAGTGAATAAAGCGAGTGTGCGTAGCTCCAGGAAAAACATATTCAGAAAATCCAAGTTGTTTTATATTTCTTAAGCGTTGAAAAAATTCATCTTTAATAATAGGAATTTCTTCATTTAATATGTGAATAGAGCCGTGAACGGGGTCTCGAATTTCCATGATGAATTTCCTAATGTTTTATTCTGCTATTTTTTTTAATTTGCTTTCATTCTCTCTTAGCCACTCCATGATGTCGCGAGATTCATGCATTGGAATTCCATCGATAAATAAGCAAGGAACAGTTTTTCTGCCTGTAATATACATAAGCTTTTGCATGTTGTTGGTATCTTCATAAATATCTTTGTAGTTAACAAATATATTCAATTCGAGAATTACATTTAAAACTTTTTGGCAGTATGGGCAGGTTTCAAAATAATAAAAATCTAGTGTTGGCTCGCTCATAAAATTATTCCTAAAAAAAGGGCTTCTTTTTAAGAAGCCCTTTTTGTCATTCTATTATTTAATAATCGTCGTCGTCGTCGAATCCGTCATCTTCTTCACTCGATTTTTTTCCTAGAGCATACTGCTCATCTTCATCGAGGTCGCGG
Organism: Bacteriovoracaceae bacterium; assembly: GCA_947448205.1. Classification (GTDB taxonomy): domain Bacteria; phylum Bdellovibrionota; class Bacteriovoracia; order Bacteriovoracales; family Bacteriovoracaceae; genus Bacteriovorax. The sequence continues at coordinate 9,082 of CANFNL010000008.1, forward strand.
TCTGATTCTTCAACGTCTTCTGGTTTATCAAAAGCATCGTTGTATCCCCATCCATAGGAGTATGATCCTTCAGTTTTTATTTCTTCATCTGTTTCTGGATCAAATTCTTCACCGACAAAGTGGTCTTCTTTTTCCATTGATTCTTCGTCATCGTAATCATCATCGCCCATGGCCTCATCGACAGTTTCAGCCTCATCATCTTCGAGAAGATCAACTTCTAAATCAAAATCCTCATCTTCTTCTTCAAGAATAATAGGCTTTGTTTTAGCTTTTGCTTTTACTTTTGCCACTGGAGCGATTGCGTTTTTGTATTTTTTAATAGCTTCTTCTCTGGAAAGTACTTTTGACTTAGCAGGAGCTGAATTTTTAACGGGAGTTGCTTTTGTCGTAGCCGCTTTTTTAGTCGTAGCCGCTTTCTTAGCAGGAGCCGCTTTTTTAGCAGGAGCCGCTTTTTTAGCAGGAGCCGCTTTTTTAGCAGGAGCCGCTTTTTTAGCAGGAGCCGCTTTCTTAGCAGGAGCTGCTTTTTTAGCAGGAGCTGCTTTTTTAGCAGGAGCCGCTTTTTTAGCAGGAGCTGCTTTTTTAGCAGGAGCTGCTTTTTTAGCAGGAGCCTTTTTAGCAGGAGTTGCTTTCTTAACGGGAGGTGATTTTTTGGCCGGAGCCGATTTTTTAGCTGGAGCTTTTTTTACTGGTTTTTTCGCCACGATTTTACCCTCTGAATAATTTTAAAACTTCGAATCTTCGTGAATCAACTGGTGATGAGTATATATGGAATATTTAACTTTTTTCAAGAACTAAAAATCGAGAAAGTAATTATTATTAATTCCTGTTGCCCCATCGTATTTAAGTGGATTCTCAATGGTTATTCCCTCACTTAATAGATCACTTGGAACATTGGTAAAATTTTCTCTCAAAGGGGGCTGATCGTGATAATCCGAACTTCCTCTCGTCGAATTGGCCGGAATGCTGGGAGGATTATCAATAATTTTTGCCAAGTGGAAAAACTTAGTAGAATAAAAATTCCGTTTTGCTGAATAACTCTCTACACCTGGCCCATTTAAGCCTAAAGGATGGCCTGTAACAGCATTGGATCCACCAGCTGTCCCTTGGCGCTCACTGGGAAAATAAGCAGTCATTAGATCCTCTGGCTTGCGTTGCTCGATTAAGGTGGAGCTAGGCTCATCATAGTACATTCCTATATAGAAAAGCCTTTTATCCACGCCCATTTCAATTTTTGATTGATCTTTGAGGAAATCTAACATGAGTGCTTCAAGAGGAATTAGTCCGCAAGCGGGGTTGGTGGCCCTAAAAAAATGATTAAATTTTGAAGCCATATCAAGGTTATTGCAACTTGCTGCTGTAAGCGGATTAGGGCGAGGATTATCGGCATTATTTCCGCTAGAATTAATATGAATGGAGCGAGCGGCAGCAGTATAATCTCCTTGGGTAGTTTGGCCGCTAGAAGCTTTAAGCGTTTTGCTTGTATTGTAAATACTGTTGGCCACTTCTAGTAAAGCCTGTAAGTAATCATCGATAGCAGTATCATTTGATTTAATATAAGAATTCACCACCGCTGTGATTTCTGCTGCGCTATGATAGAGCAAGTCATCCCCAAATAATGGAGCAAAAAGTTTGTAATTAAAACCAACGTTGTTAATTGGTCCTAATCTATGAACAATTGGAGCAGCATTATTTTTTTCATTAACTTCTCTAAAATCTGGAATCAGATAATTAATGGCATCGTATTTAGTTGCCCTTCGAGCACGAACGATGGAATTCATCACCTGATCGCCACTTAAGGTAGTGCCAGGGGATACGGTGCCTAAACTATCTTTGAGTGCCTTAAACTGAGTAGAAAAATAAAGACCTAATTTTTGCTCAGTACTTACTCCGATGGTAAGCGGAAAAGGAAGTTTACTAATAAGTTGGATACTGCTTAAGCCGCTTCCAGCACTTTGTTGGACGTCTAAATCAGCGGAGTCTTTAAAATCATAAATCAGATTGGGAATAGCAAAAAATACTTCGCCATTTTTTGGAACTCCCCCGAGAATAGGATTACTTTGATTGACCCAAAACTTAGTACTCGATGAGGGAATAGGCATTCCAGGAGTAAAATTTCCTGCAATTTGGAGCCCATTAATATAAGAGCTGCTGCGATGATTAAGATCGGTGCGGGCCTTGAGAGTTTCATTGTTCTCATAACCAAATAGCTTGGGACCAATTCTGCCACCAAAAGGCTTTGCAGCTGCATAGGCCGTAAGCTTAATCCCTTCACTTCCACCGATAGGAAAAAAGAGCCCAATGAATTTACTTTCAGCTTTGACAGCATAGTAGGTAAGGACCTTGGGATTTTTATTAAAGCCTAATATATAGCCGGGAACAGGAAGAGCTGATTTTGAAATCCCACATCCCGCTTCTGCCACTACTCCACCGATGGCATCATTTTGATTGGCAGTATCAACGAATGTTGAAAATATAGTGGCGAAATTAACCGGCATCATTTGCAAGTCTAGATAATACTTATCCAGTGCTTTTGATCCAGCAGGAATAAGTACACCTGAGAGGGAGTTCGCAGTTGCATTGAAAGGTTTTGGAGCAAGTTCCGTCAATTTAAAATTATTGGAGAGCTCATCTGAGCCGTCATCTTTGTAAGCGCCCCCACTTAAATTTCGATAAGCCGACATAAAGGCTTTTACCGGTCTTTCGTTTAATCCAACCTCTGCTCCTTGAGACTGAAGGCCATTAACTTTTGCCCGATCTAGATCAGCTACCGGTGGGAGATTAACGATCATTTCTAAATTTCTCATCCTAAAAGCCAACTCGATAGCTTGAGGCCACGCCCCCGGTCTATTGCTAGCAACCAGAGGAGCTTCGGGAATGTCGCCATTTCCAGAACCAAAAGCCCATGTTAGTGCCGTAAGAAAATTACCAGCACTTCTTCTTGAGCAATCCTTTCCTTTTTCTTCTACAAGTTTATTTACGAAAGCTTCATGAATTTCAGTTATCCCCGCAACTCCAATGGCCGGGAAGCGAGGAATCCCAGGAAGTGAGTAAAGAGGACAAATATTTGTGTTAGCACTGTTGTGAATACAAATTGAAGGAATATTGTATTCATCGAATTTTTTGAATCCTGCAATCGGTGGATTCTCAAGCAAAAAATTAATCGGCTTTCTTCCAGCAAGATTGGTATCACTTAACTGTTTTGGCATGAGTCCCAGCTGGCCTAAAATATAATATTTAAACATCCATTCTTTGTAAGTATTTCTCATCTCCCAGTTCACATAAGCGATATTAGTGAGCTGGCGGGCCTGGGTAGCAGCACCTGAAAAAGCAGCGGCATCGGTAGCGTTTTGAAGATTTATTTTAGCCTTAACAAATAGTCCCACATTGATAATGAAAGCTAACATACCCATGACGACTATGAGAGTAATTCCCATAAAGATACTTAATTGGCCGCGGTTACCCTTGAACATGAGATTTTTTATCCCTGAAAAATTAAAAGAGGTGTCTCAATGCTACCGAAGTGAAATTTTAAGGTCAAACAATTCATTGAAATCTGGTCCTATGCCGGTCCTATGGGTTGGTACAGTAATTGAAATTGATAAGTTTAGTTCTAGAGGGTCGAGTCTAGATAAGTGGAACGTTTGCTGTATTTCGACAATCCCATCAACTACCACTCTCAATGTGCTCTGCACTCCAGACTGAACTCTCAATCACCAGGACTCGCGGGGGTCCTGGCTCGCCTTGAAATGTTATTGGATTAATTTGCTTGGTTGATAATTAATGTGTTTATGTTAAGATTTTAAAACTAGTGGATGGGTTTGGGTAGGTTTTGCAGATTCACCTTCCACCCACTAGAAAACTTCTCAAATTCTTAAGAAATTTTCTAGCGTTTACCACCTCATTGAAAATCTTTATACCAAGTTCTTATTTGATGGGCGTCTTTTTTCAGAAACGAACTTCTTTCAGTCGGAAAAAATCACCCCGATTCTCTATTGGCCTAATCTATCGCTATAATGGAGAGTAGGAGAATTCGTGAAGCAAAAACCATTAGTCAGCCGAGTTTATAAATACAAAAATCAGGCGAGCACCTTTTTTTGTCCGCTCTGTAGAACTGAACGGGGAATCAGTATTTCTCCGAGGCTTACCAAAAAAAATTACATTCAAATTCTTTTAACTTCCATCGTTGTTGGCAGTATGCTCTTCCCGATTATGGGGGTGAAGTGCTTTTTTATTTTCTTTGTGATTCTTGGTCTCTTTGAACTTGCAGTGCGCTCAGATTATAAAAAGCAAGTAGCTTGTCCCCATTGTGGTTTCGACGCTACTTGGTATAAGCGCGATGTAAAAGTGGCCCGTCAATTAGTTAAGGATTTCTGGTTGCAGAAACAAGGACTTGAGACTCAAAATTCGCAGCCTGCCGCGAAACGATCCTAATAAATTCCGTTATTCATTTTTTGTAAGAAAAATCTTCTTTTGCTCCTGTGAATACTTGTTTAAAGTTGCAACAATAAACTAAATTAATCAGGTAACAGTAAGTTTTTTTACGCGTGTACTTACTGTGAATCACAAAAGGGAGATTTCTAAATGAGTGTTAACAAAGTTATTATTTTAGGAAGATTGGGACAAGATCCAGAGTTGAAATACACTCCAGGTGGAATGGCCGTTTGTAATTTTACATTGGCAACTTCTGAATCATGGGCAGACAAAGCAGGACAAAAACAAGAAAGAACTGAGTGGCATAGAATTGTTGTTTGGGGAAAGCTTGCTGAGCTTTGTAACCAATACCTAGCAAAAGGAAGACAAGCTTTTATCGAAGGCTCACTTCAAACTCGTTCATGGGACGACAAGAGTGGCCAAAAACGTTATACAACTGAGATCAATGCAAAAACTGTTCAGTTCATTGGTGGACAAGCGGGTGTTGGAGCAGAGAGAACTAATTCTCAAGGCGCCGGAGCTGCACCATCGTATGAATCAAGCATGGTTAATCAGGAGTACGACATTTCTACTGATACTAATTTCACATCTGATGACATTCCGTTTTAGTAGTTAGAAAATTTTTTAATAAATTGACGAGGGCCACATTTTTGTGGCCCTTTTTTATGTCCAGGAGCCGGAGCATGCGATGTTCAGGATGGACGGTGCAAAACTGTAGTTGAACTTTAAATCTGCACGTGATAGCGTAACGTAATGATTTTAAAACGTAATATCGAAGCCATATTTAAGAAACTAGCCTCCTCTTATAAGATTGTGACCATTACTGGGCCTAGGCAGTCTGGCAAGACAACCCTGTGTAAGACAATATTCCCAGAGAAAAAATATTACTCATTAGAAGATCCAGATATCCGTTCTTGGTGTGAAACTGATCCGAGATCTTTTCTAAAGGATATTGCCGAAGGTGCAATCCTAGATGAAATCCAGAGAGTTCCAAATTTTCATTCTTACTTGCAAACTTTTGTTGATGAAAGATCGGCCAAGGGACAATTTATTTTAACTGGAAGTAATCAGTTACATCTAAACGAAAAAGTTACTCAATCACTTGCTGGACGTACGGCCTTAATGACACTACTTCCTTTTTCCATGACAGAAATAAAATCAAAAATTTCGAACAAAACATTTGAAGAAATAATCTTTGAAGGATTTTATCCGGGAGTTTTTGAATCCGGGATGGAGCCAACTAGTTTTTATAAAAATTATTATCAAACTTATATTGAAAGAGATGTTACTGCCCTTATAAATCTTAAAGATCGGATGCAGTTTGAAAAATTTGTTAAGCTTTGTGCTGGACGTGCTGGGCAAATATTAAGTTATTCAGGACTAAGTAATGATGTTGGTGTTTCTGTCGCTACAATTCAACACTGGATTAGTATTCTTGAAGCATCATTCATTGTGTTTAGGCTGCCGCCATTTTATGAAAACTTTAATAAGCGAATGATAAAATCACCAAAATTATATTTTTATGATGTTGGTCTACTCTCATACTTATTAGACTTGCGTTCGCCCACTGATTTAAAAAGTCATTCTATGCGAGGAGCTCTTTTTGAAAATCTTGTTATAGTCGATATAATGAAAGAGCAGCTTTATCGTGGTGAAGATGTAAAGCTCTATTATATGCGAGATGCAAAGGGATTAGAGGTCGATTTAATCTATAAAACTGGTCTAACTGCTAAGCTTTTTGAAATTAAATCAGGGATGACTGTCAATGATGACTTCTTTACGGGACTATCGAAGTTTGGGGAACTCTTCAGCGGATATAATATAAAGGCAAAGAAATATATTATTTATGCAGGTGAGCATGAATTTGAAAGAAATGAGACTCAAATTATTAATTATAAAAATTTTAAAGACTAAGTTATCTAAGAATAAAAACCTACCCTAGGTTCATTTAAAAAAATGGAAAATTATTTTGAAGAACAACATTTTGATGAGGCAGCCTTTTGCAGCCTCTTACCACTTAAAGCTTCTGAGTTTATCAATTGCTCATTTCACTTTATCGATTTTACCACTATCAATCTAGCGCTCAATAAATTTTTGGAATGCCAATTTATTAATTGCAACCTAAGCAATGTGAGTTTCAAAAGTGCCATCTTGAGAGATGTGCACTTTCACAAGTGTAAACTCATCGGAGTCAATTTCACTGAAACTCAAAGTCTCACCAATCCTAAATTTGAAGAATCGCTTTTAGATTATGCAAGTTTTCAAGGATTGAATCTGACGGGGGGGAGCTTTTTAGATTGCTCCCTTAAAGACTCTGATTTTTATGAAACAAATCTTTTTAAAGCCAATTTTAAAAAATCAACTCTGTCTCAAGCAAGCTTTAATAGAGCAAACCTCTCTCAGGCTGATTTGCGGGAAGCCTTGGATTATTCCATCGATCCTAGAGAGACTAATATTAAAAGGGCAAAATTTAGTATGCCGGAAGCTCTCTGTTTGTTGTCGAGTTTTGAAATTGAAATAGATTAAATCAAATTTTCATCAAGTCATTTCTCATATAAGATTGACCGTTAAAAATTAAGAGCAAGGGCTCTTTATTTAGATTTGCCTGAATGTGGAGATGGGGTTCAGTTGTATTACCTGAATTTCCCACATTGCCGATTTGACTGCCAGACAAGATGACATCGTTTACTTGTAAATAAGAACTACCCATTTTCATATGGGCATAAAGGATGCTTATGCCGCTTTTGCATTGAAGAACGATATGATTACCTTTAGGGTTTTTAATATCAGTTTCAGAATAAGCTGTATTGTCTCTTAAATCAGAAACAACTTCTGTAATAGTTCCATCACAAACGACTAAGAGCGGCTCGTTCCAAATACAAAATTTTTCATTCGATTCATACCTGTTTTTATAAATATTTTCTTGGTCACATAATTTTACAATATCTAGAGCAAGCTTTTGTTGGTGGTAGAAATGATGATGGTTGTTTAAAAAAGTAATAGACTCTTTTCGATTTATACTTTTGAAAATATTGGTTGAAAACGCTTTTAAAAAATAAAACCAGCCAAGCAAGAAACAACAACTAGAAAATAAGAATAATTAAAAGAAAAAAGATCTCTGCGCTTCCATGGATAATTGAAATATATGAATATATTAAAAAGTATTGAAACTGATGAACTAAATCAACTACCAAGAAAGTTTTTTTCTAAGATTTAGATAAGCAGAAATAAGAAAAAAGAGAATTAGCAAAGTAACCAATAATTCATTTAAAAGTTTAAAGGCGAAGTAATTCAATTTTTATTTCCCATAAAAAAAGGCCACTTTCGTGGCCTTCTTATTTAAGAGCGCAGCTTAGTTAGCGTGAGCGTGGTGTTTCTTTTTCTTGTGATGCTTTTTAGCTTTTGCATGGTGAGCAGCTTTTGTTTTTTTATGCTTTTTTTCTGGCTTAGATTCTTGAGCCATTGAAGCTTCCCCAGCAGCAGGTGCGCCCATTTGAACTTCAGCAGCAGCAGGAGCTGAAGGTGTTGCATTTTGAGCTGAAACAGCAAAAGAAACGAATAATGTCATTAGTAGTGCAATTTTCATATCGGACCCTCCCTATCGGTCAAAAAAATAAAGATGATTAAGGCTAGCATAAAAAAAGTTGAAGAAAATTTTTTTGTCATCTTTTTTAAATAAAAGACTCAACTTCTTTTTGGAATGCCCGACAAGCCTAGTAATAAATTTAGCGGGGATTCTATGAAAAAGGCGATTGTTTTACTCGGGATTTGTTTTGCCGTTAGCCTACAAGCACAGATTGTTGAAAAAGCATTAGTTGAAGATTACATTCCGATTACCAATAAAGAATCTGCTTTTGAAATAAAAACTAAAATTTTTGATCAAGTTGTTCTCGATTGTGGTGGTTATGCTGGATGGATGACCTTTTATAAAAAAGGAAAAGTTGCCTATAACATCTATCTTGATACCTATGGAGATTGTCCTAACATGAATGATTATTTATCAAAATCCAAAGAAAATAAATTACCTGTTTGTTTGCAGTTAGAAGGGAAGGGAGATAAAAGCAAACTTACTGTTTCAAATGAGGAAGCAGATTGCCTATAAGTTCTTTTAACTGATCAGTCTTTTGAATTTCTATAAAAATATCGGGATGATTGGATTCGCCTAAGACTTCATTGATTTCTTGGAATATTTTAAATTGCACTTCTTGGGAATCGTCCATTTTGGAATGCAGCTCAAAGCGGAGCTCATTTTGGACATCGGTATAATCAGTATTTCTAGCGACATTGGGATTCCCATGAAGAAAAGGGATGACGCCTTCTGTGAAAAAATTCAAATTTCTATTTACGTTCATTGGAATGATATTGTTATTCATTCCCACGGAATCGATACTCACTAATAAATCTATGTTGCGAAATCCATTCTTAGTGGTGTTAAGCGTATTAGCAATTTCGACTGCACTGTCCCCGCCAAAACTATGCCCAACTAAAACTACTGGTTGATCGGGAGCGTGTTTTTTTATCTCTTCGATAATTTTATCTTGTTCGTTCCAAGAAAATCTTTTGGCACCGGGAAGATTATCGCTCATATCTTTAATGCCATCGCCATTAGAAATACCAAAGGCACTAAAGCCCTCGATGAAAATTAGGGCAGGCTTTTTAATAAAACTTAATCTTGGAGCAGGGCCATCGATGACTTTATTTTCAATTTTTGTTAAATCTTTTGATTCACTTGGAGTGACAATTGGGAGTACAGGAATTTTCGTCAAAGCCTTTGCAACTGACGTTGCACTATTGGCCGATGAGGCTGCCGAAGTAGTTTCGGAAGTACTATTTGGTTGCTCTGCTATTTCAGGAGAGTTTAAATTCTTAGCTGCATTTGAAATGGTTGTTTCATCTGTGGCTTTTGCGGCAGCGGCCGAAGCTGGGGCGTGTAGCTTTCCACCTTTAGAATTTAGCGGTTTTAAGTTTTTAAGATTTTCATTCTTAATGGGTTCTTTTAATTTAGGTTGAACCTTAGTCATAAATTAAATTATAGCGGCATATAAATTTATCTTACTATGCAGGGAAAAATTGTCTATAAACATAAAACAGTTTTTGTCGGTTAATCTTAATGAAAACTAACTTTTAATTGCTTTTATTAGTAATGCCTTATCAATTGAATCAGTAGTTATTAGAATTTTATTGATCAACTGTATAAGGATTATTATGGATATAAGGCGTCGGGAATTCTTAAGCTATTCACTATCAACTCTTTCGCTTCTGGCGCTAGCTCCCTTGTCTAGTAAAGCCGCTGAGAAAAGTGTGGCCAGAATTGGGGCATTTAATAATAAATTTTTTAAAAAATTAAGTTATCAAACTTATAAAACAACGACACTTGAAGGATCCTGGACCCTAACTAATATAGAAGGGGTTATTCCCGATGATATCATAGGCCGCTTCATTAAAATTGGTCCAGGAGCTAAAGAGGTATTCTCAACTCCTCTTCAACATTACTTTGATGGTGATGCTTATGTATCAGAATTTAATTTTTCTGCTAATAAAGTTATGTTACGAGCCTATTTTCTAAAAACTCCAGAAAGATTAGACGAGATTGCACAAAAGAAAATGTTATACGATGAATTCGGAACTCTCTGTGCTAATAAAAAAGGTAAGGGACGTAAAAATCAGCCCAATATTAATCTAATCAATTGGGATGATTCACTCTTGGCTCTTTCGGAAGGAGGTCATCCACTTGAATTGGACAAAATTAGTTACGAGTATAAATCGACATACAATTTTAATGGTTCTTTGCCAGAAAAAGTGTCTTTTACAGCTCATCCTAAGTTTGATCCCGTCACCAATGTTGGCTACTGTTATGGAACCTATCAGGGGATTTCCAAAGCACTTAATGTCTACGAAATGGACCCTCAGACAAAAAAACTTAAAGAGCTTTATTCCCTTAATCAAAAACATGTTTACATGATTCATGATATGCTCATGACAGAAAATTTTTTAATTTTTGTTATTCCACCGGCCTATTTCAAATTGACAGAAATTATTTTGGGCAATAATCCTATGGCCCACTCTTTGACTTTTGATAAAAATGAAAAAACAAGAATTCTTATACTTTCTAAGAATAAAAAAACAGCGCCTTTGGAGCTAACAATTCCTGCCCACCTAGTCTTCCATAATGGAAATGCCTATGAGGAAAATGGTAAAATTAATATTCAAACTTTCCTAACTAAAGATGAGTCACTTTTGAACTTAATTAGTCATTGGCAATCAGATGAATCAATCAAGGCAGATTTACCTAAGCTTTATGAAATCGTTATCGATATTCAGGCTAAAAAAGTTGAATCCTTTGAAGTGATCCTTTCAAATCATGATTTTCCAATGCTTAATGAATCATTTATATCCAAAAAAAATCAATTCCTTTATGCAACCTCTATGGGCAATGCTGATGATCCAATGGCATTTAATGGCTTGAGTAAAATTAATCTCTCAGAGAGAACTTCGCAATTTTACCCAATGAAGCAGCAAGAAGTATGTGGAGAAATCTTCTTTGTGGCTTCAAAGAATAAAGGAGATAGGGAAGATGATGGCTACATTGCTTATCAGGGCTATAATGCAAAATTAGACCAAGCGTTTTTAGAAATTCTCAATGCTGAAGATTTGAAGTTCATAGCGAGAGTATGGGCAGACCGCTATTTGCCACTAGGTTTTCACGGTCATTTCTTTTCTATTCAGACACCTTAAAATCTTTTAACAAACTTCCTAGGGTAGTATTTTTTGTCGAAGAATCTTTTATTGAAGGTGAGTTGGAGACTGGAGGTTTCACAATAGGAGAATCATCGACGAGGTATTTTGTAAAAGAAGGTAAATCACTTTTAAAAACTATGCGATCGAGATGCTTCACAAAGCCACTCCAATGAGTAACACTTGAATCACTTTTTTTCACTTGTTCAAGTGAACTCATTTTTGAATCCATCATATCGATAAGATGAACCAGAAAAGCTTCACTTGTCGATGGAGTTTTAGGGGAGCCGTATTCATATTCACCGTGATGAGAAAGAAGTATATGTTTAATATGAATCTTTACAGAGTTAGGAAAGTTTTGAATTTTGGCAGCATAAAGATCGACAATCTCTAAACCTTTCACCAAGTGACCAACTAATTTTCCTTCATCCGTGTATTCTACTACCTGCCCTTCGGAGAGTTCATAAATTTTACATAGGTCATGTAAAATACAACCGGCAACGACGTAAGAGCGATTGACTTTATAGTGAGGGGAAAGAGTCACAGCTAATTTTGTACAAGAAAGAATATGCTCCAGTAAGCCCGATTGATAAGCATGATGAATTGATTTACCTGCTTGCCAAATTTTAAGTCGCCTTGCAATTTCAAAATCACTTAATATGGCAATTAGTATGTCGCGGATATAAACCTCTTCCAAACTCTTCACAATGTCGAGAAGTTCACTGAACATTTTTTCAGGAGCAGCGCCCGATTTTTGAATATAGTCTTCGCGCTTAAATTGTGATTCATCCAGTTTGGACATTTCTGAAATAATAAGTTGCAGTCTTCCTTGGAAAAGGTTGACTTTCCCATTGACGATAACGACATCTCCCGCTGCAATTTTTTGGGCGGCTAACTCAGCGCCTTGCCATTTGCGGGCCTCTATCTCGCCAGAATTATCGGCGAGAATGACATTTAGATAGCTTTTGCCATCTTTGCCCTCTGAAGTGGCGATGTATTTAACTAAAAAAGGTGAGAGAACGTCTTCTTTAGCATTAAGGACTGAGACAAATTGGTTCTTGTTCAACGTAAAACTCCTAGGATTAAGCTATTCAATTCTTCGCCAATATGTCATATTAAGGCAATTAAAAAATGACCAAATAAAAATCATAGATATAGATTTGCCTTGGAGGCCTTATGACTAAAGCAAAAGTTGCAATTAATGGTATGGGAAGAATCGGACGCACAGTGCTTCGCGAATATTTCAATCGTGCAGAAAATGATTTTGAAATAGTTGCAGTTAATAATCCTGGAAACCCTGCGGAATATCTTCATCTATTTAAATATGACTCGGTTCATGGTCGTTTTTCTGGAGAAGTCACACTAGAGCGTGATATTTTCACGATCAATGGTAAGAGCGTAAAATTTTATAACCAAAAGGACCCTTCCGAGATTCCTTGGAGTGATTTAGGTGTTCAGATCGTTGTCGATGCCACTGGGATTTTTAAAGATAAAGCAGGCCTTGGAAAACATATGAGAGGCTCAGTAAAAAAAGTTATTATGTGTGCTCCTGGTAAAGACTTAGACGCGACATTTGTGATGGGGATCAACAACAATACTTACGATGCGGCTAAGCACCACATCGTTTCTAATGCCAGTTGTACAACAAACTGCCTAGCGCCTGTAGCAAAGGTTCTCAATGATAAATTTGGAATTGAAAATGGCTTCATGACAACAGTTCACTCTTATACTTCTGATCAAATGCTGCTTGATGGCTCTCATTCAGATCCTAGACGAGCAAGAGCTGCGGCTTGTTCAATGATACCAACGACAACAGGAGCGGCAAAAACTGTTGGTGAAATTATTCCAGAACTCAAAGGCAAACTTGATGGATATGCTGTGCGTGTTCCTACTCCTAATGTTTCATTAACTGACTTAACTGTTAATCTTAAAGTGAAAGCATCTAAAGAAGAAATCAATGCGGTATTAAAAGAAGCAGCTGAGACTTACTTAAAAGGCATTCTTCGTTATGAAACTGATGAACTTGTCTCTATTGATTACAACGGAATGAGACACTCTTCTTGCGTAGATGCTTCTCTAACTAACGTTATCGGAAACAGTGCAAAGCTAGTGGCTTGGTACGATAATGAGAGTGGTTTTTCAAATCGCGTTTTAGACTTAGTAAAATTTATGGTAAGCAAAGGACTTTAATTCATGGCTCTAAAATATATTACTGATGAAAGTTTTGGTTTGCTCGCAAAAGACAAAAAAGTTTTAGCGAGATTTGATTTCAATGTGCCAATGGATAAAAATGATCCGACTAAAATTGCCGATACAACTCGTATCGATGAAGCTGTTGAAACCATCAAAGCGATATTGGAACACAAGCCAAAAAAATTAGTTTTAATGAGCCATTTCGGTCGTCCAAAAGGTGTGGATCAAAAATACTCTCTAGAGCCAGTTGGGAAGTATTTAGCAGAAAAAATAGAACAAGAAGTTGTCTTAACCGAAACGGCCCTTGATCGTGGGATTAGAACTCTACTTACTTTAAGCGAACCAAAAATTATTATGCTTCAAAATCTTAGATTTCATCCAGAAGAAGAGGCTAACGATCGCGAATTTGCCAGAACACTTTCAACTTACGGCGATGTGTTTGTCTTTGATGCTTTTGGAGCTGCCCATAGAAAACATGCTTCTACCTATGAGGTAAATGCCTTCTTTAAAAATAAAGCCTATGGCGGATTACTTTTAAAGCGCGAAGTTGAATCCCTCGATAAAATCGTTAATGATCCAGTTAAGCCTTTTGTCGCCATTGTTGGTGGAGCTAAAGTCAGTGATAAAATTAAAATCATTGAGCAACTACTTGTTTCAGTTGATAAGCTTTTAATCGGTGGAGCCATGGCCTATCCTTTTTTAAAAGCTCTGGGCAATAATGTTGGAGCTTCTCTTTGTTCAGATGACGATGTGCTATTGGCAAAAAGAATTTTGGGAACACCTGGAAAAGGCAAAATCGTTCTCCCTAGCGATCATATTGGTTCTCTGACTTTCGGGGGAGCACCAGTTGATATCGGCCAAGTCAATATTTCCGATGATATGATGGGATTGGATATTGGCCCTTCTACGCTTCAAAATTTTTCTGATTACCTTACTAATGCCAAAACCGTTTTATGGAATGGTCCTATGGGACTCTTTGAGAATGTTAATTTCTCAAAGGGAACATTTGGGATAGCTAAAAAACTCTCTACTCTTAATAATGCTTTTACTCTCGTCGGTGGTGGCGACTCAGTTGCGGCCGTGACTAAGTCTGGCTTGGCTTCAAAGATGTCACATATTTCGACTGGTGGCGGAGCGAGTTTAGAGTATATTGAAAATGGCACTCTTCCTGGAATCCAGGCGCTAAAATTTGGCATTGATTAAGTTCGTTAATGAGAAATAAAAATCCCAATAAATTAACAGAAGACATTGAATTGACTCCAGAGGGAGTTGAAAAAAATGAAATCAATTGGTTTCCAGGCCACATGGCCCGAGCTATTCGAGAAATTAAAGAGAAATTAAAATCTGTTGATATTGTCCTTGAAGTCAGAGACGCAAGAGTGCCAAGAGGTTCTGGAAATTTTGTTCTTGAAGAAACTCTAAGACAAAAAAGTCGATTAATTCTTTTGAATAAAGCAAATCTAGCGGATCCCAAAGGAGTGCACTTATGGACAGAGTGGTTTAAAAAAAATGGAGATAGTTTTATTTTCATTGATTGTTTTGATAAAGGAGCCATGAAAAAAATGATGGCCCTGGCCCGCTCGATTGTGGATCAAAAAAGAAAAGAGAGTAATCCAGATTCTTATACGCCTAAATCAAATTTAAAACTGATGATAATAGGTCTTCCCAATACAGGGAAATCAACCATAATTAATCAACTTGCCAATCGAGCAGCAGCAAGGACAGCAGATCGTCCTGGACACACTCAAGTTCAACAGTGGATTGTCATCGATAAAGATTTAGAGTTACTAGATACTCCTGGAGTTATGCCTCCTTCGCTTGAAAGCGATGAGCATGGATTATGGTTAAGTGCCATTCATGCAATTCCCGATGATTTGGTTGGTGAAGAAATGCCAGCTAAGTTTTTGGTAGATTATTTTAAAGAGCGAAAATCAAAAGAATTAAAAGAGCGCTACAAGCTAGAAAGTTTAGATTTGAGCACAGAAGCTATTTTTCTTCATATCGCAAAGATTAGAGGCTGTGTAAAACAAAAGGGATTGCCTGATTTGGAAAGAGTCTACAAACTTATTCTTAATGATTTTAGAAAAGGTGATTTAGGTAAATGCTGTTTTGGCTTACCACCTGAAATGAAATAAGGAGTTTTATCATGCGAAAGCGCGAAATACATATCGTTGGTAATTGGAAAATGAATCAGACACTTCATGAAATCAGTCAATTTTTTGTAGAGATGACTAAAATGAAAATGGAGCTCAAGTGTAAGGCTTGGATTGCTCCTCAAGCCATTCATATCCCTATTTTAAAGGAAATTGCTTTTACTACTGGTGCTATTCAAATTGGCGCCCAAAATTGTTGCGAACACGATTCAGGAGCTTTTACTGGAGAGATTTCTCCTCTGGCCTTAGCGGATATGGGAGTGGAGTTTGTGATAATCGGGCACTCTGAGAGACGAACAATCTACAAAGAAGATAATGAGCTGTTGAATAAAAAAGTGCTTAAAGCCCTCGAGCATAATTTGAAGGTTATTTATTGTGTTGGTGAAACACTCGATGAGCGCGAAGCAAACCTGACTCATGATATTCTCGAAAAACAATTATCGGTGGGTCTTGCCAATATTCCCAAGCAAAAAGCGCATCTCTTAATGATTGCTTACGAGCCAGTTTGGGCCATCGGCACGGGGAAAACTGCCAGTGCTGAGCAAGCTGAAGAAGGCCATGCTTTTATTCGCTCTCATTTGCCTCATTCGTCAGATGAAACGATTATATTATACGGAGGTTCGGTAAAACCGGATAATATTGAGGCTCTACTGCGAAAAGCAAATATTGATGGAGCATTAGTCGGTGGAGCAAGTCTTAAGGCCAATGACTTTAGACAACTTTGTACAGTTGCGTCAATTGTAATGTAACTTTACATTGCAATGCTTTGTTTGCTATTTATTACTGACGAATTTTTTTATTAGATTATATTAGGAAAAGACTCATGACGACATCATTAATGGTACTTCAGGCATTCACTTCAGTTCTTCTTATTATCACTGTTTTACTTCAATTTGGTAAAGGTGCTGAGGCTGGACTTATGACAGCTGCAGGATCAGAATCAATTATGTCGAGCTCAACTCGCGGTAATGTTATGACTAAAATTACAGCAGCTTTAGCTATTATTTTTCTTGGAAATTCAATTTTATTAGCTCGATTACAAGACACAAAATTTCAAAAATCCATCTTAGATTCTGAAAAACCAATTTCACGTCCACTAAATTCAGATGCTGATCAAAAAGCTAAGGCAACCAATGCGGCTCAGACTGCTGCCCCGGTAGCTCCAACTAAAGGTGCAGCTCCAAGTGCTCCTGCAGCTACTGCACCAACAACTCCAACGAAGTAATACTTAAATGGATTCAGCGACACAAAGCTTAATCGAAAAAGAGTTCACTCATTTAAAATCAATTTACTTTAACTCAGCTTATTTTGGGCCATCACCATTTCGCTCCAAAGAAACTATTTTGGCAGCAATGGAAAAAGAGTTAGATCCCTCATTCTATGCTTACGATGAATGGATGAGTATTTCTGAAAAGCTGCGAGTTAAGTTTGCTAATCTTCTTAATGTTGGAGCTGAGTTTATCACCCATTCAACTTCATCTTCCGATGTAGTGAATATTGTCGCTAATGGATTTTTATTTCAAAAAGGTGATAGGGTTGCAGCTATCGATAAGGATTATCCTTCCAATATTTTACCTTGGATGTTGGCAGAGAAAAATTTCAAACAATTCACTTTTGATCGAATCTCTCTAGGTGATCAGATCGTCCCGACTGCAGAGTGGTTGGAGCGAAAACTTCATCCCCAAACTAAAATTTTTGATATGTCATGGGTGACTTTTGATACCGGAAAAAAAATGGATCTTATCTCCATTGGAAAAATGCTCAAATCAAAAGGCATTCTGTTTGTTGTCGATGCCACTCAGGCGCTTGGTGGAATGGAGATCACGCAAGAGGAGCTCTCTTACATTGATGTACTTACTTGTTCGTCTTATAAATGGATGCTTGGGCCTTATGGGCACGCCTTCGCTTATTTTAGTCAAAATGCTCAAGATAAAATTTATCATAGAAATGCCAATTGGATTTTAAGTCCCAATTCAAAAGTTGTTTATAATTTATTAGATTACACCACTGAAACACTTCCAGGTGCTCGTCAATATGACCGCGGACAAGCGGCAAATCTTTTGTGTTCTGGATGCCTCGAGGGAAGTTTAAGTTTTCTTACGGAAGTTGGACTGGCCAATATACGAAAACATAACGCCAGTATTCGCGATTATTTTTTAGAAAATTACCCTAAAAATAAATATGCGACAGTGATTCCTGCAGAATTCATGGGCAATATCGTTTGCTTAAAAGCAGTGAGTGCTGACAGTGTGGCTCTTGAGGCTGAATTAAAAAAGCGCAATGTGGATGTCTCTGTTCGCCAAGGAAATATTCGTCTTTCATTTCATATTTTCAATACAACTCGACAAGTTGATGAACTCATTAAAGCTCTAGATCAATAAAAGAATAATGAGCATTGATTAAAGGCGTGACTCTCAAGCCGTATAAATGCCCAGTCAAAGAGTGATACTAACCAACTTTCTTTTTAATTTTTCCAAAACCAGTACTTTTTTCTTTATCGCCAAAACCTTCAATTTTAAATGTTGGAGAAGGTGTTCTAAATGGAAGAACATTTTGTGGTTGGCATGGATCGAAGTCTTCGGGTAATTCTTTATTTATTTTTCCAGTTAATACCAATTGTTTTATACTTTTTGTGAAGACTTCAAATAAAACAGGATCTAGTTTTTTTCCTACAGTCTTCTCCATTACGGCAATCGCATCCTCTGTCGGCAAGACTTCATGATAGGAGCGCTTAGTAGTAATAGCATCAAAGAAATCGGCAATTGCTGTTATTCGTGCCAGCAGATGAATGTCAAGTGCTGATAATTTTCTGGGATATCCTGTGCCATTAAAATTTTCATGATGCTCGTGGACAATACGTTTAATTACTTCAAAATCCACACCCTCACAATCACAAGAATTTTCCACAAGAAGTTCATACCCATAGTCGGGATGCTTTTTGATTACATTAAATTCTTCTTCAGAAAGTTTATCTGGATTATTAATGATATCGGTTGTGATTTTCACTTTTCCGATGTCGTGCAAGAGTCCTCCAAGACCAGCTAATACAATTTCTTCCTTTGGGGCATTAGGTTTAACGGCTGTATACAGAGCGATACAATACATCGAAACATTTATCGAGTGGTCATACGTATAAAAATCGTGAAAGCTTAAACTTCCAATGAGACTTTGGAGCTTGGAGACATCGTAATCTTTTATGACATCGACCATAGATTCAACAGTTGTTTTGCAGCCTTGAATTGTTTCAGATAGTATATCAGTTGTGAATTCTTTATCGGCATCAAATAATTTATCGAGATAATGAATGGCCGAATCTTTTATGATTTCAGATTTTTTTTCATCGCTCACACCACTGCAATGAATAAGACTTGTTAAATATTCTTCCCTTTGTGTTTCATGGACGTAGAGTTGAAAATACTTTTTTTTAAATGTCTTTAAGTCTTCAGTGGTAAGGACATCATCTTTAGGATGAATTCTCACATATTTTTCTCTCATTTCACTGGCCGATGAATTGACAAATAGGTCGTAGGGAACTGATCTATTGACGATAATTAAATCAAATGAGACAGAGAAAAAATTATTAGAAGATTGGTTCATAAAATGGTATCGGCATGATTGCCGCTCGGATTAAAAATCTTTTCCCCTAGAAAATATCCTAGTCTTTTTGTTGCTTAATTAATGAATTTAAATTGTTTGCGTATGGAGGATAGTCAGGAAGTGCTAAGTCCTCTACAATACTGGAATGAAAAAAGATAAAGCACAACTTCTCGATCCTTATATTGCACTAAAATATCCAGATTTTCGTTTTTTTGTTATGGTAAAAATACTCATGACATTAGCTTTGCAGTTCCAGGCAGTCATCGTCGGGTGGCATGTTTATTATATTACCCACGATCCACTTTCTCTGGGACTTATTGGACTCGTTGAAATTATCCCTAATTTTTCGGTGACTTTATTTGCAGGTCATTTTGCAGATTTGTACGACAGAAAAAAAATAGTTTATTCGTGCATGAGTGTACTCTTACTATGCAGTTTAGCTTTATATTATACATCTTATCATGTTGCCTTTTCTTCACAGTTAATTTTGCTTTATGCCATTATCGCCTTGAGTGGATTTGCTAGAGGTGTAATCTCTCCTTCACTTTTTTCTATTCTAACTGAATGCGTGCCAAAAGAGCATTATGTGAACTCTACTTCTTGGCATTCGACTCTATGGCAAGTCGCTTTTATGTTAGGGGCAGGAGGAAGTGGTTTTTTATTTTCTGCCATTTCTTACCGAGTTTATTTAGTGATTGCTTGCTTCATCACTATCGCTATTTTTGTTTTCACTTTTATTTCACCTAAACCTCACCTTACAAAAAATGATCCAAGAGCTCCTATGCTTGGTTCAATTAAATCTGGAATTAAATTTGTTTTTAATAGTCAGATTTTTTTAGGTGCCATATCCCTCGATCTTTTTGCAGTCCTTTTCGGTGGAGCGGTCGCACTGCTTCCAATATACGCGAATGATATTTTAAAAGTTGGACCGGAAGGTCTAGGTTTTCTCAAAGCAGCTCCAAGTTTAGGTTCATTTTTAATGGCCGCAGTTGTCGTACACTGGCCACCTGTCAAGGACACCGGAAAAAAATTATTATGGGCGGTATTTGGTTTTGGAATTTGTATGATCATTTTTGGGATTTCAAAAAATTATTATCTTTCTTTATTTGTTCTCGCTGTTAGCGGAGCTTGCGATAATATTTCAGTAGTTGTGCGCGGGACTATTATGCAGTCATTAGTTCCCAGCGAAATGCGTGGAAAGGTTTATGCTGTTAATTCAATCTTTATTGGCTCTTCAAACGAGATCGGGGCTTTTGAGTCGGGGCTGGCGGCCAGACTGTTGGGAGTAGTTCCATCGGTGGTTTTTGGTGGCACAATGACACTCTTAGTGGTAATTTTTACTTCATGGAAGGCTCCAAAACTTAAAAACTTAAACTTCCTGCAAAAAAGCTAGGCAATTCTTTGACTATTTTTTATTGCTTGCTATAGTCACCCGTCGCTATTAAAGCTCGGGAGACTTGCAATGAAAAAGCTTTCACTAAATATAATAGTACTTGTTTTGACCTCCACACTCTTTACCTCGTGTGCCCCAAAACATTCTAACAAAAGTGGTCTAGTCCTAAGTGACTACTTTAGCATGCGCCAACAAACGCCAACTCCATACGTTGGCTTGATTCAATTAAAATTAAATCCACTTCTAGCTGACGCTAAAATAGTTGATGGGAAAGCAGTTATCGATGAAGAAGCAAAAAAAGCGCTTTTAGAGGAACAAGCAGATGTTATTGAAAAACTTCAGGCACTCTCACCAGAAATTAAAATTGTAGCTAGCTACAAATTGGTTCTAAATGCCATCGCTTTCGTTGCTCCAAGTGAATTAACTGATAAGATTAATAAGATTGAAGGAGTGGGCAGTGTTATTGAAAATACAAATTTTGAACGCCCGAAAATTTCATCAACTGAAAAGAAATTATCTGAATTATCTGGTGTCCTTAGCGACAAAACCTTAAATGAGCACAATACAGTAACTTTTATTGGAGCAGATAAACTTCATGCCGCTGGAATTTCTGGTCAAGGAATGAGAGTTGGTATTATCGACACTGGTATTGATTACACTCATGCAATGTTAGGGGGAGTTGGTAAAAAAGAAATCTATGATTCAATTGATCCGAATACTACTAATCAGTATTTTCCAAACCAAAAAGTTGTTGGTGGGATGGATTTCGTTGGTTCGGACTACTCAGCTGGTGACTCTGATATTGAGAGGAATATTCCTAAAAAAGATGTTAATCCTATCGATGAAGCAGGCCACGGCTCTCACGTCAGTGGAACGGTTGCGGGGCTTGGAGATGGAGTAAAAACTTATTCTGGAGTTGCTCCAGAAGCAAAATTATATGGATTAAAAGTTTTTGGTAAAGAAGGCAGCACTTCTGATATTGCAGTTATTCAGGCGTTGGAATATGCAGCTGATCCAAGTGAAAAAGTTGATCCATCTGACAGACTTGATGTCGTGAACCTTTCATTGGGAGGGGGGTACGGAAAACCAAAAATTCTTTATACTGAAGCCATTAAAAATCTTACTAGAGGTGGAACTGTTGTTGTCGCTTCAGCGGGTAACTCTGGAGACAATCCTTACATAGTCGGAGCACCTTCGACTGCCGACGAAGCTATTTCTGTTGCTGCCTCAGTAGATGATATGCCTCAAAATATTGGGTTGCCGGCAATAGAATATGCAATCGGAAGTGTTGGGGCTGTTCTCGCAGAAGCTCTAGAAGGTTCAATCGGAACTTCTGCAGTTAACAGCCACCTTAAAGAATCTCTGGTTTATATTGGAAACGGAGCTAACCCAATCGCTGAGGATGTGAAGATTTCATTAAAAGGAAAAATCGCATTAATGGATCGTGGAGCTATTTCGTTTGTTGAGAAACTCACAATTGCTACAAATTTAGGTGCAGTTGGAGTTGTCGTTATCAACAGTGAAAATGGAATTTTTATCATGGGGGGAGATCGCAAATTCAATATTCCTACTGTTATGATTGGTAGAGCTGTTGGAAATATAATAATTGAAGCTTTAAAAAATTCAGTCGTTGAGTTTAATTTTTCTCCAGGCAAAGTCATTTCTCGAGACGATCTAATCGATACAATCACAGATTTTTCTTCAAGAGGTCCACGATCAATAGATTCCTTGATAAAACCTGAAATAGCTGGTCCAGGCTCGAATGTTATTTCGGCAGCAATGGGAACTGGAACTGAGGGGGTTCAATTTAGTGGTACTTCGATGTCAGGTCCACATATTGCTGGAGTCATGACTCTTCTAAAACAAGCATTTCCGAACCTTACGGTTGCCCAGTTAAAAGCTAAAGTTTTAAACAACTCTAAAATTATGATGAAGGGTGCAGTCCATGTTCCTGTTTCTCTTCAAGGTGCAGGGAGAGTGCAAGTTGAGCAAGCTTTCAAATCGCAAGTCTTGGCTGAGCCCGCAACACTTTCATTAAAAGAAGTTTCAGTCTCGTCTAACAAAACAATCTCCAAGACCGTTACTCTTACAAATTTTTCTGATCAAGATGTGGTGTTTACGACAAGATCAATTAGCAGCAAAAATATCAAGGCAAGTTTGCCAGGCTCATTTAAAGTAAAAGCAAAAAGTACCTTTAAATTAAGTGTTCATTTTACACTTTTAAGAGCTGCTGATGATATCGATAATATTGAATCGGATGGCTTTATTATTTTAAGATCTGGCGATGGTACAGAAAATATTAATCTTCCCTTCTTAGCTGTCGTTAATAAAGTTACTGACATCAAGGCTTCAGATTTTCTAACGATGACTAATTCAAAAGTTGATAAGCTTGGAGCTTTAGTTACACTAAATCTTGTTAACAAAGGTCAAAACAACGGCGACGCGCTCGTTTTTAACCTTTTAGGTGAGGACGATAGAAAAGTATTATCTAATCCGGCTAATCTTTCTAAAAATACATCGTGTGACTTGGAGGCAGCGGGAATTCGAGTTGTTGATAAAGACATTGAGGGTGTTTCTAAGAAAATGCTTCAAGTTGGTGTGAAGTTATACGACACACTTACTATGTGGCAGGCTTGCGATATATCGCTTCAAATCGATACAAATAATGATGGGGTTGCAGATCTTGAACTTTTAGGAATCAAAGCCAGTTACGTTAGTGGAATTACTGCTAATATTTTTGCTTCGCTTATGTTAGATGCAAAAGCAGCAAAAGAAATTAGAAAGAATTTTGAGCTTTCGCCTAAGACTAATAAAGAGGATTACACTCCTGCGTTAGTAAATGTTGGAGAGATGAAATTTTATGACCACTCAGATGTGGCAGTGATTGAAGCTGATCTTTCAAAAATTCCTACTGACTCTAAGGGAAATATTAGAATTAAATTAGCTGTTTCAAACTTAGAAAGTGATGACAATTCCGATGATTTCCTTGCCAGTCACGCAGAGAAATGGCAAAGAATCAACATCAGCGAAAATGCCTTTGCTTTTTACGATATGCCAGAATTTGTTACGGTAAAAGCCAATGACATGGAAAGGCTTTCACTAAAAAGGGGAGCAGGGAACTCAAGACTCTTGGTTCTTTATCCAAATAATGCTTTGGCCATTAACAATAACTCGAAAGATCACCAGTCCCAAATACTCGTTGAAGCGTTTCAAAAATAAATACTTGAATTTCAGTGGGGCCATTTTTACACGGCTCCACCCTTTTTGTTTCTCTATTAAAATCTAAATATGCTAAAAACCTAACTATGAAAATAGTGATATTTTTTAGTCTTTGATTTTTATTCTTTACAGCAGCAGCACAGGATTGCCTCAGGCTTTTAGATTCTACGGATCTTGTCACTCATTGCAAGATGACAATTGCAGATTATTCCAGACCAGTTCATTTATATTTTCCAAAAAATTTAACTTTAGAAAAAAAGGTAGAGCAGATATCTTTAAACAAGATTCACTCAATTGCACTTTCAGGCCATAGTGGATGTTTAGCTAACTTTTTGAAAAGTCTCGCCTTTTGAAAAACACCGCTTCGCGAAAACCTTGACTAATTTACTCCAATTGCTTAGCTTAACTATTCTAATTTAAAACGGAATTCTTAATCTTACATAGGAGCAACAATGTTTAGTGAAACATTACTTCTCACTCCTGCTATTGCTGGAGCGATTGGTTTAGTACTCGCACTTGTTTTTTACATACGTGTAAAAACTCAGCCGGGTGGAAATGAAACAATGGAGAGAATCGCCACTTACGTGCGCGAAGGTTCAATGGCTTTTTTATCTCGAGAATATAAAGTTCTTGCGATTTATTCTCTAGTCGTTGGATTTCTACTTTGGTTATCTTTAGGTTTAGTAGCTGCTGCCTGTTTTATCTTGGGAGCTATTTTATCACTGCTTGCTGGATTCTTTGGAATGAAGGCCGCAACTTACGCTAACGTTCGTACAACTCAAGCTGCTCGCGATGGATCAAAAGCAAAATCATTATTAGTTGCTCTTGATGGTGGTGCGGTAATGGGATTAGCAGTAGCTGGTCTTGGATTAATCGGACTTACTTTTCTTTATATGATGTTTAAAGGCCAAGAGATTTTACCTACAGTTATTCACTCGTTTGCTGTTGGTGCATCTTCAATTGCTCTATTTGCTCGTATAGGTGGAGGTATTTATACTAAAGCTGCAGACGTTGGGGCAGATATCGCTGGAAAGGTTGTAGAAAACATTCCAGAAGATGATCCTAGAAACCCAGGTGTAATTGCTGATAACGTTGGTGACAACGTTGGTGACGTTGCAGGTATGGGAGCAGATATTTTTGAATCTATGGTGGCAGCGATTGTTGCGACTATGGCCATTGCTCTTACAATTGATGGTGAAAGCTTAAATACACTTGTAGCAAATGCAAGTGATATAACGTCTACAAGACTTTTAGGTGTTGGACTTCCTTTAATTCTTTCGGGTCTAGGATTAATCATTTCAATAGTGGTTATTTTCCTTGCTCGATTATTTAAAAATTCAAGCCCAGCAATGGTGCTTCGTAATGCCTTAATTGTTCCTCCAATTCTTTTAACAATTGCTAGTTATGTTTTAGTTCCAATGTTTGGTCTTACTCAGGGAGTAACTGTGGCTTTAGCTGCTGGTGCTTTCGGTGGATTATTTATTGGTTTAATCACAGAGTACTACACAGCTCATAAACCGATTAGATTAGTTGCTGAAGCAGCTCTAACCGGTGCCGGAACTGGTGTTATTCGCGGTCTTGCAGTTGGTATGGAATCAACAGCAATTCCAATGTTGATCGTAGTTGCTGCTGCTTACTTTGCCGATAGAGCTTTAGGTCTTTATGGTATCGCTCTTTCTGCAGTTGGTATGCTCGCTGGAACAGCAGTGGTTATGACAGTTGATGCTTACGGGCCAATTGCTGATAATGCTGGTGGGATTTCTGAGATGTCTGGACTAGGAAAAGAGGTTCGCGACATTACTGATGAATTAGATGCTGTTGGTAATACAACTGCAGCTATTGGAAAAGGTTTTGCTATCGGTTCAGCGATTTTAACAGTTATCGCTCTTTTTTCTGCTTTCAACATCGAAGTTAACCATGTTCGCGTAGCTCACGGGCTAGCAAAAATGTCTTTAGAATTAACTTCGGCAAAAGTTTTAATTGGTATCCTTATCGGATCGATTTTACCTTTCTTAGTTGGATCGACAACTATGACTGCAGTTGGTAAGGCAGCTCAAAAAATTGTTCAAGAAATTGCTCGTCAATTTAAAGAAATCCCAGGTCTTCGAGAAGGAAAAGCTGAACCAGAACCAGCTAAAATCGTCGATATTGCTACGAAAGCGGCATTGTTTGAAATGATTTTACCGGGAATGATTGCTGTTATTTCGCCAGTAATCATTGGCTTCTTAATGGGGCCAGCTGTATTAGCAGGTGCGCTTGCTGGATCTCTTGCTGTTGGAGCGACTATGTCACTTTTTATGGCAAATGCTGGTGGAGCTTGGGATAATGCTAAAAAATTCATCGAGAAAGGTGGACTTCCTGGTCATCCAAAAGGATCTGATGCTCATAAGGCAGCAGTCGTAGGTGATACTGTTGGAGATCCATTCAAAGATACATCTGGACCAGGTGTAGCTATCTTGATTAAGGTTATGTCTGTTGTTTCGCTATTAATTGCTCAATTAATTGCAACGATTGGTGGATAATTTTTAAGACAAAAAGATTTCGATTTTTTATAAAGGGCCCACTTCGTTGGGCCTTTTCTTTTTTAAAATTTAAAAAGTCTCAATGAGTTTTGATAAGCATTTATTAAAACCTCTTCCAAGGTGACTGCTTTAACTTCCGCAATTTTTTCTGCAATAAAAGGGAGATAATAAGGGGCATTCTCAACTCCTCGATAAGGATCGGGTGTTAAAAAAGGTGAGTCTGTCTCTAGTAAAATGTGCTCAAGTGGAGTGATTCTTAAAGCCTCGCGAACATTTTCGGCATTTTTAAAAGTAATGATCCCATTAAAGCCCAAATAAAAACACTCTTCTATGGCAAAGCGTGCTAGCTCCAAACCTGAAGTAAAACTGTGGATGACCCCTTTTTGCTTAAGTGAGGCTGAAAAATTTTTAAGAATAGCAATGGTGTCTTCATCGGCATCGCGGGAATGAATAACGACAGGAAGGTTATGCTCTACGGCGATTTGCAATTGCTCTTCGAAAGCTGCTAATTGCTCTTGGCGAGGAGATTTAGAATAATAGAAATCTAAACCAATTTCACCAATAGCAACTATCTTTTTATTTTTGATTGGATCATTTAGATTTTTCAGCACGTGAGCTTTAACATTTTCATTCCACTCTTTACCTTCATGTGGATGGAGTCCTTGAGTGCAAAAAATATTAGGATAAGTTTCGGCAATCAAAATAACTTCATCAAGATTATTGGGATTAGTAGAAATCGTGATCATTTTTTCGATATTATGAAATCTAGACTTTTCTACTATTTCATCGCGCGAGAAAGCTTTAAGCATATCCAAATGGAAATGGGTTTCAATGATAGATTGCTTAAAGCTTGGAATTTCTCGTCTTGATTTACTCATAATTTTTATTTTGTTGCATTTCCTGAACGTCTAAGAATCTCATCCATAATGGCAAATATCTGATCGGCCGGAAGGGCACCTTCGATCTTAACACCATTGATGAGATAACTTGGAGTCGATCGAATATTAAATGGATTTGCTTCCTTTATAAGCGTGACAACTTTTTCTTTAGTTTTTGGATCGGCTACACAAGCTTCGAGTTTATTATTTTTGATGTATTTATCCAAATAGCCTGATTCAAAATTATCTTGATTTTGAAAAATTTCATCGTGAACTTTGGCAAAATCAGCTGGAGGCATACAGCTTGCGATATAGGCAGCCTTGCAAGCATACTGATGCATTGGTCTATCAATTGATGGGTTGCAGCTGCTATCAAGTGGATAATAAAAATACTGAATATCAATTTTTCCCTCGTAGCGAGCAGCAATGAGTGGAACTTGTTCAGAAAGAGCTCTACACGCTGGACACTCAAAATCAGAGAAGATAACCATTTTAATAGGGGCATTAGCTGCGCTGGCAATTTTATAAACCGAATTAATTTTAGGCATACCTAAATCTGCTAATGAATAAAATTGTTTGATAGTATCGGCGCTAATCTCACTTTGATTTTTAATCTTTGAGTCAATATTCATTTTTACAACTGTACTTAGTCCAATTGTGATGACTGCAAAGACTGCGATATATCCCCATGCTGGTTTAAGCGTTTCGCTCTTTTTAAAAAATAGTAAAAGTAGCAAACCGGAAGCAATATAGTAAAGGGTGCAAAACGGGCAAAGGCCTTTTAAGATAAAAAATGAATAGAGAAATAAAACCACACAACCTAAGAAGTTAACTGCTAAAGCAAAATAAACCGTGCGTTCATAATCTTCATTTTTAAAAATCATACCAACAAGGGCCAATACTCCAATGATGGCACCATAAACTGAGATAGGCACCCCTATTATATTGGAAGCCG
>CANFNL010000009.1 GCA_947448205.1 Bacteriovoracaceae bacterium
AAAGCGCAACGGTAGTTTTATCAATGATAAATGATTGGTTTGAAGATTATAATAGAACTGCACCTCATTCGGCCCTTGGCATGAAGAGCCCGATTGAGTATCTTTTAAGTATTAAAAACGGGTAGCCTCAAACGGGGTCCAATACAAAAATATTATGAAAATACTTGTTGTTAAAAGTTTAACTGAATCAAGATGGGGAAGTTGTAAGGTTATTTCACCTAATTTGAGTCAGTTATATTCAAAGCTGGAACCTGAATTTTCAATTGACTGGTTTGAGCTTCCTCAAGATTTATTGAAGTGGGAAGTACTTGCTTCAGATTTTATAATCGCAAAGTTTTGTAGTCACGTTGAGCAAACTAATCCTGATCGCATAGTGTTTGTTGATCATCTTCCACAGCCAGCTCTCGTTTTGACTTATTTATCAATGCTGTTAAATTTCAAAAAACTGCCTCCTATTATTTTTCATGTGTATGGAGATTTCTCCTACTTTGCAAAAGAATGGATTTTACTCAATGATAATTTGATTGGACTTCCCGTAAGATTTATCGTGGCTTCAGATTCACAAAAAAGATTACTGGAAAATTTTTTGTTTAATGCCCAAAGTGAAGATGTTGGCATCGACAAACTATGTTTCCCTGTAAATTCTAAAGAATATTATTTCAATAAAGAGGAGCGAGAATCTTATCGTTTAGAGTTGGGGTTAAATGATAGTGATATAGTTATTTTATATTCTGGAAGAATTAGTTTACAAAAAAACGTGGATATTTTAATTAACGAATTTTTAAAAATTAAAAAAGAAAATAAAAGATTTCACTTATGGATTGCAGGTGCCTTTGATGATGTGGGTGCAGATTTTATGGGGTATGAATCCTACCATGGTTATATGTTTTCAAAGATTCATTCATTATTAAGCCAAGCCTCTCTTGAGGATCAGTCGAGAATTAAGTTTTTGGGTCATCAAAGAAAAGCAGCCTTAAGAAAGATCAAATCAGCAGCGGACATTTTTGCAAGCTTTAGTTTATATCATGACGAAGATTATGGAATGTCACCGGCTGAAGCCCTTGCAACAGGACTCTCTACAATTTTAACTGATTGGGGAGGGTACTCATCATTTGCGAGCCAGGACAAGTGGGATTGTCAATTAATTCCTGTTTCACTTTCTCAGTACGGCTTTGAGTTAAACCTGCAACCCTTTCACGATAAAATTGATAGGTACGTCAAAGAGAGAGATTGTTTAAATAAACGTGAACAAAGGTCTCGAGACTTTTTAAAGGAATTTTCTATAAATCAAAACGTTGCAAATCTTGCACATATTTTAAAGAAGAAGCCGATTCATTTTTCTGGTTTTAACTGGCTTTTAGATCAGTACGCAGTCGCATTGAGTGAAAATTGGTCAAAAAATAAATTTAATAAATTCTTATCCCCAGGCTCTGATGGTTATTACTATGGGATTTAT
Source organism: Bacteriovoracaceae bacterium (assembly GCA_947448205.1). Taxonomy (GTDB): domain Bacteria; phylum Bdellovibrionota; class Bacteriovoracia; order Bacteriovoracales; family Bacteriovoracaceae; genus Bacteriovorax. The sequence continues at coordinate 1,457 of CANFNL010000009.1, forward strand.
AAAAATTATATATCTGGATTGAATAGGGAAAATAGCAAATGAAAAAAAACAGCGAAATGAATGAAGTTGTTCAATGGAGTTATGATTTTATTCAAAGTTTTTATTTAAATAATAATGAAAGCAGAACTGGAGTTGATTTATTATATCAACAGTTTCTTGCTCCATTTGCAGATAAATACTACTCCCCACTCAATCCATTTATCATCTTTGGAGGGGCAGATTCGGCACAACTCTTGAAGAAAAATGTTTGGATGTTAAGAGATGGACTACTTCCTTTGAGCTTCTTTTTCAAAGAAGCCTCTGAGGAACTGTTGCAAGATGACCGTAAGTTTATTATTCATAAAGATTTATGGTTTTTAGTTCCACCAGCATGGCAAAAAAGTGTACTTTTTTTCGATGTAAAATCCAATAATGTCTTTGACCAAAAAAGACTTCCCCAAAAAATATTCATTTCAGGATTTGCCAATGATACGTTAGCGGACCAAGATGAATTTCTTGCAGATATAGAGGAATTGGCTAGTAATTTTTCTAAGGAAGAGCTCGAAAAAATACAAATTAGTGCCTATTTTCCAGGCAAGAATAATGATTTATGGGCAAAGTGGAAGGATGAAAATCCATTTAAATATGCAAAGGCTTTATTTAAAAATTTAAAAATTGATATAGATTTCCCTGATTGGGAAATTATTAAATCAACAATGAACTACGATGATACGTTGTATTTTGAAATTAATAGAGGAGCGATGGTTAAAGATTCATATTTAAAGCAAATGTTTTTATCTCGCGGAGCTGGTGAGTTAAAGCGTGAGAATTCAGAAGATGGTTTTACATATATGAAAAATGTTCAGTTGAGCCCGTATCACTCTGTTGAAATTTTAAGTTGTGATTTTAAAGAAGTAAGCAGCTATATTGATCCATTAAAAAGTGACATAATGCCTTACTTTAAAAAAATATTTGCAAAAACCTCATCTCCTCGAAACATATCCGATGGTTGGGAAAAATGGTATGGAGCATATATTAAAAAACACTACAAATCTCAGGGGAAAATTTAACAAAAATAAAACCTGGCATCTCTGGCCATGGGTCCATTTTCAACACAACACCTAGTGTTGTGTTGAAAAAACACACTTTTTAATGACGCACTATAAGTAGCCTCCTAAGGAATCACAGTATAAAATGCCTTCTTCTTTAGGAGGTTTTTTTATGTCTCAGACACTTGAAGGCAAACGCGAGCTGTTGCTTAAACTCAGACACGAATCTGAGCTGGGCGGTGGCGAAGTAAGAATTAGCAAACAACATGAACAAGGTAAATATACTGCAAGAGAGAGAATAGAGCGTCTTGTCGATCCAGGTACCTTTTTAGAATTCGATAGATTCGTAATCAGTAAGACAGCCTCTATCAGTAAGGATCAGCACTTCTTAGGTGATGGAGTTGTAACAGGGATTGCAGCGATCAATGGGCAAAAAGTTGCTCTTTATTCTCAAGATTTTACTTGTGTCGGGGGCTCATTAGGCGCAGCTCATGCAAAAAAAATCTGTAAAATTATGGATTTTGCATTGGAAAATAGAATTCCTGTTATAGGAATGAATGATTCTGGTGGAGCAAGAATTCAAGAAGGAGTTGAGGCTTTAGCTGGATACGGTGAAATTTTTTATCGCAACGTAAAATGCTCTGGGGTTATCCCACAAATATCTTTAATCATGGGACCTTGTGCTGGTGGAGCTGTTTATTCTCCGGCCTTAACGGACTTCGTATTTATGGTTGAAGGAACTTCTTACATGTTCGTAACAGGTCCTGATGTTATTAAGACTGTGACTCATGAAGATGTATCTAAGGAAACTTTAGGTGGGGCTCATACTCATTCTGAAACTTCAGGCGTGGCTCAGTTTAGAGTGGCAAGTGAAGATGAATGTTTTGAGCGAGTTCGTGAATTATTAAGCTATATTCCAAATGCTAATTTTACAAAACCAACTCCAAAATACACTTCGGATACAATCTACAGAGATAACCTAAAAATAAAAGAAACTGTTCCAGCAAATCCCAAAAAACCATATGACATGAAAGAGATTATTTTTGATGTCGTAGATGACGCTCAATTTTTAGAAGTTCATAAAGATTATGCTAAAAATATAATAGTAGGATTTGCTTCTGTTGGTGGAATAAAAATTGGTATCGTTGCTAATCAGCCTGCGGTACTTGCGGGTGTTTTAGATATTGCTTCAAGTGAGAAAGCCGCAAGATTTGTTAGATTCTGTGATGCCTTTGATATTCCTATATTAACTTTAGTTGACGTTCCCGGATTCTTGCCAGGAACTGTTCAAGAGTATGGTGGAATTATTAAGCATGGATCAAAACTTCTTTATGCTTATTCTGAGGCAACAGTTCCGTTAATTTCTATAATAACAAGAAAGTCATACGGAGGTGCTTATTTAGTAATGGCCTCCAAGCATATTAAAACAGACGTCAACCTAGCTTACCCAACTGGAGAAATTGCAGTTATGGGGGCAGAGGGTGCAATTAATATCGTTTATCGCCATGAGCTTGAAGGTCTAGCTGGAAAAGCATTTGATGATAAGAAATCTTCGCTGATAGCAAAATATGAAGAAGATTTTGCAAATCCATACCGTGCAGCTGAGCTTGGTTTCTTAGATGCGGTAATTTTGCCTGAAGAAACGAGAAAGCGCGTTTATGAATATCTTGTGGCTTTAAAAAACAAAAAACAAGAAAAACCAAAACGTAAACACGGCAATATTCAGCTTTAATTAATTAGGAAGAGGCATATAGTGAGTACACAAAAAAGAATTCTTATTATGAACCGTGGAGAAATAGCGGCCCGTATTGCAAAAGCATGTAGAGAGCTTGGTCACGTGGCAGTAGGGGTTTGGACAGATAATGAGGTTCAAGCAAAACATTTGGAAGTTTGTGACGAATGGGTTCATTTAAAAGGATCAACTAATCAAGAGACATACCTGAATATTCCCAAAATATTGGAAATGTGCAAGGAATACAAAATTGATGGTGTTCATCCTGGATATGGATTTTTATCAGAAAATACAGAGTTTTCACAAACACTAGTTCAAAATGGAATTACTTGGATAGGACCCCATCCTGAAGCTGTAAGAGTAATGGGCGATAAGGCAGTTTCAAAAGAATTCGCTAAAAAAAATGGCATTCCTGTTGTTCCAGGATCGACAGGTGCAGTTCCTACGATTGAAGAGGCGATAAAAATTGCCAGAGAAATTAAATACCCCATTCTACTTAAAGCAGTAGCTGGTGGTGGTGGACGCGGAATGCGCGTTTGTCATAATGAGCAAGATGTTCGCAATAATTTTGAAGCTGTTCAAAGGGAATCAGCGGCAGCTTTTAAGTGTGGTGATCTTCTTGTCGAAAAATACATTGTGAATCCTCACCATATTGAAGTTCAAATTTTAGCTGATAAAAAAGGAAACGTGTTTCACTTTTTTGAAAGAGAGTGTTCAATTCAGCGTCGTCATCAAAAAATTGTTGAAGAAGCACCTTCTCCATTTATTGGAGATGATGAAGAGTTAAGACAAAGAGTATGTACGACAGCAGTTCGTTTAGCAAAAGCCATTAACTACGATTCAGCAGGTACTGTGGAATTAGTAATGGGGGAAAATAAGGAATTTTATTTCTTAGAAATGAATACACGCATTCAAGTAGAGCATCCTATAACAGAAGAAATTACTGGAATAGATTTAATCGTCTGTATGATTCAATCAGCTTTTGGAGATGATTTAAAAATTCCAAATCAAGAATGGATCAAGCGCACAGGGCATGCAATTGAATGTCGAATTTGCGCTGAAGATCCCATTACAATGCTTCCAGCTCCAGGAACAGTAACAGGATGTGAAACTAATTTTCCGCAAGGAATTCGTTTTGATAACTGTTTGTATAAAGGCCTTCAAGTTACACCAGATTTCGATCCAATGGTTGGAAAACTTGTTGCGAAGGGAATTATTAGAGAGGTCGCTATTAGAAAAATGAGAGCGGCGCTTGATGGTTTATTAATTGAAGGATTAAAAACCAATGTTCCACTTCATAAAGTTATTATGAACGAAGAAACATTTGTCAAAGGTCTTTATTCAACAGCTTATATTGGGACGATTAGACCACAGGATAAAGTAGAACTTGAAATGGATTTTACTTCAATCTACAAAAAAATTGCTGGAGTTGAAGCAAGAAGAATGGGGTTATAAGCAATGAGAACATATTTAATTGATTCTGATAAAAATGAATATATTATCGATCTTACAAGGACTCGTGCTCATTCAGCTGAAATGGTTGAATTTGAATTTAGAACTATTAAAGACAATAAAGAATTAAATAAAGAAACGGTTTTTATTAGAAAATTAGCAGATCAGTATTTTGCTTCTACTGATGGAGTCAAATGGAATAAACTTGCTCGTCAAGATTCTCCTGCGATTATGTTAAATGCCGATAAAGTTTTTAAACTTTACCGCGGCTATAAGCCTTCTTCATTGGGTGGAGATAATGCAGGTGGGTTATTCACTCAAATGCCAGGTAAGATCGTTAAAATTATGTCAAAAGTAGGAGACAAAGTCACTAAGGGACAAACATTGTTAATTTTAGAAGCCATGAAAATGGAAAATGAAATCAAGTCGGGAGTTGATGGTGTTGTAAAGGCAATCCATGTACAAACAGGGGATGCTTTAGAAAATGGTATTCTTATGATGGAAGTAGAAGCCGAATAGTCTGTAGCATAAAATTAGATAAATCTTTCTGTCGCTATTAATTGGTAGTTAACTAGGAACAGCTTCACTAATATGGTGCTGGAAAGATTATTTAATAATTTTTGCCATAAATAACTCGTTCATTAATGAATCTAAAATTAGAAATCCTTTACTTGTAAGTGTTAAAATTTGATCAGTGTTAATCAAGGCATAACCATTATCTCGCCAGCCAAGAGCTAATTTATTTAAGTCATTGAACTCTGATTTGAAGGACTTTAAATCTAAGCCAATTGAAGAACGAAGCGCTAAGTAAGTTTTTTCAAGTTGAAATTCTGAGTTTGAAAGATTTTCAATCTCAGCAGTCGGAGAATTAGTTTTCCATTTATAGCGAAGTTTTTTTTCTGCAAAAAATCCACTAGCTGATGGACCAAGGGCCGCGACAGTAGCTGAACGCCAATAATTTAAATTATGATGGGACTCTTTATTTGGTAAGGCAAAATTAGAAACTTCGTAATGGTTAAAATTTCTGGATTTTAGAAATTCTGCAACCTCCAAGTATTCTCTTTGAATCCACTCTTCATTAGGAAGTTTTTTATGGTGGGTATAATTATCTTTAACGGTAAGAATATAAACACTAAAGTGACTTGGAGAGTATTTTAGAGCTTTCGTTAGTTCTGCAATGACATCTCTAGCTTGGTCACTAGAGTAAGGCAGGCCAAGCATAAAATCGACAGAAAAATTAACTTTCTTTTTTTGAAAAAAATCAAGAGTATCGTAGACGTCATTTATGCTATGGACACGATCCAGATATTTGCTCATGACAGCGTCTAAGGATTGAATACCCAAAGAGTAGCGATTGACACCAATTTTCTCCCATTCATTTAAAATGCTTTCCTCCCAAGCACCGGGATTTACTTCCATCGTAAATTCACACTGAGCGGATAGTTTGAGATTGTTCTTTTTTAAGAAATTTTCTAAAAATTCTTTTCCTTCCATACCCCAAAGGGAAGGAGTTCCCCCTCCAATGTAGAGCGTTTTTAGAGGAGCCCAGGAATAACCGTTTTCTTTCATCAGTTTTTCATGTTCATTAAAGGCACTTTGCAAATAGTCATGAAAATTTTTGAAGTCTTGTGATTTGTTTTGTGGCACTTTTTTATAAAAATCACAATAATTGCAAAGATGGGCGCAGAACGGAAAATGGAGATAAAGGGATTCTATTTTTTTCATGCTTAAAACTTACTTCAGGTTATAGAGAAATTCTATTAGGTATTGATCAATAATCTTGGTTATACTTAGTTGTTTGCAATTAAAATTAAAAATTAAGGATACATATCATGCAGTATGAATTAACGACTTTAAAAAACAACCTAAAAACTCTTTTCGTGAATTTGCCAGGATCAACGGCCGCGACTGTACAGATCTGGTTTAGAGCAGGAAGTGCATTAGAAAAAACTGATCATGAAGGTATAGCTCACTTTTTAGAGCACATGTTTTTTAAAGGGACCCAAACAAGACCTGGAGCAAAAATTGCTCATGAAGTAGAAACTTTTGGGGGCGAGATTAACGCCTTCACTTCTTTTGATTATACTTGCTATTACATCAATACACCCAACACCAAACTGTTAGATACAATTGATATTTTAATGGATATGGTTTCAAATCCGCTATTTAAACAAGAGGATTTGCTTCCAGAGCGGGATGTTGTTTTTGAAGAATTCAGAAGATCAATCGATAGCCCAAGTCAATTTGCTTTTGCAAAATTACAAAATTCAGCCTTTAAGGGGAGTTATGCCCACCAAATTTTAGGAAGAGAAGAAACAATTAAGAATTTCTCACAGGAGCAACTTCATTCATTTCGAAATAATTTTTACAATTTATCAAATGCACTTTTGATTGTTGCAGGTGATGTCTCAAACAAAGCTACCTTAGAAAAAACGATAGAAAAATATAAACTGCCTATTGGTCCTGAAAGCGTATTCCCAAGTTTTGAACTAAAAGATCGTCCGACTCTAGATATACATCAAAAAGAAGTTGGGATGGCTACCTTGACTATGCTTATTAAGGCGCCATTGTATTCTGAAAAAGAAGCTGCGAGTGAAGATTTGGCAATCAATTGTTTGGGTTTTGGTGAGACTTCAAGGCTTTATAATAATTTGGTCCTTGATAAGACTCTAGCTAACGTAGCGTCCGCATCAACAATGTTTATGGCAAAAGGTGGAGCGCACTTTATTCGTTTAGTTTTTCCACATAAAAATTTAAGTGAATTATTAAAAAAATTCCATACGACAATAGAGATGGCCCTTGAGGAGGGGCTAACCAATGATGAAATTCAAAAAATCAAGAATCAATACTTGTCTTCAAAAATTTATGAAATGGAATCGATAGAATCTTTCTCTTTTTCTCTAGGCCATAGCTATGCTCAAAATGGTGATATAAAATGCGAGGAAGAATTTATTGAGAGAATTAAATCGACGAGCGCTAGAAGTGTAAATCAATCACTTCAGCATATTTTTTCAAAAGACATTCACATGAGTATGCAGCTTCCCAAAGAAGCTGATATGACAAAATGTAAAAAAGAACTTCAGAAGTTTCAGGGGAAGTTGCTTAAATTAAAAAAATCTCTTAGCCAAACAAGTAAATCGAAATTAAAAATTGAAAGATCAAAATACGATCAACAAGTTCAACTCATTAAAGTAAAGCCTGGTGTTTCATTTCTCTATCGTCAAAATACTATGACACCAACTTTTGTACTACATGCCTATTTGAGAGGGGGAATTACAGAAGAGTCTGCCAAAAACAATGGAGCCTATCATCTTTTAAGTGGTATGCTTACTAAAGGGCATAATAAAATTAGTTACGATAAAATTAAAAAAATACTTGAAGAGCGCTCTTCTAGCATTTCTGGATTCTCGGGAAAAAATGCCTATGGTCTTTTAATGCATGGACTCAGTGATAATTTGCAAGATTTATTTCCTCATTTTTTTGGAGCATTAGTTTCACCTGATATGCCTCAAAAATATTTGAGTCATGAAAAGCAATTATCCTTAAGAGTTTTAATAAACCAAAAAGAAGATCCAGTGAAGCAATGTTTTAAAGAGGCTCAAGGATTATTTTTTAATACTCATCCTTATTCTCTCAATCCAGTGGGTACAGCAAAAACGATTAAAGCTCTTACTCAAAAAAATCTTTTAGATATTCACAAAAAGAATTTAAAAAATCAGGAAGTTTTAATTACCTATTGTGGGGATGCAGATCTTCATGAAGTCCTTACAACGATGCAGCCATTATTTGATAGCCTAAATCCAAGAAAATCCCAGGCGCTCAAGTTTAAAAAATATAAACCTCTAGTCGGGATTGAGAAATTTGTTTCTTTTAACAGAGAGCAAACTCAAATATTTCATGGCATTCCATGTGGGAAAATGGGATCACCTGAAAATCTCTATTTAAAAATGTTGAGCTCTCATTTATCAGGTCAATCCTCTGAATTGTTTGTAGAAGTACGAGACAGGCAAGGATTGTGTTATTCAGCTCAACCAGTTCATTTTGCAGCCATTGAAGGTGGCTACTTTGGAATTTACATGGCTTCAGGTTTTGATAAAGTAAAAGCTGCTATCGCAGCTATTAAAGAATTAATTGGCAAAATTAGAGATCATGGTTTACCAGAAGAAGATTTTAATCGCATAAAGACAATGATTAAGGGACAAAATCTTATTAATATTCAAACCAATGAAGATTTTGCAAGTATCTATTCCGTACCAGTTTTACAAGCACAGGGACTAGATTATTATTATAAAGGCAATAAAGAGATTGAAGACTTAAATTATGAGGATTTTCAAAAAAATATTAAAAAAGTTCTTTCAAAGAAATGGAATACAATAGTTGTCGGCAGAGAAAAATAAAAGCAACTTAAGATGCTTTTCGGTTTTTCACGATAAGCCAAGGTAACGCTGGATCGCTATCAGCAGAATATTTTTTTGAAACTAAACTCATTAATAAAGTCACATCACTAAAATGGTGTGCCATCATTTTATAAAATGAAGGTACATCATAGACTTCTGGAGAAAATGAATTTAATCGCGAGTAAGCGATTTTACCTAAATCTTCATAATACCTGATGTCTATAAGTTTTTTATTAAGTGAATCAGAAAAATATCCACAAATAATAAGTGATGTTTCAGCAATATCCTTTAATGATTTTTTTTGTTTTTCTTTGGGCAAATGGATCGATTCCATCAGCTTTATGCCAAGAATTTTTTCTCGCACGCGGTTATTATCACTTTCAAATAGTTTTGAAGATTCTCCAAAATTATCCATAACCAAACTGGAGTAATAAATAGTTTCTTGGCTTAATGGATTAAGAGATTTTTTATTAAATTCTTGAAGGTGATCGAAGAAAAAGACCTGTAAACTATTATCTAATAAAAGTTTCGTATTTTGAATCATACTTGGCTTTCCTCCAAAGGCCCGGATGAAAAACTTAGGCCATGTTAGATTTTACTTCATTCTCATTTACCACTAAAATCTAGGTAAGAAATTCCCATTTTTTAAGGAAAATTTGCCATGGCCGACACTTATACACCAAAACATACAACTCTTTCAGACTGGAATAAATTAGCAGCAGCTGAGTCTAAAGGAAAAAATATCGAAGATTTTACCTGGAATAGTCCTGAAGGTATTGCAGTTAAGCCACTTTATACGCGTTTAGATACTGAAAAATTAAAATATGCTGACACTATGCCAGGCTTAGAACCATTTGTACGTGGACCTAAGGCAACTATGTATGCAGGGAGACCGTGGACAATCAGACAATATGCAGGCTTTTCTACTGCTGAGGAATCAAATGCATTTTATCGAAATGCATTGGCTTCCGGAGGACAGGGCGTTTCTGTTGCTTTCGATCTGGCCACTCACAGAGGATATGATTCGGATCATCCCAGGGTCTCTGGTGATGTTGGTAAGGCCGGTGTGGCGATTGATTCAGTAGAGGACATGAAAATTTTATTCAATGGCATACCTCTTGAAAAAGTCTCAGTTTCCATGACAATGAATGGAGCAGTATTGCCGGTGCTTGCTAGTTATATCGTTGCTGCAGAAGAGCAAGGTGTGAGTGCAGATAAACTCTCTGGAACAATTCAAAATGATATTTTAAAAGAATTTATGGTGAGAAATACTTATATTTATCCTCCCAAACCATCCATGAGAATAATTGCTGATATTTTTGCTTATACTTCAAAGAATATGCCTAAGTTCAACTCTATCAGTATTTCAGGATATCATATGCAAGAAGCAGGTGCTGATGCTGTTTTAGAATTAGCATACACTTTAGCTGATGGAAAAGAATATATCGATACAGCATTAAGCTCTGGACTTCATATTGATGAGTTTGCACCTAGACTTTCATTCTTCTTTGGAATCGGAATGAATTTTTATATGGAAATTGCCAAACTTAGAGCAGCTAGACTTTTATGGGATAGGATCGTTTCAAAATATAATCCAAAAGATATAAATTCAAAAATTTTAAGAACTCATTGCCAGACTTCTGGCTGGTCTTTAACCGAGCAAGATCCTTATAACAATGTTATTAGGACAACTATTGAAGCGATGGCCGCAATCTTTGGAGGGACACAATCATTGCATACAAATGCATTTGATGAAGCAATTGCACTTCCAACACAATTTTCTTCACGTATAGCACGTAATACTCAAATTGTTCTTCAGGAAGAAACCCAAATCACAAAAGTTGTTGATCCATGGGGAGGCTCTTACATGATGGAGTCCTTGACTCAAGAGATGGCTGATAAGGCTTGGGCAATTATTCTTGATGTTGAAAAGCAAGGTGGAATGGCAAAGGCAATAGAGACAGGAATGCCCAAATTAAATATCGAAAGAGCTGCAGCAACTAAACAGGCTAGAATTGATAAAGGTCTAGATGTCATAGTTGGCGTTAATAAATACAAACTAAAAAATGAAGATCAAATTGATATATTGGAAATTGATAATGAAAAAGTTCGTGAGTCACAATTAAAACGACTTGATCATTTACGCTCTAATCGTAATGATGAAGCCGTGATGGAGGCTTTAGAGGCATTGAGTGATTATGCTCGCTCTGGTAATGGTAATGGCCTTGAGTTAGCAGTCAAGGCTGCCCGAGTACGCGCAAGTGTTGGTGAAATTACTTATGCTCTTGAAAAAATTTGGGGTAGATACAATGCAACTACTCAAACAGTCTCAGGAGTGTACAGGCAATCATTTGAACACGATGAGGGATGGAAAATGATACAGGATCAAATAAAATCATTCGTAGAAAAAAATGGAAGAAGGCCTCGAATGTTGGTCGCCAAGATGGGACAAGATGGTCACGACAGGGGGGCAAAGGTTATTGCGACTTCATTTGCTGACTTAGGCTTTGATATCGATTTAGCTCCGCTCTTTTCAACACCAAAAGAAGTTGCTAAGCAAGCCCTTGAGAATGATGTACATGTTGTTGGCGTTTCATCTCAAGCAGCTGGACACAAAACTCTTATTCCTGAATTAATAGCAGAACTCAATAAACTGGGGGCAAGTGATATTATTGTCGTTTGTGGAGGAGTAATTCCAAAGCAAGATTATGATTTTTTAAAAAAAGCTGGAGTCAAAGGAATCTTTGGGCCAGGGACTCCTGTTTCTGTTTCAGCTCAAGAAGTCATTAATGCGATTGAGGAAAATTTAAAATGATCGATGTAGATAAGCTTAAGTCGGGTGACAGAAGAACACTTGCCAAGGCAATTACCTTAATTGAATCTACACGAGTCGAAGATCAAAAATCAGCCCAGGATCTTTTGAGTAAAATTCTACCGGGCAATAAAAAAACTTTCAGGCTAGGAGTTACTGGCTCGCCAGGTGTAGGTAAGTCAACATTTATTGAACATTTTGGTCAGTACTTGATTTCAAAGAATTATAAAGTGGCTGTTTTGGCGATTGATCCCAGTTCACCTACTTCGGGTGGAAGTATCTTGGGTGATAAAACGAGAATGGAAAAGCTCGCCAATGAAGAAAATGCTTTTATAAGACCTACACCGACCAGTGGAGCATTGGGAGGTGTCGCTCAGAAAACGCGTGAGGCAATGCTGCTTTGTGAGGCAGCTGGCTTTGACTTTATTATTGTTGAAACTGTTGGAGTAGGACAATCAGAGTACGAAGTTGCCAGCATGGTTGATTTTTTCATGTTGCTCATTTTGCCGAGCGGAGGAGATGAACTTCAGGGAATCAAGAAAGGTATATTAGAATTAGCAGATTCTATTATAATTAACAAAGCAGATGGTGCTAATTTAAATTTAGCTAAAAAAACACAAGCTCAGTATCAGTCTGCGCTACAAATAACGTCGGCAGATAGTTTTTGGAAAACCGAGGTCTTAATAAATTCGTCAATTAATTTAGAAAATTTTGATAATCTTTATAAAATGCTTGATTCATATAGGATGCTTTCTGAGAAAAATTTACAATGGGAACATAAACGTCAAAAACAAAATTTAAATTGGTTTGAATCCTTAATAAAAGAAATTATTTTTAGAAGGATTTATTCAGATAAAACAAAAAATCAACTCTTTAAAGACTTAAGTCTAAAGGTTGAGCAGCAGCAAATTTCTCCAATCGAGGCGGCTTATAAGATTGCAAGTGGTTTATTAGTTACTTCGCTAGAATGACTAAAGTTGTTAGGTAATTAAAGTTTCATAGCATTTTGTATTTAGACTGTATTGACATACTATAAGTAGGGATGTCTAAATACTGTTTTCTGGATAATATTATAAAGTTATTTACATTAAAAACAAGTTTAGTTAGAGGTTTTATTGTCATACTTCAAATTACATTTACAAAATGAATCAGGAGTTCGGATTGCAGAATATTTACCAGATTCTTCAACTCTTATTTGGTCTGATACAAAAGAAGAAGTAATTCCTAGAGAAAGTGGGCAACCTAAAAACTGGAATAAAATTACCCCTACTTCTCCCGATAAACCTGCAGGCAAAATAAAAGCACTTAAAAAAATTAAGATACAAATGGGCTTTGGTTGTAATTATAGTTGTACGTACTGTAGTCAGAATAATTTACGAACGCCATTGGGCGATAGTGCCAAAGTTGCCGTTGGTAAAATTCCAACATTTTTTTCTAATATGCCCAAGTGGTTTGATGGAGGAGAAAATGGGAGAGGATTGGGGGTTAAGCTTGAGTTTTGGGGTGGGGAAACACTTCTTTACTGGCCAGCGGTTGTCGCCTTAACAGAACAATTAAGAGCGAAATATCCTGATTTAGCTTTGGCATTGTTTACCAATGGATCATTAGTAAAAAAAGAGATAGTTGATTTTGCTCTAAAAAATCGGATACATTTTAATGTTTCTCACGATGGACCTACCTTTAATGAAGATAGAGCAAAAGACCCTTTTGAAATACCTGCTCAAGCAGAAAATTTACATTATCTGTTTAAAATATTAAGTCCAGAAAAACTAATATCTTTTAATGCAACAGTTTCCCCTAAAAACAATTCCTTGTTGAAAATTAGAAAATATATTTCAGATAAATTAGGAGTTGAACCTACTCAAATTGTTGTGACTTACGCTCTTGCAACACCATATGATATTCCTGGTTTGAGCTATATTGCTCAGAAAGAAAAAAGGCAAGAGTTGATAAATGGATTATTTAAAGAAATGCTTAGCTATTATCCTTTTGATATGTCACTTGGAATGAGTGATATTTTTATTCATGATTTTTTTGAATCTCTAAGATTTGGTAGAACTGGAGAATTTGTCGGGCAAAAATGTTCCATGGATTTACCCTCATCTTTAGCACTAGACCTGGAGGGAAATATTTTGACATGCCAAAATGTCACTGCCAAAGGTGGACACAAAATTGGTCATATTGATTCATTTAAAGATACAAAACTTGCAACTGCTTATCATTGGAGCCAGCGGAGAGAGTGTGTAAAATGTCCCGTAGTTCAAATTTGTAAAGGCTCATGTATGTATTTAACAGACAATCTTTGGCAAGCCTCTTGTGATCAGCATTTTACTTGGGGATTGGCATATCTAGCGCTTGCATTACACTTACTAACAGATAGATTACTTATAAAAATTGAAGGCGAAGCAATTAGGGCCAATACAGAAGAGCATTCAATTGATATTTTATTTGCTTAAATCTTGATGAATATCAGTTATTAGATGTTAGCGAAAATTAGTGTACTAAGAGCTAAGTTTTATAATATCAATTTTTAAATCTAATCTAATTATCATATTATTTTATAAATAATTATACCGTGTTGGAAGGAGAGATCAAACTTTTCTGCTGCAAGAGAAGTTATCTTTCCAATTTTTGTTGGTGAGGAAGTTTTAGGTAAATTAGCTCCGAGAGCTAAAAAGCAATTTAGTACAACACATTCCAAGTTTAAGTTCAAATAGGTTGGTATTTGAATTTGCCAGTCAGTTAGTTGTGACCTTTTAAGGTAATTGATAAAACTCAATTCAGGTATTGAGTTTTTATCGAAAAAAGCTCTTATTTGGCTTTCAAAATCTCCCGAAAGCGTTGAGACATAGTAGTGATAATTGTAGGATTGAAAGTTGAATTCAAGTATAGCATCTAGTGTTTCTTTGCTAAAGTCAGAAAGATAAAAGAGGATTGCGCGTGGCTTTTTTTTGGCATTGTTGTTATTTATATAAAACTCATAAAAAGAGCCTGTTCGCTCTTTTGATGAGTTTGATAAATGAAAAATATTATTTATATCAACTTGTTTGCTTAATGCACCTAGGTTGTATTTCATTGCTCTAAAGCTCTCTGATTTAAGGAAGTCAATTTTAGGATAAAAATTTTTTTTTATAGCGTATTTCATTAATTGCTCCAGAAGGAATTATAGAATTCTGCATAATCTTTTATACCAGCGTGATCTTCACAAAGGATACTTAAAGAGAGACTAAAAAAATTTTCACTGAATCCTGCGAATACTTCAAAAGGAGTATCCAATTGCTTTTCATAAGATTGCATAATAGAAAAAAGAGAATTTTTTTTTCTAATTTTAATTAACTTGCTGCTTTGAATCCGTTTTTTATTTATAGAGATAAGCAATTTATCAACTAACTCGTCTTGCGATATCAAAAGGGAATCATTTTTATACTCAACGGCTAGTAATTCAATAGCACGATTAGTTCCAGGGATATTAATTAAATCCCGATAACCTCCCCAATTTGTCACTAAGAGCGGAGTACCCATACAAAGTGCTTCTAGGGGGGAGTAGCCAAAATCCTCATCATGATAGAGCGAAAGACTGATAAATAAATCGGTAGCAGCATAAGCTTTTCGTAGTTCAGTTATTTCTAATCGTGGCAAGTGTATAATGCTTGGGTCCAAATTTATTTCAGCGCGAAGCAATTGGTAATAATCACCTGGATTAATTTTTGTTTCATAAAAAGTCGGTGCTTCAAAATCATCAATGTTTCCAATAATTAGTAGCTTTAACTTTGTATCAAGTCCTCCGAACTGTTTAACTTTCTTGAAAGTGTTTATTAGTAACAGAACATTTTTTTGTGGGGAGAGTCGCCCAGTATATGTAAGTACGATGTCATTTTTTACAAATGAGTGTTTTTGACGAAAATTTGCACGGTCAAGAGAATTGAGCTTGAAATTTTTCAGATTTATTGGAAATGGACATACTGTGCAGGCGTATTTATTGGATAAACTTTTTTGCACTAATTTTAAGTAACTCTTTGAAGCTACAAAAAAATGAACTTTTTTCCCAACTAGTAAATCATTTAATTTTAAATAGAAATATGATTTGCGAACGTAATCACCAAAAAGATAAAATAAAATGGATGTTTTTTGAGGATTGATAGCCACCAATAAATTATTTGCGTTGGCAGAGACAATTGCCGAGGGATGAATAAAAACTATAAAATCAAAATCACTTATGTCGGTAGTGTTTAAATCAAGTTTTTCAATGACCAGAGTTTTCAATTTTATAGTCAAAATTTTTTTGTAAATTTCTAGGATATTTCTAGAGATTGTGACAACACTATCTTGCTCGTTGAATTGTGAAGTAATAATAAGTACATTTTTCATCTCAACTCTTTATCAAGCAGCTTATATGACCTTGTTGAAACATTTCAAATGGATGCAGTTCGCCGTAAAACTCATTTGATTGCCAGGTATTGCTTTCGGGATGAAAGTCAAACCAAGGAGAGACTCCACATATAATATTGATTCGATCGAGTGAGTTTAATTTTTTACAAAAGGGGCGATGATATTTTTTTGTATTATAGATATATGCTTTTCCCGGAACTAGTTCAAACTCTTTTATTTCTGCTTCGGATTCGGCAGTCTTATAGTCTAAGAGTTGAATGACATAGTTTTCATTAGAGGAAATGGGAATATTTACTCTAAGATTTATAAAGATTGATTCATCTTGGTGCCATAAGTATTGTAAACCTAAAGACTCCTTATCATTAGCCTTAATCGTAGAAATTCGCGATCGAACAAGAGTCCTTTGAAATGAATCTAGTAAGATTTTCAAGCTTCCAGTTTTGCTTATAGGAGTTCTTTCCTTGAAAGAATAAGTATCTCCATAAGTATTTTTTTCCGTCTCAATTGCTTCATAAAAAGCAGAATTTCCCTCATTGTATTTTGATGATCCGATAGCCCCCTGATGAGGATTATTAGAAAGAGAATCAATGGCATTTGAATTCCAAGTAAGCGAAGTTGATTGATAACTTTTACATTTAGATAAACGGTTTTGATATTGAAAGTTAAATGCACCAAATTTCTCTATTGCAGGAGGTAGTTCTCTATTTAATTGGGCGATATCAAAATTTAATTTGGCTTCAATTGAATCTAAAGGGAAATTTTTTTCAAATTTATTAATTTGATTTTGAATATCGGTGCTATTGAAAATAAATTTTTCTGTAGTCGTGTTTGAAGGAATATTGTTAATTTCTATGATCCATTTTTTCTTCATGGTTCCCTGCGATTAATGCCTCAGTAACAATTGGATGCACCAGCAGGTGAAGAAGGAGCAATTAAGCTAATAATTTGAATGGCCGTCATCGGCTTTATAGTACCGAATGACTTTTTTTCACTACTGCATGGCTCTGGCGCTGATTCATCCTTTGAGCCAGACTCGCTGTTATTTTCACTCATGTTTAAAAACCTCTTAAATACTACTATAATAGAGAATCATTAAAAAGACCATTAGAAACAAGAAAAGTTCTAAAAATCAGATACTTAAGTGTTGTCCAGTCATTTTAAAAAGTATTATTTCGGCCCTATATAATACTTGGTAAAATCGTCTCCAAAATAGTTGGACCAAGTCAATTAAGAGTATTCTTTTGCTAGAGCACTTGATTTCCAATTGCATTCACCCATAACTGTTCAAGTGTATTTTTAACCCCAGAGATTAAGCCTAGGGCGTATGTTATAAGAATAAAATAGTGTAGGAAGATTATTTTTAGATCAAAAATTCTTTGAGTGATAAAAGTATTTATTGAAATAATGATTGTGTATCCAATCAAGGGATACACAAAAACTGAATAGGGGTTAAAGACCCAGAATAAAAAACATAAGAGAAAAGCAAGGGGTGAAAAATAGACAAATTCACTTTTATTCGGAAGTTTATAAAAACTCTTTACTCTACATTCTCCACTTTTAAAAATGGATCCAGCCAATGCTTTCAAGTTGTCTTTGCGTGAGTGAAAAACAAAAAGGGAAGGATTATAATAAATTTTTTTTGATTTTTGCTTTAATTCTTTAAGTAAAAAATTCTCTTCATTACGAAAAAGATCTGTTGAAAATGAATATTTCTCCAAAGAGAACAAAGAGCGCTTAAACCATAAGTTACATAAGATAAGATGTGATTCACTACTCTTTATTAAGGTTTCTGTGACATTAATGGTGTGGCGTTTGTAGGTTTCACCCATACAAAATGGCGATGAAAGTGTGTAGCCGAGGCTTCGTTGAAATGGAGTTGCATCAACAGGGGTCTTGTCTGGGCCACCGATGACATCCCAGTCTTGATTAAAATCAATTTTGCTAAAGTAGTCTTTTGGAAGATAGCAGTCGTCATCTAGAAAAAAGAGATAGTCACCCTTAGCTTTCTCGATTCCAATGTTTCGAGCCTGGGCGGGGGAGCAAGTTGGAATATAAAATGAATAAAATTGAGGAAATTTGTTTTTGATTTGGGTGAGGTAAGAAGTTTCACCATTGAAAATGATAATGACTTCAAAATTATAATTAAGAGATGGATTATAAATTATAGAATTAAGGCATCTTTCAAGATGCTTTCTTCTGTTATATGTGACAATTACAATGCTAAAATTCATTTAATTAATTATCTAGCAAGAAGAGGTTGTTTTGCAACGAATTCTATTAAATATATCTGGAGTCCATGTTGCCATAGAAAGCGAGTGGAGGGAGATTATTGATATTCTATCTAAAGACTTTTGGTCGTTCTTATACAAGAATGAATCAAACTCAATGACTAATGCAGATATGATTCTGATTAAAATTCATAAAACTGGTATGATTCCTAAAATGCCGTCGTTGGTTGCCTCTATGCAAACGACTAATGCTATTACATATGATTTGGGTGGTAAAAGATTTTGTGATTATTACGGATCAGCTTACACGGATATTGATTTCAAAAAGGATATTTCAAATGTATATGGAACTGAATTTGATCGAGTCCATGAAATTTCCTACTTGCTCATTCTTTCTCGGGCTGGCAAGAAATTAGATACACTTGGATTACACAAACTCCATGCTTTTGCCGTTTCCTTTGAGGAAGTAGCCTTTGTGTGTATGATGCCCTCAAAGGGAGGTAAGAGTACTTTACTTATTGAACTTCTAAAAGATTCCAGAGTGAAAATGATTTCTGATGATATTCCACTTGTCGATACTTGGGGAAGGATTCATGCGTTTCCTTTGAAATTAGGACTTAATGAAAAGCCTAAAAATTTCAACATTGATAATGAAGCAGAAAATTTGTATTCGATGAAGAGAGCTTTTTTTGGAGAGAAATTTCTTATATGTACAAGAGGGTTACCTGGTAAGATAGAAAAGACTGAAAAGGTTTTTGATAAGATTATTCTAGCAGAGGCATTCAGGTACAATTCGGTAGCATCTCTTATTCTTGATTCTTCTTGGCTTAAGACCAGCAAGGGGCTCTTTAAGCATGGAGTTTTGGGCCTAGGCTCACCAATAATACTTGAATATTTTTGGCAAACAGGAGTTAGAGATTTTGTAATTAAATCTATAATTTTTTTACTGAGAGCTTTTGCTTTTGGAATGCTTGGCTTTAGGGCTAAGAAAATTAAAATATATTCAGGAAAAAGGCCTGATGAAACTGCAAAAGAAATAATAAAATATCTAGAACATCAGAAGCGTTTATCATTAAGGTAACTTAGAAAAGTCACCTCAAGCCCCCACTAATTATTTTGGGCAAGTTGTCGTCTAGAGGATAGATATGATTTTTTTCAATATTTAAGAATTTTTAAATGCAGACAACTCCAAGCCAGCTTAACTGTTTGTAATTACAAGGTTGATCCTTAATCTTTTTTATAATTAATTTATGGGGCCAGCATTGACACTAATCTAATTGATATCACCTTTAGTCGTGTAAAACTAAGCTAAATAAAGGTGTGTTAATGAGTACAGAAATGAATCCCTCAGAAAAAGAAGAAGTGGTGAAAGCGGAAGCGGAAGCACACGATGTTATTGATGAAGAGCTAAAAAGTCATGTAGAGCCAAAGAAAGAAGAAGATTTTAAAGCAAAGTATTATTACCTTGCGGCTGAAATTGAAAACATGAGAAGAAGATCAGAACGTGAAAAAGAAAATCTTCTTAAATTTGGAAATGAAAAAGTATTATCAGCTTTAGTTGGAGTTGTTGATAATTTTGATTTAACTGTCAATGCCCTTAGAAATGATAATGACGACAAAGTTCAAAACATCGTGAAAGGAATTGATATGATTCGTTCGCAATTTTTAGACGTACTCAAACAAAATGGACTCACTCAAGTTGAATCACTTGGGAAAATTTTTGATCCAAATTTTCACGAAGCAGTTGCGCAGGCTCCTGCACCAGGGAAAGAAGATCAAGAAATTATCACTGAGTATCAACGCGGATATACTTTAAATGGCAGATTGCTTCGAGCTTCGAAAGTAGTTGTCGCAAATAATAATTAAGAATTAGAAACGTAAATAAGGAGAATTATATGGGAAAAATTATTGGTATCGACTTAGGAACAACAAACTCGTGTGTAGCCGTGTTAGAAAACGGAACATACAAGGTTATCGCAAACGCTGAAGGACACAATACAACTCCATCAATTGTTGGTTTTGCTAACAATGGTGAAATCCTTGTGGGACAAGTAGCCAAAAGACAATCAGTTACTAACCCTAAGAAAACACTTTTTGGTATTAAAAGATTAATTGGAAGAAAGGCAGATGCTCCTGAAGTTGCAAAATTTAAAGCAGTAGCTCCTTTTGAAATTATCGCTAATAAAAATGGTGATGCTTGGGTAAAAGTAGATTCAAAAGAAATGTCTCCGCAAGAAGTTTCAGCTCGCATTTTAGAAAAACTTAAAAAAGCTGCTGAAGATTATTTAGGACAACCAGTAACTGAAGCAGTAATTACAGTTCCTGCTTATTTCAACGATGCTCAAAGACAAGCGACTAAAGATGCCGGTCGCATTGCTGGCCTTGATGTAAAACGTATTATTAACGAGCCAACGGCAGCAGCTCTAGCTTACGGTTTAGATTCTAAGAAAGACCAAAATATTGCAGTATTCGACCTTGGTGGTGGTACGTTCGATATTTCAATTCTTGAAATAACTTCTGATGGTGTCTTTGAAGTTAAATCAACTAATGGAGATACTTTTTTAGGTGGAGAAGACTTCGACTACCGAATCATTAATTTCCTTGCTGAAGAGTTTAAAAAAGAAACTGGAATTGACTTAAAGAATGATACAATGGCGCTTCAACGGTTAAAAGAAGCTGCTGAAAAAGCTAAACATGAACTCTCTAACGTAAGTCAAACTGAAGTTAACCTTCCGTTCATCACTGCAGATGCTTCTGGGCCGAAACATCTAAACGTAAATATTACAAGAGCTAAGTTTGAACAATTGATTGGTGACTTAATTGAAAAATTAATTGTTCCTTGCACTACTTGTATTAAAGATTCAGGACTTTCTCTAAAAGATATCAATGAAGTTGTTCTCGTTGGTGGGTCAATTAGAATTCCATTAGTGCAACAAAAAGTTAAAGAAATTTTTGGAAAAGAGCCTTCTAAAGGTGTTAACCCAGATGAAGTCGTAGCTGCTGGTGCTGCTATTCAGGGCGGAGTTCTTGCTGGAGACGTAAAAGATGTTCTTTTACTAGATGTAACTCCATTGTCATTAGGGATTGAAACTCTTGGTGGTGTATCTACAAAAATCATCGAGAAAAACACAACAATACCTACTAAGAAATCACAAGTATTCTCAACTGCTCAAGATAATCAACCAGCAGTTTCAATTCACGTACTTCAAGGAGAGCGCGAATTTGCCAAAGACAACAAAACTCTTGGCCGATTTGATTTAACTGGAATTTCTCCAGCTCCACGCGGAATTCCACAAATTGAAGTTACTTTTGACATCGATGCCAACGGTATTGTTCATGTATCGGCATCGGATAAAGCTACTGGGAAATCTCAAGAAATCAGAATCACTGGTGGGTCTGGATTAACTGAAGACGAAATTCAAAGAATGGTAAAAGATGCTGAATTAAATAGATCAGCTGATCAAGAAAGACGTCAAGTTGTAGACACTCACAACAGTCTTGATGGATTAATTTTTGCGACTGAAAAAATGATTAAAGAAGGTGAAGGAAAAATTTCAGGCCAATCAAAAGCGGAATTAGAAGCTGCTGTTGCAGAAGCGAAAACTAAACTTTCAAGTGAATCAATTGACGAATTAAAAGCTGCATTAGAACGCTTACAAAATGTATCTCATAAAGTTTCAACTGAAATGTACCAAGCTGGTGGAGCACCGGGTGCTGAAGCAGGTGGACATCATGAAGCAGGAGCTTCAGAAGCTGGATCATCATCAAAAAAAGATGACGATGTAGTAGATGCAGATTACAAAGAAGTTTAAGGTACTATTACATATTTACTTTTTAAGAAGTCTCCCTCACGGGAGACTTTTTTATAAGGACTAAATGGATTTTTTATGAGCAATAAACGAGATTATTATGAAGTCCTAGGCGTTCAAAAAGGAACGAGTAAGGATGAAATTAAAAAAGCCTATCGAAAGATGGCCATGCAGTATCATCCAGATCGCAATCCGGATAATAAAGAAGCCGAAGCCAAGTTTAAAGAAGCTTCTGAAGCGGCAGATGTATTGTTAGATGATGAAAAGAAAGCTCGCTACGATCAATTTGGCCATCAAGGTATGAATGGCGGTGGTGGTGGATTCCAAGGCCAAGGGGATTTTGGAGATTTTGGAGATATCTTTGGAGATATTTTTGGAGATATGCTCGGAGGAGGAAGACGTCGCGGTGGCGGTGGTGGAAGATCACGCGGCCGTCCTGGAGATGATCTGCAAATGGGTATCGATATTAATTTTGCCGAAGCAGCTTTTGGTTGTGAAAAAACAATTTCGCTAACTAAAAATGTGAAGTGTGAAACATGTAGTGGGACAGGAGCAAAGGCTGGTTCTGCTCCAACGACATGTGATTATTGTAATGGCCATGGAGAAGTAAGGCGTCAGCAAGGATTTTTTACAGTATCTTCAACCTGTCCTAAGTGTAATGGCTCTGGTCAAATGATCAAAGACCCATGTGGCACTTGTAATGGTGCAGGTAAAAAGAAGAAAAAAGTTGACCTTCAAGTCAAAATTCCTGCAGGGATTGATCAAGGTCAACGCTTAAAGCTCTCTGGCGAAGGCGATGCGGGAAGTTCGGGGGGACCTAACGGTGATTTATATGTTGTGATCAATATTAAACAACATGAAATTTTTGAACGAGATGAATTCGATGTTCATTGTACGGTTCCGATTAGTTTTACTCAAGCAGCTCTTGGTGCAGAAATGGAAGTTCCAACACTTTCTGGAAAAGTCGCTCTTAAAATACCGGCCGGAACTCAATCTGGCGTTAAAATGAGACTAAAGGCTAAAGGCATTCAACGTCTGGGTGGTTACGGCCACGGAGACCAAATTGTAACAGTCCATGTGGAAACACCAACGAAGCTTTCTAATGAACAAAAAGATTTGTTAAAGCGCTTGGCAGAAGTTGACCATAATTCAAATCCCATGAGTCGTGGTTTTTTCGATAAAGTAAAAGACTTATTTCAATAAAAAAAAGGAGGACAGGGTCCTCCTTTTTTCATTTAAATCTGACATCTTTGCTCTGATAATCAAATACTCAATAAATTATTCAAAGCTTCGTTTACAAGCCCTCAGTGCTTGCTAGAATAGGATTAATCAATTTCTTTAAGGAAATCCTATGAAATCTTGTATCGTTTTATTATTTGTGTTTGGTCTGACTGCTTGTTCAGGAGTGAAAATGATCACACCTGAGAGAAAGCTGGCAGAAAAGGTAGACACCACTAAATTTTATCACCAACAATTCTTGCAAAAAATCAATGGTGTTAAAGATAAATTCCGCCAAGGTAAAGCAGATTTAGCACTTAAAGATTTAAGTCTAATGAAAGATGAAGGACTCACTGCTGCTGAAAAAAGCACTAAGATTAATTTAATCGGAGTTATTCATTATTCGAAAAAAAATTATGAAGTAGCAGCTAAAAGTTTTGAAAATGCAATAGTGTTTTCAAAAGATGATCCGGCCCTTGAATCTCAAGTTAATTTAAATTTAGGCAGTGCCTACTATAAATTAAATCAAAATGAAAAAGCCCTCGCAGTGCTATCAGCAACTGATTTTAGAAATCTTCAAGATAGTGAAGCAAAAAAGTATCATCAATTACACGCACTCCTTTCACAACAATTAGGAAAAAAAGAACAAAGCCTTACTTCGCTAATTAGATCATTTGAAGATAAAAAAACTATCAGTGATTTAAAAAGTGAATCTCGCTACATGGAAGCTGAAGAGCTTTTTTTAAAATTATCAAATACTGAACGGGTCAGATTATTAGAGGAGTTTGACTCTGAAAAAAATTTAGCAATACCCTATCTCGCCTTTCGAGAGGCGGAGATTGCTTTTAAGCAAGGAGATAAAGATAAAGTAGCCGACTACTCAGGCTGGATTGAAAAGCGCTATGGCAACAATTCTGAAATAGCTAAACTTTTAAAAAGTTTAGGCTTAAGAAGTGAAAACGATAATGTAAAAGTTGACATCCGTTATATTGGAGTTGCTCTTCCATTAACTGGAGAAAGAAAAGCTTTAGGTGAGCGAGCACTGGCCGGTATAGATGTGGCACTCGAAGAATTGAGTGCCGATCCTTCAAAAAAATACCGAATCGAAATGAAGGACACTCAAGGTTCAGCTGCAACTGGAGCCTTTGCGGTTAAGGACTTAATTGAAGTAAATAATGTTTCTGCCGTAATTGGAGGGCTTACTCCAAACTCAGCGACTAAAGAATACTTAGAAGCTAAAAATCATGGTGTGCTTTTTATTTCATTATCACCTGTATTTTTACCAAAAGAAGAAAAAAGTCATTTGCTTATAGAAATTCCAGCCTCTATTGAATCGCAAGTCAATCAACTATTTTCTCCAAAAATGATTGCAAAATTAGGAAAACGCTCAGCGATCATTTACCCAAAAAATGAATTAGGCCAAGCGTATGCCAATGAATTTTGGAGAAGATCAAAAAAAGAAAATATAGATGTAACTGGTTTGATCTCTTACGATAAAAGTGCGACTGATTTTAGAGATCCAGTAAAAAATTTATTGGGAATAAAATTTACTCGAGAACGAGAAGAAGAATCAGCTTTAGTAAATGATATTGCTAATCTTGAAAAAAATAAGAATATAAAACGATTACAAAATCTCCAGCCACAAATTGATTTTGACTGGGTATTTGTTCCTGGTTTACCAAAAGAAGTGGTTCAAATTTTACCGAATTTTAATTATTTTGATGCCTTTAATCTTAATTACGTTGGGGTACCAAGTTGGAGATCTGAATTAATGAATAATGAAGGCTACCGATATGGGAACGTCTATTTTATGGACGAGTCAATGTCTGCCAATGAGAGTCCCTTCACTTTGAAATTCTTTTCAAAATTTGCCAAACAACCAAAATATGTGGAAACCATTTCATATGATGCACTTAAAATATTTTCCAATATTGTTGAATCAGAAACTAACTTAGAGACTCGTCAAGGATTGGATATCGCTGTTTCTAAAAAAGTAAGTTTTCAAGGAGAGAGTGGGATGTGGAAATTAGACGATGATATTTGGGTTAAGGAAATGGCTACATTTAAAATAAAGCGCGAGGGAGTTGAGGCTCTGTAAAAATTTAAAACAGGTGTAGTTGACTACAAAAATCGAAAATAAAAATGCTCCCGAAGGAGCATGTTTATTTGCTTATTTTTTAGCAGCTACAATTTTCTTTTTAATTCTTAGTTTTTTCTTTGTTTGTGCAATTTTTCTTTTCATTTTTAATTCGCTACTTTTTCTACCTTGGCCCATGATCTCTAATCCTTTTTGGTCGGTTACTAATTGAGAAACCCATAGTATTCAAAACTTCAAGAGAAATCTAGTATTTAATTGTTGTATCCGCCTGAGTGAAATGATAAATTTTAAGTCAGACGATTTAGTTTGAATTTGCATTGGGTTTAACCATGAGTGTTACGAAGAAAATTGCGTCAAAAAAAGCAAAGCCAAAAAAAGCGGTGCGTAAGAAAACGCGCAAAAACTCAGTTGAAGCTCCAAATGTTAAACTTCGCGTTGAAGTTTTAAAAGAGATCGAAGATCTCAAAGAAAAGCTGCGATCGCGCAGAATTCACGGCAATGAAGATAAGAAAAAAATTGCTCGGGATATGCTTGAACGCTATACCGGGCATAGTATCGCTGATTTTCAAAAACAAATTATTATCACTAATTTTCATTATTATATCGAGCGCTTTAACGCTCTTTTACCTGACAATCACTACACTCAAGGATCAGCTTTTAAAGCTTCTACTTCTGCAAGTGCCAAAGTCACAATAATAGAATTCGGAATCGGATCGGCCATGGCGGCTTTGATTGGAGAGTTGTTAGCAGTAGTTGAGCCAAAAGCAGTTTTGTTTTTAGGTCTTGCTGGTGGTGTGCATCCTTCGCTCAACGTGGGAGACTTTGTCTTACCAATTGCTTCTATCCGTGGAGAAGGCGTTACTCAGCATTTTTTACCTGAGCAAGTTCCTGCCCTGCCGACATTTAAGGTTCAAAAATTTGTTTCGCAAATTTTAGTTGAACATGGATTAGAGTATAGAACAGGAACGATCCATTCTACTGATTATCGTTTTTGGGAATTCGATGATCGCTTTAAGTTAAATTTATTAGAGCAAAGAGTTCTAGCCGTAGAAATGGAGACAGCAGCACTTTTTGTTTCTTGTTTTGTAAGTAAAGTAAATATTGGAGCACTTCTTTTGATTTCGGATCATCCACTTAAAGAAGGTGGGATTAAAACGAAACAATCAGCGAAAGCGGTCTTTAGAAAATTTACCGATGTTCATATTGAGCTAGGTATTGAAGCTATGGCCGATATTGCAGAAAGAGGAGAAGCGATTAGGCATTATCAATGGTAAAAACTATTTAAGGAATATGGACAATGTTTAAAAGAGTTTTAGACTGGTTTTCAAATGATTTGGCAATCGATCTCGGAACAGCCAACTGCTTAGTTTATGCTAAGGACAGAGGAATAATTGTTAACGAACCATCGGTCGTTGCAGTTCACCAGGGCCCAAAGGGAAATAATAGAGTTCTAGCTGTGGGGAAAGAAGCAAAAGAGATGCTTGGAAGAACTCCTGGTTCAATAAAAGCTATTAGGCCAGTAAAAGATGGAGTTATTGCTGACTTTGAAGTCACTCAAGCAATGATTAGATATTTTATCCAAAAATCCCTTACAGGCTCTAAGCTCATCAAGCCAAGAATTGTCATTTGTATTCCTTTTGGTATTACACAAGTTGAAAAACGCGCGGTAAAAGAATCGGCAGAGCAAGCAGGGGCTCGTGAAGTTTATTTAATTGAAGAACCAATGGCTGCAGCTATTGGGGCCGGGCTTCCTATTACGGAGCCTTCAGGAAATATGATTGTTGATATCGGCGGAGGAACAACTGAGGTCGCAGTTATTTCTCTCGGTGGTATTGTTTATTCAAAATCAGTTAGAGTTGCTGGTGATAAATTTGACGAAGCCATAGCTTCATATATTAAGAAAAAATATTCACTTCTTATCGGAGAGAGAACTGCTGAAGCAATTAAAATTGCTATTGGAAATGCTTATCCTTTTGATGATGAAGTTAAAACTTATGAGGTTAAGGGACGCGACCTCATTGCTGGAGCTCCAAAGATTATTGAAGTAACAAGTGATGAAATTCGCGATGCACTTGCTGATCCAGTTTCAGAAGTTGTAGAGGCAATCAAAATTTCACTTGAAAAAACTCCTCCTGAGTTAGCAGCAGATATTGTGGATAATGGAATTATTTTAGCAGGTGGTGGTGCACTTCTGGCTAACCTAGATGTTTTAATTAAGGAGAAAACAGGGTTACCTGTTTCAATAGCCGAAGATCCACTTACATGTGTAGTTCGTGGCTGTGGAAAAGTTTTAGAGTCTTTAGAATTATTAAGACAAGTAACAATTAGCTAAGCTTTGAGCTTAGAATAAAGGTAGGCTTTCATGGTGGAAAGCTCTCGAGCTAAGATAAATTTTATAAAACTCACTCCAGAAGTTCTATCATCCAAGATAGCTCTTTTAGTTTCTAATCACGAACGTGTAGTCTTTTGGAAAAGATCACCTAAATATTTTGAAGGAAGAGCGATTAGCTTTAAATTCTCAGGCAAAATCTCTCTGCGAATAAATTATAGCGATATTTCAAGAAGTGTTGAAGGCGAGGTAGTTTGTCTTAATTTTTCGCTTAATGAAATAGAATATTTTTTAAGAGGTAAGGTTGTTGAGCAGTCTGAATTAGAAAAGGAACTAGAAATAGATTTAGAAGCACATTGTTTTCGAGTTGAAAAAAGATCGAAAGAGAGACTTTTGGCTTATCCGGTATACGATATTTATGCCTATTTAAAATTTAAAAAATCACCAAAGCCCAATGTCATTTACTTTAATAAAAATGAACAAAAAAACAGAGATTTTTTTTCAGAAATAGATAATTTACAAAAAAATAAAATAGCAGCAATGTCAGCTAGTTTAGAGAAAAATGATGAAGAAGATTTGGTTGGTTTTCGTGTAGAAGATATCTCCTCAAGCGGATTAAGCTTTTTTGCTAGCTCTAAAGAAAAAGAAATAATTCTAGATGAATTAGAAAATAGTCAATTTACACTTGTTTTAAATTTTGAAATGCAGGTTTTTACTTTAGAAGAAGCCGTAGTTGTTTATAAAATGAATTATATTAATACTCAATTTTCTGGTGTTCCTATGTTTAAGGTAGGGATCAATTTTAAACAGAATGTTGCGTTGAAAAAGAAGATTGAAGAAACTTCTGGAATTACAATTGATTTAGGAAATTATCAAAAAGATTTTGAAGAGTTTATAAAAAATGAATAAGATTTTATTTTTTAAAATCATTTTTCTCCTAACATTAACCGCTTGTTCAAGCACACAAAAAACTCAAGATTTAAAACATGAGCTTGTTCGTGGAGAAGAGAAATTTACCTATAGTGATAAAAATGGTGACTTTATAGTTCGTCTCTCATCAGGTTTTAATAAAAAAGAAAAAACTTTTTTTTCCAAAAGATCTTTAGAGGTACCTACCAAAGAGGGGCACTCTGTTTTAGAGCAAAGTATTGTTATTTCAGATTTTGGAAGTTTGAAAAAGAGGAAAATTATATTGAGACCAAAAATGTCGCAATTTAATGTCTGGTTTGATGGGAAAAAATATTTTTCTGAGCTTAAAATAAATCCTCAAAAAAAATCGATTGATGTCAAGATGATCAGCCCTGAAAAACAATGGAATGGGATCAAGCAAGTAAAGCTTCCTTCTACTAAAGCGCTCTACTGTTTTTTCTCTCAGCTTGTAGAGTGTATTAAAACCATCGGCTTTATGGATTTAGCTATTAAAAAAGAAACTGGAAGTATGAATTTTTATGTCATTTGGGAAGGGTATCCGTATTTGAACGAAACATTTACAGATTTTCCCTCGGAGCTTATTTCCAGAGCAATATTTGAATACGATGGTAAAACACAAGAAGGAGAGCAGCGATTTAATTTAAAAGTTGCCGGACAATCCATTTTTTATGTTGTTGATAAGTTTGAAAAGATGAAAAAAATGTTTTGGGTCTCGCAAGGAATTTCCATGATGAGTTCAGCCAATAAAAAATCTTCAGATATAAATTCACACGCCGAGATGAAAGAGTTCGGAGGAAGTATTGATTAAGTTAATTAATAAACTTCTCTATGCCTTTTTGACTATCTTTGTTGCTTTAACGGCTATTTTTTTTGTTATTCGACTCTCTCCTGGAGATCCAGTTGAAACAGTGCTGGGGCAGAAAGCAACTCAGGCTGAGATTGTAAAACTAAAGGCTCAGTTAGGATTAGATCTACCCTTGTTCAGTCAATATCGCCATTATTTAATTGCTTTAACAAAGGGCGATTTAGGTAAAACGATATTTGGTGCTGAAGACGTAAAAAGATTATTAGAAGAAAGAATGAAGCCAACAATTATTCTGGCAACAATTTCTGTGAGCCTATCTGCAGTCCTTGGAATGTTTTTAGGATTAATGGCGGGAGTAAGAAAAAATAAAATATTTGATAAAATATCTCGATTGATTTCTTTATTTGCGCTATCTTTTCCTATTTTTTCATTAGCACCATTGCTTGTTTTATTTTTTTCAATAAAACTTAATTTATTCCCCGTATCTGAATGGGGAAGTTTAAAACATATATTTCTTCCTATTTTAACTCTCGTTATTCCATTGTCAGCTGTGATTATGCGAGTGACTAGGAATAAATTTCTAGAAGAAGTGAATTCACCGTGGGTAGTTATCACCCGATCAAAAGGCTTAGGTGAAGCTGCCATCCTACTTAGAATCTTAAAAGTTTGCTTACCCACTATTTTAAATGTGGTGGCTATTCAATTATCCGTAGTCATTGCAGGAACCATGATTACAGAATCAATTTTTGATATACCTGGAATGGGCTCACTTTTGTTTGATGGTATTCAAAATCGGGATTATCCAATTGTTCAAGGTGTAATTATTTACTCAACGATAACTTATATGATTATTTATTTCCTCATAGATTATATTAATGAAAAAATAGATCCAAGAACCCAAAGTTAAATATTGGTATGAGAAAAAAAATAACAAATGAAATGAAATTAGGTTCTGGGATTTTATCTCTTTATGGGGTTTGGGCTTTTGCTTGGTTTATTTATCGTTATTTGATAATGGGAACAATCACTCGTCCTTATACTCCAGAATTAAATATGAAAATGGAATTAGCGCTTCCGTTGAGCAATGGACTTTTTTTGGGATCGGACTTACTTGGAAGATCATTATTAGAAGTACTATCAGCTGGATTAACTTATTCATTAACTATTTCTTTAATCGTAACAATTGCAACAGCATCAATCGGCATTTTGATGGGCTATATGGCAATCAAGGCACCAAGTTGGTTTAAACTCATTTTTGATTTACTTATTAATTTAGTATTTATTTTTCCAAGTATCTTAATAGCCATTATGATAATGGCCGTTACTGGCCAGTCGATGAAAGGACTTATCTTTGCACTCATCATTACTGGTTGGCCTGGATATGCAAAAATTGCGAGGGGAGAATCCAAGCGCGTTTTAGCTTTATCCTACGTTGAAGGAGCCCGAGCAATTGGTGTAGGAGAAGTAAGATTGTTCTTTCGTATTATTGTTCCAGCGATAATCCCGGTAATGATTGTGAATATGGTGTTAGGAATTAGTGGCGTTATTATAAGTGAAGCAGCTCTAGGATTTTTGGGACTAGGAGCTAGCCCCTATTCTTGGGGGGCGATGCTTGGTGCTGCAAAAACAGTTTTATTAGAAGCACCCCATATTGCGATGATTTTAAGCCTCACAATGGCAGGGCTTATCATTGGATTAAATTTATTAGGTGATGGTCTAAGAGATTTTTTAGACCCCAAAGAAAACTAAAAACAAGGTAGAGGAAGATATATGACTAAATTAGGACAATTGGTCTTCACAGGTATAAGCGGATTAGCCCTCAAAGCAGAAGAGAAAAACTTTATCGAGAAAGAGGATGTTGGTGGAGTCATTTTATTTTCTAATAATTATGAATCTCCTGCTCAGTTGGCAGAGCTAGTCAATAGCATTCAAGTCCTTCGAT
Organism: Bacteriovoracaceae bacterium; assembly: GCA_947448205.1. Taxonomy (GTDB): domain Bacteria; phylum Bdellovibrionota; class Bacteriovoracia; order Bacteriovoracales; family Bacteriovoracaceae; genus Bacteriovorax. The sequence goes on from CANFNL010000009.1 coordinate 32,626, forward strand.
CTGAGTACCCACTTTTCATTGCCACCGATCATGAAGGGGGAAGAGTTGTAAGATTTAAAACACATTTCACTCAATTTCCACCAATGCTTGAGATTGCTAAACTAGAATCACCAAAATTATTTTTTGAAGTTGCCTCAATTATGAGTGAAGAGTTATTAGCTTGCGGTGTAAATTTAAATTTAGCACCGGTCTGTGATATCTGGAATAATGAGCAAAATAAAGTCATTTGGGATCGAGCGTTTGGAACAGATCATGAATCAGTCTCAAAATATATATCATCAATGATTCGAGGCTTTCAAACTAATGGAGTCTTATCATGCGCTAAGCATTTTCCAGGGCATGGAAATACTATTAAAGATTCGCACTTTGATTTACCAATTGTAAAAAAAGCACTTGAACAAATAAAAGCAGAGGAATTTCAACCATTCATCAAGGCAATTAAAGCCAGAGTTGATTTTGTAATGATGGCCCATGTAATTGTGGAAGAAATTGATTCGGATTTACCTTGCTCCCTTTCACCAAAGGCCCATGATATTTTACGAAATGAATTAAAGTTTAAGGGATTAATTTTGTCTGATGATATGCAAATGAAGGCCATTACTGATCACCGTGGAACTGGTGAAGCTGCAATGTGTGCGATCAAAGCTGGAAGTGACTTAGTTGAGTATCGCGATATGGATCAGGCTATTTTAGGTCTTGAGGGTTTAAAAAAGGCACATAAAGATAAAACAATTAAAGCTCAGGATTTTGCAGAACGATTGGCAAGAGTAGAAGAAACCAAAAAAAGATTTTTTCAGGAATATAAACCAATTTATGTACCAGATATTGAAAAAAAATTTAGTAGAAAGGCAAGTCAAGTATTCGCTGATGATTTAAGGAAAAAGATTGCCGAGAAAAATGCTCAGAAACTTTTAAGAGGCTAATATTTCCTAATCCAACAACCCCTCATTAAAATTCTCTTTTATCTGATATCATAAAGTTATGATGGGGATAGAATGAAAAAAGTCTTGTGGGGCTTGTCACTTTTATTATTCATGATGCATTCAGAAGTTTTGAAAGCACTTGAGTTTGATGACTTGTCTCCCGACAAAAAATTAGAAGTTTATAGTGATTCTTGCGAACAAGGCCAGATGGCTAATTGTTATCAAGTCGCAATTTGGTATAAGAATAATCCAAGACTTGGGACAGATGAAATTTCCAAAATTCAATCATCCATTCAGGAATTAAAAGATAAAAGAAAAAAACTTAGAGAAGTTGATGAGAAATCAAATCTCGATGAAGAGGATTTAAAAAAATTAAAATCTCTAGCAGCATCTATTACTGAAGAATCACAAAAGGCTGCGGCTGAGCAGAGATATGTAGATTATTTAACTAGAGCTTGTTCAGGTGGAGAAAAGGGAGCCTGTGAAGAAAAGTCTGGAAAAATAAATTATGAAGGCTCTAATATTTTATATTACGCTTCCCTTGGTTTAATTGGCATAGCCGTTTTTTTAATCGCCAAAACTATCTTTCAAGACGAGGATCAATTCCAAGCCCAAGAGAAATTAGATGATAATAAAGAAAAAGATGAAATAGCCAAACATGGCATAGTTTTAAGATATTCACGGCCATTTTTTAAACGCTATTTTAGTCCCATTGTTTCTGGAATGAAAAATAAAAAAACTTTTAAAGAAAAGTATAGAAGAAAACTTGCCGCAGCTGGATTAACTAATATTTTAACTCCAGAAGATTTTTTTGCATTTAAATTATTTCTCATTCTCGGTTTTCCACTCCTGTTTATGGCAGTCCGTTTATTTCTTGGTGAGGAGTGGTCTTTGAGTTTAATTCCTGTTCTGGCTTTTGTTGGATTTTATTATCCTGATATTTGGATTAGTGGAAAAATACAAGATCGCCAAAAAGAAATCATTATGAGTATGGCATTTTGTGTGGATATGTTAGCACTCTCAGTCGAGGCTGGATTGGATTTTGTTGCAGCAATGGCAAAAGTGATTGAGAAAGCTAAGGCAAATGCTTTAACTGAAGAATTTGAAAATGTAATTAGAGAAATTAAAATTGGAGCGAGCAGAGCAGAGGCTTTACGCAATTTAGCATGGCGAATAGATCTTATTCAGATTTCTTCTTTTTGTGCCACTTTAATAGCAGCAGATTCAGTTGGTGCTTCTATAGGACCAATTTTAAAATCATTGGCCATAGAGATTCGTCAAAAAAAATCAGCGGAAGTTGAAAAAGCAGGAGCAACGGCTGCAACTAAAATTTTATTCCCAATGATGTTTCTTATTATACCTTCTGTATTGGTAATTGTTTTTGCTCCTATAGTATTGGAGTTGATAAATGGAAAATAAAAATTATATTTTAAAAAATAATTTCGGGGAAGTTATTTGCGAGCGGATGATTAAAGTCAGCAATATTTTGGCAAGGATGAGGGGGTTAATGTTTTCAAAAAAGCTTCCTGATTGTGACGGTTTTTTAATTGCTCCTTGCAACTCCATACATACTTTTTTTATGCTTTATAGTTTGGATATTGTTTTTTTGGACTCTCAATTTAAGGTCGTAAAAGTTATTTATGATCTTGCTGCTTGGAGAATGACTGGGATTTATTTTAGATCTCATCAAGTTTTAGAGATGAAGGCAGGAACATTAAAGAAAGGTATAAAGATAGGGGATCAATTTGAGGCAGTATGTATAAATTAGTTGTTGTTGGCGGAAAGTTAAGAGGCCAGGAGTTTAGTCTCAAGACAGGTGACAATACACTTGGTCGAGATAGTCTATGTGACATACATTTTCAAGCAGAAGGTGTCTCCAAAAAACATATAACGGTTACAATTGCCGAAAATGTTGTTTATGTTCAAGATATGGGCAGTGCAAATGGTACTTTTGTTAATGGAAAAATTATCAAAAGAGCAATGATTAAAGGGGGAGATAAAATCGGCTTGCCTAATGCCATTTTGCAATTAGTTGATGTGCAAGAAAAAAAAATTGTCATTAAGAAGAAAGTTGCTAACCAAAGAGAAAGAGAAGATTCAATTGAAGACCTTTTGAATGGTGGATCACCGCCTGAAAATTTAGTCGGAAAAATATTTTGGCTATTTAAATATAAATTTATGCCATTTCTTCATGGAATTAATCAAGAGTATGAATGGCGAGTTTTGTTAGCTATTTTTACTGCTGCCTTTGCTCTTACTACAATTACATTAACTATTTTCCCAGTTCTTCAAGATTCTAAAGAAGTTCTCATAAATGAAATTGCCAATCGCGGAGCACATTACGCTGAAGAAATTGGAAGAATGAACGCGGCTGCTCTTGAACAAAAAAATCTTGAAAGAATTGATACAACTTTTCTCGACTCAGAAGAAGGGGTTGTATCGTATGAGCTGTTTGATCTTGAAGGCAGAATTGTAAGACCTATTTCAAGATTAAATGAATACACCAATGATTCATTTTCAGTCCAAACAAGAGAATGGGCGACCAAGAATAAAGACAGTAAAACTGTTAAGAAACAGCTTCTAGAAAATAGTGAAATTGGTATTGGAAAAAAGATTTTAGCTTATAACGCAAGAACGGGAAATCAAGAGGCAGTCGGGATTATCGCGATTCGATTTGCACCAAGAACACTTGCTGTTGAAGCTACTAAAAGTTCACGACTTTATTTAGAATCATTAGTGACTTCTTTTTTAGTAGCCATTATTTTCTTTGGTATTATTTATTATTTAACACTAAGACCGATTGAAGAAATTCGATATCAAACAGAAGAGGCATTAAGAGGAAAAAGACGTAGTATTGAAAGCAAAATATTGTTTGAAGAACTAGGCCCAGTGAGAAATGCAATCAATACTAGCCTTCAAAGAATTAGAGAGTTGCAAAGAGATGAGTCCGAGGTGGATCCCAATGATATTGAAAGTGATGGGGCTTATGTGTCTACTCTTGTGGAGTTCATGCAGGGAGCTCAGGGACCAGTTATTGTACTAAACTCAAATAAAAATCTTGTTAAGCTTAATACATCTGCAGAAGATGTCTGCGGAATTCGTTTGTCAATGTCGGAAGGGATGAATATTTTAGACATCACAAAAGAGCGTGGGTTTGCAGCAACTTTAATTGAGCTTTGTGATGGGTCGGCCAATAATGGAGGTACTTCTCAACAAGGTCATTACGAACTACAGGGAAAACAATATAATATTTTTGTAACATCGCTTATGGGAAAAGATGGGTTTGCCAAAGGATTTTATATCACTTTTGTGCAAGACACTTAACGAGATTGAAAAGACAAAATAATGAATAAAGCAATGAATGTTAGAATGACAAATGAACTAAAAAACCCGATAGAGCCAGGTGTTCATTATCGATTGCTTTGCATGACAGGTCCAAATAAAGGCAAAGTCTATTATCTCATTGGTAAGCGTGCCATTATCGGGCGAAGCGAATCAGCTGATATTCAAATTATTGATACTAAAATATCCAGAGAACATGCAGAACTTTCATTTGCGGATAGTGGATATACGGTTACAGATTTGGGTGCACAGA
>CANFNL010000010.1 GCA_947448205.1 Bacteriovoracaceae bacterium
CCTATTCCTAGAGCTAAGTCTAAGCTTAAGCAACCGGTTGGGATAAATGCCATTTTCTCAACAGTTGTTTTATTGTCGAGCTTCATGATCGCACCTTTACCAAATTGTTTTTCAATAGCTGAAAGGGCAAGATCAAGGGCCTTTAATTTTTCTGGAGATGGTGAAGTTGATACTTTCTGTAATGACATGATTCCTCCGAAGTGTGTGACAAAATGCTTACACGTTTTTATTTTTATTGTGAATTCTCTAGCAAAATGTTTTTCCTATTTAATAACCAAAAGAGTGCTATTACTAGACGAATTAGGTCTAGAATCTCACTATTTGATTAGACAGAAATCAAAACTTGCTACTGAATTAGTTTGTGCGTAGTTTTTGCGTAAGTCAAGCATTGATTTATTATTTTAAAATAAATTGTGCAATGACTAAGTAGAGCGATCCGGCATAGATCCCGCTAATTATATCATCAATTATTGTTCCATAGCCGTGTTGAACTTTTTTATCAAAATAAGAAGCTGGCCAAATTTTAGCGATATCAAAAAATCTAAACAAAATAAAAAGTATGAAGAGGTGTAGAAGATTGTGCTCTCTAATGAAAAGCCAGGCCGTGCTCATGCCTAGAACTTCGTCGATGACAATCCATTGAGGATCGTGCAGGTTAAATTCTTTTTGGATAACTTCTGCGATGAAGCAGGAAATAATTGTGACAATGGTAATAAAAGGAATAAAAAGGAAAAAAGGTGGGTGAAATCGACCAATTCCATAAAGTAAAGGAAGGGTTGCTAAAGTTCCCCAGGTACCTGGGGCAAAAGGCAAGTAACCAACTCCGAAAAAGGAGAGGAAAAGTATATCTAGTCTTTTAAGTGGTGGTCGATTATCTTGATTCATTAGATAATAATTCTAGCGAAAAATGCCCGAGCTTACAAAGGCTAATAATGGATAGACCGAGTTACTTGCAAAAATATATGTTCGACTGGGAAATTCTCGACGTAGTTGTCAGTGGGAAATCAGCGCTCGATACTAAAAATTTTCTTGGCCCAATGTCTAATATCGAGCAAGTCAATCAATTCTTAAAAGGATATGGTCTCGACCCTGCTGATCATGTAACGAAAGCAGAATTATTTGGAAATTTCCAAGAAGCTCTACAATTTATCAAGCGTTATTTCCTTAAAGAAGGAAACCCAGATGGATTGGATTTAAAATTACCTAATTCTCTTTTGATGATCTCTGATATTAGCCAACTTTTTTTGATGGCAACAGATGATACACCAACCAAAAGAGAAGATAAATTATGGGCGGAAATCATTTTAAAAGTTATGCACACAATTGTTCATGCTGATAAGGATCTTCGATCTAATTATTTTAATATTATTCAAACCCAAATTTTTGATCGTTTTTATAAATATATTTTTAGAAGCAGTGACGATAAACTTTTTATTGGAATTAAAGATTCTGAATCGGTAGTCTCTCTTGTGGATTTTGAGACAAAATCAAAAAAAACCCGCGACAGTGTTATAATTAAACTACTTCATAAAGCTGAAAATGTAGCAGAAGAATTGTTTGATCGAGTTGGTGTTCGCTTCGTTACAGAATCGCGCTTTGATACACTTCGAGTTATTCGTTTTTTAGTGGAAAAAAATATCGTTATTCCGCACAATAACAAACCTAGCCGAGCCATAAACACAATGATTGATCTACCCCAGTTTAAAGAGGCACATCAGCGAGTTATAAAAATGGCTTTAAGAAATAATTTATCAGAGGAGCGTTTTGTTGCAGCAATGGAGAGGGAGATTTTAGATTGCAATCTTCAAGGTGAGACCAATGAGCGTAATAAGTTTACCTCTAAGAGTTACCAATCGATACAGTTTACTTGTCGCCAACTCATCGAATATAAAAATCCGTTCTTACAGGAATTTAATGACCTAAGAAGAATTGCTAAAAATTTAAATTCTGAAGAAAATGAATTAGCAAAACGAGTTTTGAGCATGGATATTTCATTGGTCGCAAGGGATATTCGTTTCTTTTATCCTTATGAAATTCAAATTGTTGACAAAGTTGCTTTTCAGGAAAACTCGCAAGGTGATGCCTCTCACATAGAGTATAAAAGAAGTCAGGTGCAATCTGCCTTAAAGCGTATTTTTAAGTCGATGATTGAATTTAAAAATATCAAAATTTAATTTCTATTTTCCACTTTATCAATAAAGCGACCTAGTCTTTGATTAATTAGTTCTGGAAAATCCGCTTGGGGAACGTGGCTGCCATCTTTAACAATGTAGATTTCGCTCTGAGGAAGATTGGTTGTTAAAATTCTTTGCAAGTAATTTGGAATAATTTTATCTTTATCCCCACCAATGACAAGCGTAGGAGTGTTTATTGATTCAAGGTGATTAATAATGTCGTGGTCGTGCATAATCTTTAATAGATGAAAGAACAAAGCTTCAGGGAGTTCGCTGATTTTTTTCATGTAAAGCTGAATAAATTCCAAATCAACTTGCTTTTTATTAAAACCACCATCGAAAATAGCATATTGGGCAATTGGGTTTTTATAAGAATGACTCCAGAAGCTTTTAAAAAATGCAGGATATTTTTTAGTAAAATTTTTTAGATAAGGCTCAACAATGTCGAATATATTTGAATCAAACATTACATCTTGAGGAGGAATAACTGTTCCTGAAATTAGAACTTGTCCGATCATATCTTCTGGGTAGCGCCTTGCATGTTCCAGACAAATATTGACTCCCATACTATGTCCAACAAAGATAGATTTTTTGATTTGTAAGTTCTCAATGAGTTCATGAAGATCTTTAGTAATGTTTGGAAAATTACAAGTTTCTATATCTCCATCCTGAGAAGAAGCGAAATGAAAACGATAATCATGAATCAATATTTGGTAACCTCTTTCTTCGAAGTAGGGGATTTGAAATTTATAATGATTGTTACTACAAAGTAGTCCATAGATAAATATTAGCACAGGTCTCTTGGAATCAAGATTCTCTGTTGAAAAGTTAGTATTATAAAATATTCGTATTCCATCTTTTGTATAGAAATAATTAGGATGATTTTTTTTAAACACGAGTAGTTCCTTCAAGTTCGATTAATACTTCTTCGATGAAGTCCAATGCAAATTTAAGTTCAGGCGCCTCTTTGCTAAATTCTTCATAGGTTGCAGAAAAATCTTCGACCCTGTTTGTGAGAGCATAGTTTATTATACGAATATTGTGAGAAGCAAAAGAGAGAGTATCATTAATATGTAATTTTAAACTACCACTTAGCTTTTTCCCATTAATGAAAAAATAGGGAGATTGGGGGGAACTTTGGATAATAAGTTGATTTTGAACTATTTTTAAAGTGAGATATTTTAGTGGAAGTTCTCGATTAAGAAAAACAAGGTCATTTTTTTTAGATCGTCCAATACTTATTTGATCGAATTCATATTCATAGAGCCCTAGAGCTAGTGGTTCGCTACTGTTAATTACTTCGATATGGATCATGAAATTATTATAACAAAAAAATCGTTGTTAGACTGTAGTGAAAATTCGTTCATCCTCAGCGTATTTAATTAATAGTTTTTCGACTTCAGAATCTTTATTTTGAATCAATTGGTAGGCATCCTCTCTAGCTTCATATAAAATATCGGAATGTAAAACAATATTAGCTAGCCGTTTTTGGGTAGCACTTCCTGATTGATCTGTACCAAAAAGATCACCTTCTCCTCGGATTTTTAAATCTTCTTCGGAAATCTTGAAACCATCAGTGTTATTTTCAATAACTTTCAATCTCTCCATACTTAAATTGGAAATACTTTTGTCGTTAACAAGAAAACAAAAGCCAGGTTTATCGCCTCTGCCCACACGACCTCTGAGTTGGTGAAGTGAAGATAGACCAAATCGTTCGGGATTCATAATTGCCATAACTGTAGCATTAATTACATTTATTCCCACTTCAATTACACTTGTAGAAACTAAAATATCAATTTTATGATCTTTGAAGGCTTGAAACATTTCACTTTTTTCATCTGATTTCATTTGGCCGTGAAGACCTTCGACAACATACTCTGGAAAATATTTTTTGAATTGCTCGAGAATATTAACTAGGTTATGAAAATCCTGATCAACTTCAAGGCTCTCATTTATAGCAGGAACAACAATATAAATCTGCTCTTTTAAAGTAAGTCTTGTTTTTATAAAATTTAAAAACTGTTGGTATTTGTCGACAGTAACAATTCGAGTTTTATGCCCTTTGCGGCCAGATGGCATAACTTTTATTGTCGAAATATCTAAATCACCATATTGAGTAAGCGAGAGTGATCTTGGTATTGGAGTAGCAGACATTATTAGACAGTGAGCACCAGTTGTTTTGCTTATCAGTCTTATACGTTGGTCAACTCCAAATTTATGTTGCTCGTCTATAATGGCAAGCCCTAATTCCTTAAAGTGAACGCTTTTTTGTATCAGAGAGTGAGTTCCAATTATAAAATCAATTTTGCCTTCTTCTAAATCTTTTTGAATTATTTTTTTTTCTTTAGCCGCAGTTGAGCCTAGCAGTAGTCGAATATTGTATTGAGAGGAATTAAAGAGTTCCTTGGAACTCATAAAATGTTGGATTGCCAATGCTTCTGTCGGACACATCAATGCTACTTGTGCCTTATTTGCAATAACGATCATGGCTGCGAGCATAGCTATCGTCGTTTTTCCACAACCAACATCTCCTTGAACCAATCTCATCATTGGATGAGCACCGGACAAATCTGCAATTACATCTAGCATTGCTTTTATTTGGTCATTGGTTAAATTATAAGGATAGCGCGAACAAAAATTTTCGAAGTCAGCTTGTTCAACTTTATAATTTTTTGCAAGTGGTTTTTTAAAATACTGTCGGCGAAGATGTATTTTGATTTGATCTAAGAAAAACTCCTCATAAATTAAACGCTTTTCAGCGTTCGATTCAAGTTCAGGAGTAGGTTTTACTTTGGCATGTATCACTTTAAAAGCTTCAGAAATTGAGAGAAATTTTTTTTTATCAATGAGGCTCTTTGGTAGTGTTTCTGGAATATTATTCCAAAGCTCGTTAGGGATTTTATCGAAAATTTTTTTTATATATATGCCTGAAATTGTATTAACTGTAGGATACTGAATTTTAAGTTCATTTGAAACTGTAACAAAAGGAGAGTCGCTTTCAACAGATTCAATTTGAAAAAAGTCAGGATTAGTAAATTGTAATTGACCATTAAAGACGCTGGCTTCACCCATGAATTCGATATAGGTTGCTTTGGAAATTTTGTCTTTTACCGAGCCATAGCTATTAAACCACTTTAGAGAGACAATTTTATCAGACAGGGTGTCTTGGACGTGAACCATGACATTGTAAAGCATGGCCCGAGCTTTGCCTTTAATTTTAAAATTGGGCTTGGCTTGAATATTTAAAATCTTTGCTCTTCCAATAAAGAGACGGCCCTCTTCAATAAAATCAAAATTACGAAGAGGGGGAAGTTCAACTACTCGCAAAGGAAAAATCCAAAGCATATCTTCTAAATCAAGAATTCCAGCAGCGTTAAGTTTTTCAATAGATTTAATTGAAGCTTTGCCAAGCAAAGCTTCAAGACTAGATGACCAGGTAAGTATTTTAGTCGATGAATTCAAACGATTCAATTTCATACTCCACATCACCCTTTGGAGCTTTGACGATAATTGTATCGCCTTCCTCTTTTCCAATAAGTGCTCTACCTAGTGGACTGCTATAAGAAATTTTATTTTCTTTAAACTCTGCTTCATCATCACCAACAACTTTATAGATGTGCCTTGTTCCTTTTTCAGTGTCGTGTAGTGTAACAGAGGCACCAAAGACAATTTTAGAGCTTTTTATTTTTGAGACTTCAATTACTCTTGATCTAGCGATAATCCCTTGCAGTTGCGAGATTCTGCCTTCGACAATTGATTGCCTCTCTTTAGCTGAATGGTATTCGGCATTTTCTTTTAGGTCGCCAAGTTCGCGGGCCTCAGAGATAGCCACTTTAATTTCTTCGCGCTCAACTTTAACCAAATGATTAAGTTCAGCTTCAATTTTATTTTTTCCGGCCAAGGTTATAGGTACTTCATCCATAGAGATTTCCTTTCAATTTTATTTTTTAAAGAGTGCATCGGCAGAACTAATCAAGGCCTCTTTAGAAGGACCGTTTGTACTTCCATCAGAGAGAATGAAATAGTCGCAAAAGTTATCTTTTTCTTTATCAACCACACGGTCTGCGTTTGTTTCATGACATTCGTTATAGACTTTAGGATCAAAGAATTTACACATTCTACAACAATGCAGACTCTTAGAGCAATAGGGACATTCTTCAGTTCTCGTGATTTTGAACTGACCTAAAACAGGGATGCTTTTTTGACAACTATAACATTTAAAACTTTGAGGGTTTTGATTTATCATTAAAAACTCCATTCTTTGGCCAAGCCAATTTTTAATCCAGAAAAGTCTAATCGACTTTCTCGGTCATCTCCTGGATTGAAGTAAATTTTAGGAAGATTGCGCTTGTTATATTCCTCTATCGATCTATTGAGATTGACTTCGTTGCCAACTTCTAAAGTTCGAGCAATGAGAAAATTTACTAAGATAGTCGCACTGCCAGAAATAATATAAATCTGGCGGTCTTGAGAGTTTGAACTAAAAAAACCTAGCAGTAAAAGTCCGGTGCCGGCCGATCCTATAATGGCATTTGGCCAATGAATAGCTGAGTTTTTTTGATATGTATTTAAATACTCCAAGGCAATTGGATCTTTTTCGAGATGATAGCGAAGGCCTTCTCCCTTTTCAGATGCATTGGAATCAACCAAAACCTCTTGAAAATTAATAACAGCAACACGACTGCATGTTTGAACAGCATTCGCAGTTTGATTGCAGATGATTCCAAATAAAATGAACAACAAAAGAAAATTACGCAATTTTACCTCTATTTTGATTTTATGATTATAATATAGCCATACCCTATTCAAAAGGTTTTTCATGGATTTGATTAGAGCTGGCTTAGGATTGACCAAAACAATTAGAAACGTGGGGCGCTTGCAAGAGATTGTCCTAGTTTTTGCTCGTCATGGTTTTGATGAGTTTATAACAAACACCGTCACAGGTAAAATACCGAATTTTGTTCTACCTAAATCAAAAAAACGCATTTCTGAAGAATTGGCCAATAAGTCAGAAAAAGACTGGAACCAAGTGTTGGGCTTCCGCCTGCGTAAATGTTTTGAGGAATTGGGCCCCGCTTTCATTAAATTCGGTCAACTCTTAAGTTCTAGAGAGGATATTTTTCATCCATCTTTCATTGATGAAATGAAAATGTTGAGGGATAAAGTGCGACCTATTCCCTACTTGGAAGTTGTTCCAATTATTGAGAAAGCACTTGGAAAAAAAATCAATGAGGTGTTTAAATTTGTAGACCCTAAAGCGATTGGTACTGCTTCAATTGGTGTTGTTTTTAGGGCCGTACTTTTGGATGGCACACCGGTTGTCATAAAAGTGAGAAGGCCTGGTATTGAGCGTGAGATTGAAACAGATTTTTCGATTCTCATGTTTCTTGCTGTACAGGCAGAAAAAGTAAGCACTGAATTGCGATACCTGGGAGTCTCGAGAGTTATTAATGATTTTTCTTTTACTTTGCAAAGAGAGCTTAATTTTAATATCGAAGCTCTCAATTGTGAGAGGCTGAAAAAAAACCTAGAAAAGCATGATGAGAAAAATCTTTATTATATTCCAAAAGTATTCAAAGAATATTTAGCCGAAGATGTATTGGTCATTGAAGAGTTAAAAGGAATACCGTTTAGCCGCGATGATCTTATTTTAGAAAAAGGTGAAGAAGTTGCACCCAAACTAGAATATGGGATTCAGCTTTTTCTTAAAACTTTTTTAAAGGATGGTTTTTTTCATGCCGACCTCCATGGTGGTAATTTCTTTTATTTGAATGAAGGAATTAATAGTGGAAAAATCGGATTGATCGATTTTGGTCTTATGGGCAGTCTTAGCAAAAACGGACGGCATCATTTTATTGCCATTGTCTTTGCTCTCTTGTCTTATAATTATGAAAATTTAGTCTATGAATTTCTCGATGTCGCAGAATACGACAATATTCCAGACATAGATGGACTTATTCGTGATGTAAGAGACGGCTTAAGTCCCTTTGTAGGCTTATCAGTTAAGCAGACAAATTTTTCTGACTTATTGAATGTCGTTATCAATACACTTAAGAAGCATCAAATCTATTTACCAAGAGAGTGGTATATTATTTTCAGGGCGCTTATAACCATTGATGGAGTCGGAAAATCTTTAGGAATAGATCTCAATATTTTTGGAATTCTTGAAGGCGATATAAATGAAATTGTTCAAAGTACATTCAATAAAGAAGAATTAATGGAAGAGGCTGCTTGGGCGGCCAGAGACTTAACGGCTTCAGTGCGTATACTTCCTAGGCACATAAGATGGTTTTTGCGTGACTTTGCTAAAAAAGGTTATGCCATTGAAATTAAAAATACAGGCTATGAACGAGAGTTTACTTCGGCGATAGGAGCGGTAATTTTTTTAAGCTTCTCACTGCTTGCGGGTGTCTTCATATTTTCAGGTGTGTATTTGATAGGGAATAAAGAGATACTAAATTGGATAAATATCCCCACTGTAAGCTGGATTTTTTGGAGCTTGGGGCTATTGCTTTTTGCTTCGGGGTTGGGCTCTCTTAAGAAATGAAGGGGAACAATTAAAGGCAACTTCTTTTTTTATATGCTATCTGCTCCCGTTATATATAGAGACAAGTCATACTTTGCAAATTCCACTAAAGGTTTAGGTCCAAATAAATATTGCAAAAAATCTTTATAGCTCACTTTAAATTTATCCTCTCTATATTGAAATTCAATGAGGTTATCTTGAGTATTGAGAATTCTTAATTCATTTTTTGTGATTTCTGCTAGAAATATGTTCAGGATTTCAGATGAAGCTATTTTGATAAATGAGGTATAAAAGACTTCACTATGAGGAAAACTTTCAAGTTCTGTTTCTGGCAGCCAGACTTTAAATTGCGTTAATTCTCGAGCGAAAGAGAGGAAGTCTCTTTTATTGGAACAAGATATTTCGTGTATAATATGGGTTAAGTCTCGTCCTTTATTGATGCAGAAATACTTATTAATAATTTTCTCTTTATTTTTTTTCACATAAAGATCAATTGAGCTCATCTCTCTAATGATTGACCACTCTTTGTCTTCTCTTTTAATCGTAAAAAAATATTTCTCATTGAAGTTCTTGTAACAAGCAACGACTTCATCGAATTCTTTATCACTTAATTGATCAAATGTTTTTTTTTCAAACCCCAAAGGCTTATCCGCTGAAATTAAATTTCGATTTCCTGTCTGAACCAAGCCTCCTGTGCGAAAAAAAGAAAATTTTTCATAAATATTTTCAAGATCACTCCATAAAATAAAAAGTCCTACTTTTTCTTGGTATTGAACAAGTGCATGATTCATTAAGTTTTTAAACAAACCAGCTCCACGGTGTTTTTTGTGGGTAACAATCCCTCCGATTAGGGCTACGCTGATTTCGGATTCTCCTTTAATCATCTTTCTTAGGCATACTCCTAAGTGGGCTACGACACGATTTGTCTCTTGTTCTACATAGAGAAAACAATTATCAAAATTAAGTGGATTGACTAAAGGAGCGAAGTCTCTCTCGTAGTGGTGATTATTTGTATAATGAAACTCTTCTTCTATCAGGGAGATTACTTCTTCGAAATATTCAGGATTATCAGAAAGTGTTGTTAAGACTAGATTATTTTGGTTCATTTGATCATTTTACAGACGGCCTGGAATAAATTGTCTATTTTTCTTTCAAAAAAATGCAAGAGCATTTTTGTACGGAATTTATTTTTATGATAATACAATAGGTTAGCAAAAAAAAATGTCTAAAAAGTGTTCACTTTTTTCTAAAGTTTATTTTTAGAGCGTCGATTAGCTATACATGAAGCCGTGAGATGACTCTCACAGAAAGACATGATGTCTTTCAAACCAGAAATCAAGGAGGATGTATGGGACTTCGAATTAACACCAACGTTGCGTCTTTAAACGCACAGAGGAATCTTGGTTCGACAAGAATTAACATGAACAAGTCTTTGGAGAAATTATCTTCAGGGCAAAGAATCAACAGAGCTGGTGATGATGCTGCTGGCTTGGCAATCTCAGAGAATTTAAAAGCTCAAATTAAAGGTCTAGGTCAAGCTGAAAGAAATGCTGAAGACGGTGTTTCATTAGTTCAGATAGCTGAAGGAGCCTTGGGGGAAGTTTCAAACATCCTCATTAGATTAAGAGAACTTTCGGTTCAAGCTGCTTCTGATACTATCGGTGGTACAGAAAGAAAATTCCTAAACGTGGAATTTGAACAATTAACTTCGGAAGTTGATCGTATTGCAAACTCAACTGAATTTAACCGCGTACCACTTCTTAATGGTACTGGTGCCGTGTTTGATATTCAAATTGGAACACGAAATGATCCTATATCAGACAGATTAACTTTTGATGCATCTTCGGCTGACGTAAACGTAGCTGCTCTTGGATTAAATCTTGCTTCTGTATCAGATAAAATATCAGCTCAAAACTCTTTGACCTCAATTGATCAAGCGATCATTTCGGTGTCAGGAATTAGAGCAGACTTTGGTGCTTTACAAAACAGATTACAATCAACTGTTAACAACATCCAAGTGTCTATTGAGAACTTAGCTTCAGCAAATTCTCGAGTTAGAGATACTGACGTAGCTGCAGAAACTGCAGAATTAACTAAACAGAATATTTTAATGCAAGCTGGTACTAGTGTGCTTTCTCAAGCTAACTCAAGTACTAACTCAGCACTAAGTTTAATTCAGGCTGCTTCTCAGCGGTAATAATCGCTGAGCAACAAGCATGCCTGCAAGTGTGAGTTGTTGCTAAGTAATTTTAATTAAAGAGTGGATTTTAACATTGTAGTAGATGTTAAGGGCATAGTTACGAGAATTTTTGAAATTTAAAATAAATAACAATTTTTCGAACAAGAAGTTCGAAGTATTACCAGGAGGTTTTTTGTGAAAGGAGATTAATATGGGTTTACGAATTAATACAAATATTCCGTCGCTAGCAGCACAAAGATCTTTAGGGATCAATACCAGAGCACAAAATGATAACCTAAGAAAGTTATCTTCTGGAGAGAGAATTACAAGATCTGGTGACGATGCAGCGGGATTGGCAATAAGTGAAAACTTAAAGTCACAGATACGTGGAATGAGACAAGCCAAAAGAAATGCTGGCGACGCTATCTCAATGTTACAAACGGCAGAAGGTGGAATGAATGAAATTTCTAATCTTATTATCAGACTTAGAGAACTTTCAGTCCAAGCCGCTTCGGACACAGTGGGAGCTACGGAGAGAGGTTTTTCAGATATTGAATTTCAAAATCTCAAAGAAGAGATTGATAGAATTTCAAAATCTACCGAGTTTAACGGAATTAAACTTCTCGATGGAACAGGTGGAAAACTCGAATTCCAAGTTGGAATTAAAAATGATCCTATCCTTGATAGACTTCACTATGATGGATCAGGAGCGGACGCATCCCTGGAAGCACTTGGTTTGGCGATCGATGGGGTGTCTACGAAAGAAGGAGCACAAGCTTCGCTTAAGAAACTTGATGATGCACTGGTGCACATCAACGGTGTTAGAGCGAACTTTGGAGCACTTCAGAATCGGTTGCAATCGACAACTAATAACCTTGAGATCAGCGATGAAAACTTATCTGCTGCCAACTCAAGAATTAGAGATGTTGATGTAGCTGCTGAGACAGCAGATATGACTAAGAATAATATTCTTCTTCAGGCTGGTGTATCGGTACTATCGCAAGCGAATCAGTCGCCAAATATGGCCCTAAAACTACTACAAGGTTAATTCTAAGAAAAGTTGCTCCGAATGGAGCAACTTTTCTCTTTTTGTTTTATAATAATGAAAAAGGAATTATCATGGCCATAGATCTAGCAATACCCGACAAAAGAAAGACAGTACTTATCATAGGAATTAATTCCTTTGTAGGTTCTAATTTGGCAGAATTTTTGAAAAAAGATTATCGAGTTCTTGGAACTTATCATAAAAAAAATTTCTCTCTCCCTGGTATTTTGACTTTACCTTGCGATGTTTTAGCAAAAGATGAAGTTCAATTAGTTCTTTATGCCTTCAAGCCAGATTTTGTACTCTATTGCGTAGGACTTACGAGCTTAAAAGATTGTGCAGAAAGACCTAATGTCTGTGATGCGCTGAATTCAGCAGGCTTATTTAATGTTGCAGAAATGGCTCCTCGTTATGGCGCACGCATTGTTTATTTTTCATCTCAATATGTATTCTCTGGAGCCAATAGAAACTACATAGAGATGGACAATCCCGATGTAGTTACTCAGTATGGAAAGTCACAAGCTTCTTCTGAGTTTTATTTGCAAAAATCTTCTCTGAATTATCTTATTATCCGCTGTTGTAATCTCTATGGCAGGGGAGTGACTCCTATGAAAAATACTTTTTTTGAACAGTTGCAGAAAAATATTAAATGTAATGTAAGTGATGTTTATGATAATTTTTCACATCAAGGCTTCTTGGATGTTTATTATCTGGGAATGGTTTTAAAGATCTGTATTGATAAGAATGTTGCCAATCGTTTAATTCAGTTTTGCTCACAAGATTTAATGACTTATTATGATTTCTCAAAAACCTATTGTGAAATTTTTAATGAATCAGATGGCCTCATTGGTAAAGGGAAATGGCATTTGCCTATTGCGAAGGGAAGCAATGTCGAGAAATTAGAAGAATTCCAATATTATAAATTAGATGTTTTAAATATTGAGGGCCTTTTGAAAATAAAAATGCCTACCATACGTGAATCGATGGAATTTACCTATAAAAGATTCAATGGCACCAAGGATGTGCATAAAGCAATCAAAAATCAAGGCGATGGTGTCTCTTTTATATAAGTTGATTTTTATCGAGCGGAGTTAACTATAAATTCAGTCAGGTAGTGACGTACAAGAGCATCTACATCAACAACTTCATTGTTAAAGCGCCAAGTGATTTTATTGAAAGGACCAATATGAGCTCTTACTTCATGAATATTAGCAGAGCCAAATTTATCATTGAAGCTCAAGCGTGCTCCATAAATATCTTTACCATTAGCTAAAAAGCCGATTGAAATAACATCAAAGGATTTACGTGCAAAAATCAATCGCAGTGAATTTCTAAATAACATAAAATCATTAACGGTATTTGAAATTTTAAATGTCTTAATAGTGGCATTTGAATGATTGCGAGCGCGGTGCTCGTTAAATTTAGCAGCATAAGCTTCAAAGCGATCTTTGAGATTATTCATAAAGGCTATAGAGGATTCTTCTAGTAATAACTCAGCATTTAAATGGCCATTGATATTCACAATGCCAGACTCATCCATGTTAATTTCGTCGAGAGCAAGGCCTTCGATCCATGAGTAATTAAGTGGTTGGTAGTTGAAATTATTTTCGATCATATAAAAATGATCGTTGCATAGAGCTATGCTGTCAAGAGTAATAAGAAAAGAGCCTAGGTTTTGGTCTTACTATCGAGGTTCCGCCCATTTTTAAATAGGTGGCTGCAGTTAGTAGTCTCTTTAGGCTTCTCACTGAAAAAACCCCTTGGGGTTTAATATGAGCTTGCTCACCGTGACCAGGGACCGCTCCCGAATATATCTTTATAGAGGAACCAACTTAATGCCAACTCCTAGACTCACTTTAATTATACACCTAACGACCACAGGTCTCTAGGAAACTTTTTACCTGATGTGTGAAATCGGTGGGTTGTCTAAAAAAAAGCCAACTTCGCAATTTACACGGATGGAAAAGTTGAGCGCCGTGATAAAATAATAGAGTAAAGAGCTAAAGTTTTCATACATAAATGTCGAAGAGTCACGTGTGCTGAATTTGCAATTAGGAGAGGATAAAATGAAAAAGCTTATGGCTTATTTAAAAGACGAAAGTGGACAAACTTCTACAGAATACATTCTGCTAGTAGCCGTTGTAGCAATGATCGTTTTTAAATTTAAAAAGCAAGCGGATACTCAGCTGACTGCGATTACCGATACAGTTTTTGGTAAAGCAAAGGGAATGGCCGAAAGTATCGATACATCTAACTGAGTTAAAAGTTAAGTTTGCTTACCTTGAAAAATACTAATAATGCGCCGGCATTGTTTGCCTCCTATATGCACTAAATGCTTCATTATTTAATCTTAATTCATGACTATCAAAATAAAATTGAGAGCTCATGCCAAAGGGCAAGCTCTCATTGAATACCTACTGCTATTTAGCTTTATGACCTTTATAACGATCAATATGGTTAAAGGCTTAAGCAAAACCATGTTTAGTTCTATTGGATTTTTAGGTTATGAACTCACTGAACAATTTAGTGTCGGTGTTTGCAAGCGCGATTGTTTTTATTCAGGCTATAAGAACCAGGAAGTTCACTAGTGCTGCCTTTAATGGTTTTCATTTTTGTTTCCATTCAGCTCTTAGTAGTGGCCTATATAGATTTTAAAACGAGTAAAATTTCCAACGTATGGATGTTTATCAATTTCTTTCTTTTTTGTGTCTTAACTTTTTTATATCCAAAAATTTATGTCTGGCATATTACAGCATTACTGTTTCCAATGGCTTTTCTCTTTGTAGGATTTATCCTTTTTATTATGAATATTATGGGAGGGGGGGATTCAAAATATCTCTCTTCGCTTTACGTACTCGTCCCACTTGGCTTTCAGGATACAGTTTTTCTTTATTTATTATACACGACAGTAATTGTCGGAAGTTCGCTGTTATTATTTAATGCACTTAAAAATTTTGATAAAATATTATTGTTGGTAAAAATAGGCGACATCGACGGAATAAAAAAAATTTTTGGAAAAAAATTTACTTATGCTCCAGTAATCTTTATCGCATGGATGTGGTTTGGATGGCAAAATCATTCAGTACTAGGTTACTAAAAAATAAATTCGGACAAAGTTCGGTCGAGTATATTCTGCTGTTAGCAGTGCTAACTTCTTTAGGCTATACTTTTTATAATAATAAAAAGTTTAAAGACTTTATGCGTGGAAAAGATGGAATGTTTGCCACCATGAAAAAGGGAATGAGTTATTCCTACCGATATGGCTTAGAATATACTCAAGAAGTTGATGCTGAAGAAAAATCAAATTTTGATTATAGAAGCAATAAGCATGATACATATTTAAATTCTCAAACTAATAGCAGTCGCTTTTTTTCAGGAACTCAAGCCTATCCGCCTTAAGAGAAAAAATGAAAAATAATAATAAAGGCCAATCGACAATAGAATTTATTATGACTTTCACTGCTGCAGTGGGATTTATTTTTCTTTTTTTAAAGATGGCCTTAAATTACACCAATGGATTTATGGTTCATCATGCGACTTATATGGCGTCGCGGGCTTACTTAGTAGGAGATGCTGAACGCTATGGGGCGCCGGGAGCAGGGGATTCACAAGCCTTTAAGTTAGCTGAATCTGTATTTGCTAAAAATCTGCCTGAAGCGCTGATTCCAAAGTTTGATGGTCAGCTAATGGAGAATAGTTTTGAAAAAGTCAGTTATCCCGTTTTTGTGGGAGTATGGGCTGAGTTTAATCAATTTTTTTCAGCTGGTTTTATTGGTGGAAGGGAAGCTGTAAAATTTCGTTCAGAATCTTTTCTTGGTCGAGAACCCACCCGGAGTGAATCGACATTGCAAACTTGCTTGGCCGTTAAAAGTGTAATTACTGGCTCCGCAAGTTCAGGGAGTTCAGATCAGTGTGATGTAATTCAATCAACATTAGATGACAATGGGGGATAGTTATTTTGAAATTAATTAAAAAATATAAATATCTCACAGCCTTTCCTAACAATCAAAAAGGACAAGCTCTTTTTGAAATGATTTTATTTCTTCCATTTTTATTATTTCTTTATACAATTTTTTATTCAGCAGGTAATTCCATAAGCGGCTCTATTAACCAACAAAAAGCTGTTAGAGGTTATTTTTATAATTTAGTAAAAGGAAATTCTTATTTGCTAACATCATCAGACTTACAAGGTTTTAAAGATAAGGGACTAAAACTTATTGGTTTCAATGCCATCGGTTTCAATAGCCACTTGGGAAGCGGTACAGTCTCCTATGCACCCTGTTTTCGTTTCTCATCACTTTTAAAAAATGGTTCTACCGAAGATTGTGATGGCAGCACCCGTGATGAACAAGGATCGAGTCGCTTTATCCGACTATATACCTTTTATGGGGTATGCGGGCCTGCTTATTTTTCAGTACAGGATTCTCAAGGAAAAGACTTTTTTGAAATCAATCCAAGCATCCAATCGGCCGCAGGAAGTTGTGCTCTGACAAATCATTAATAGGCTGATGCGCTCTGGCAAGCTAGTCAAAATCTTCCCCTTTAAAAATTACCATTAAAATTTGTTAGAATTAAAAAGCTAGTTATTTAAACAGGTTGGAAAAAATGAACACACGCGCCCTCACTCTGGCCCTAGTTATCGCAGCATTTGCCATGATGATGGTTTACACATATATCGACGATCAAAAAGCCGCCATGATTAAACAATATGGAATCCGAAGTTCAGTCATCGTCGCTAAAGTAGATATTCAAGAATTAGAACTAGTTGATGATTCCAAAGTTGAAGTCATAACTGTGCCTGAAAATTTTCTTGCTCCTGGGCATTTTAAATCTGTTAAAGAATTAGAAAATACAATTGCCACAGTTCCTATAATGAAGGGCGAACAAATTACTAAACCACGATTGACTTATCCAGGTGTAAAAACCGGATTATCTAGACAAGTGTCCATGGGGAAGCGAGCTGTTGCTATAAACACAACTGAGCGAGATGCTGTTGGAAGATTAATTAAACCAGGCGATCGAGTAGACGTCTTGGCAACAATTGATATTTCTCAAGGAGCTAGACAGGATTTAAGAAAAACGAAAACAATTTTACAAGATGTACTCATTCTTTCTACCGGAACGAGTATGACAAATTCAATTCCTATCGATGCGGTTGTTTCACCAGCAACAAAAATTGTAAGAACAATGAACCTAAACACATACACTACTTATAATACAATAACCCTAGAGCTTGAGCCCTATGATGTTCAAAAGCTTTCGTTTATTCTTGGGAGTAACGGTAACCTTTCACTTGCGCTTCGGAATAATGCAGATAAGGAACCAGTGCGTTTAAAGGCTACTCAGATTTATGACATATTAGGAGAAGATGCTTCTGAAGCTAAAATATATTTCAATGACAAGTACAATAAAGAGAATAAGAATGCTCAATAAGTTCTATCTTTTTTTGTTTTTTATTTTGCTAAGTTTAAACTTGCTTGGACAAGACGAGGCAGCACAAAAAGATGAAACTCCTAAAGAAATTGATGTCATCGTTAATTTAGAAAAAATTATTCAGTTAGACTTTGTTCCTTATACGGGTGCAGGTGGAGTTAAGTTAGGAAATGAGAATTTAGCTTCACTGCAAATTGTGCCTGCCAAAAAGCAAATTAATCTCATTGGAACAAAGGCCGGCGAAACAACACTCAATGTGCGAGATTCAGCTGGTGATATTCGTGCAAAGTACTTAATAAAAGTTTCAGGCTCTGATCAGTCTAAAGTAGTAGGGCAGCTTAAAGATCTCTTGAATGAAGTGGAGGGATTGGAGATTGGGATCAAGGGAGATGCGGTTTATGTTGGTGGGCAAATAGTTGTTCCCAGCGATATAGGTAAAGTTGTTGTTATCTTAGATAAATATCCTGATGTTTTAAGACTTGTTGAACTTTCACCTCAAACTCAATTAATCATTGCCAAGAAAATGCAGGATGAAATCCAAAAAAGTGGCTACAAGGATCTCACAGTGAGAGTTGTTAATGGTAGTTTTTGGATTGAGGGAGTTGCTGGGACTGAAGAAAAAGATAGGCCTAGAATAGTTCAATTGGTTGAAGCTTATCTTCCTGATCAAATTCAAAATCTCGCCAGACGAACTGATTCAGTTCAATCAATAAAAAAGAAACCCTATGAAATTCTTGTCACTTATAACGAGAAACCACCTCCAAAGCCTACACCAAAGCTCTTTAAATTAACGGCACAATTTGTAGAATTAACTAAAGGCTATGATCGCCTTTTTGCTTTTACATGGACTCCTTTTATTGGCTCTGATGGTGGACAAATTGCCATCGGCAAAAGTAACAGTGGAGGAGTGACGACAAGCTCTAATGGAACACTTGCTGCCACTATTTCACATTTATTTCCAAAGTTAAATTCTGCTAAAAGTGCTGGTCATGCTCGAGTTGTGCAATCTGCAGTCCTGGTAGTCACTGAAAATGAAACCGGAAATATAAAAAAACAAACAACTATTCCTTACCAAATTGGAAACACAGACAACGCTAAAGCGGGAAGTGCATCATCTGGGTTAAATATGAGTATTAAGCCCAACATGGAACAAGATGAGAAAATTAAATTAAAAATTACAATAGATATAAGTTCAGCCTCTGGAGATGCGCCACCACAAACATTGTCAAACTTTGTTGATACTACTGTTGTTGTAAAGTCTCAAGAATCTGCCGTCATTGGTGGGGTTGTTGTTAATAAAGCTTCAACTGACTTTGACAAAGACGGAGATAGGCCAACATCTACTGATGGTAGTGCTCTCTTTTCATTTATCAAATCAAAAAAATACTCAACCAGCCGAAGTCAATTTGTAATCTTTGTTACTCCAGAAATTATTGAATCAGCTTCTAGTGGTGCTTCTGATATAGAGAGAAAGTTTAGAAAAAGGAGCCGATAAAATGGCAGGTCATATAATTACTATTATTGGAGGAAAGGGCGGATTGGGAAAGTCTCAAGTTGCTGCCAATCTCGCCTTTGCCTATGCAATTGAGGGAAAAGTAAAAACACTCTTATTAGATTTTGATCAAAAAGCTAGCGGTGATCAAGATTTTATTACGGGTATGAAAGGTAAGAAAAACATCAAGGAGCTTGCAGAGTTTAAAGGTGCTATAGACCCAAACTCGATTCAACAATTCGTAAATATGAATCAAAATGTTTTTTATATCGGAATGCCAAGTGATCCAGTTGCGACTAATGGAATAGAAGTTGAAGCTTTGGGGAGGACGCTAAAAGCTGTTACAAATATATATCCAATCACTATCATTGATGCAGGAAGCGAATTAACTCCGCTTGCCATTAAAGCTTTAGAATTTTCTACACTTATTTTTGTAGTTGTTACACCAGATATTCTCGCACTTAATCAAACGAAGAGGCTTTACTCTGATCTAGTAACTATGATGTTTCCCAAAGATATGATTCAATTTTTAGTCAATCAAACTCAGCAGGGTCACCCTGTCACAAATGATGTCATTACTAAAACATTAGGTAAGCCGATTTTTTCGGCTATCGCTAAAGATGATCAGAGTTGTATTTTGGCACTCAATCAAAAAAAACCAGTAATTCTTGTGGCAAGAGGCAGTGCTTTTTCGAAGGGAATTATTGATACCGTTAGAAAGCTAAATGAGAAGAGTGTTTTAAAAACACTTGAAAAATTATCTAAGCCAGCAGATGCTGGTATTAAAAAAGATGAGCCTAAAGACGCTAGCGGTGTACCGATTAAAAGTGGAAAAAATCCATGGACAGAATTAAAATCACGCATCCATAAAGCCCTTGTCGAAGAAATGGATTTGAAAAAAGCCGATGACAACGATCCTAAAGCTCAAATTATCTTGAAAGAGCAAACTAAAAAAATAGTTGTAGAGCTTTTAGGTAAAGAAGATACCAAGGGAGTCCTAAATTCACGCGACGACATGAATCAAATTGTTAAGGAAATTATTGATGAAGCCTTGGGCCTTGGACCGCTAGAGGACCTACTAAGGGATAAGACTGTTTCTGAGGTAATGGTTGTCGGCCCCTATAAAATTTATTATGAGCAAAGTGGTAAATTAAAATTATCAGATGTTACCTTTACTAATGATCGACAAGTCTTAAATGTAATTGAAAGAATTGTTGCTCCGATTGGTCGTCGCATCGATGAGAAGACACCTTATGTTGATGCTCGATTAAAAGACGGATCACGTGTTCATGCAATTATTCCACCTTCATCTATTGATGGCTGTACAATTACGATTAGAAAATTTCCAGATAAGCGCCTAACTTATAAAGATCTAGTGAAATATGGATCGATGACTGAAAGTATGGCGGATTTTCTTCGTATTGCGGTTGAAGCACATAGAAATATTATTGTTTCAGGCGGTACCGGTTCAGGAAAAACAACACTGATAAATGTACTTGGTGGTTTTATTCAATCCAACGAACGCATTATCACCTGTGAAGACTCGGCCGAACTCAATTTTCCCCAAGAGCATATCGTTCGACTTGAAACACGACCACCTTCTCTTGAAGGAGATGGCGCAATTGATATTCGTTGTCTTGTAAAGCAAACTCTTCGTATGCGTCCAGATAGAATTGTAGTTGGAGAGTGTCGTGGAGGTGAAACATTGGATATGTTACAGGCAATGGGAACTGGTCATGATGGTTCAATGACAACTGTCCACTCTAATAATCCTCGTGAATGTATTGGACGTCTAGAAACATTAGTCCAATATGCTGGAACTTCAATTTCTGCACGGGCCATTAAAGAAATGATCGCCAGCGCTGTTCATATGATTATTCAGCAGTCTCGTTTAGATGATGGATCAAGAAGAGTTATGTACATAACAGAAATTGGTGGCCTGCAAGGGGATACTGTTATCTTGCAGGATATTTTTCTTTTTGTTCAAAAAGATGTTGATAAGAGTGGAAAAATTATTGGAGAGTTTCAAGCAACGGGATTCATTCCTAAATTTATTGAAGTCCTCGAGAGAAAAGGCTGGAACATTCCAAGAGGAATTTTTTCTAATCGGCCGCCTCCTGCGACGACTCCAGCTCCAGTTGCTCCAGCTCCAGTTGCTCCACCAACTACTTCGGCAGTGAAGCTGCCAGTGAAGAAATAGGTAAAGAGTATGAGTATATTTTTAGAATTAGTAGGATTAAAAGGACTCATTTTTATAGTGGGCAGCTTAGTCTTTGCTCTAAGTTATAAATACTCTATTAATATTTTTGATTGGGTCGAGCATCAAACCTATGGAACTCGAACCTATATTATGGAAAAACTGGAGTTTCTATTCATCGAAATTCCACAAGAGAAATTAACTTATATGTTACTTTGCTCTTCAGTTGGATTGGGTGGATTTATTTTCCTACTTTGTGGATTTACAGGCTCCTGGATTGCTGGAGCTATACTCGGTTCAATTTTTGCTTTTATGGGTTTCAAGGCTCCAAGAATGATTATTGATCATTTAGTGAAAAAGAGAATAAAAGCATACTCCATGCAAATGGTCGATGCTCTACAGCTTCTCTCCAATGGAATCAGAGCAGGATTATCAGTTCCGCAAGCCATTGGGATGATCGTCGATGAAATGCCCGCCCCCATTTCTCAGGAATTTAATGTGCTCCTTCAGCAAAACAGAATAGGAGTTCCATTAGAGGAATGTTTTGAGAACTTAGCAAAGCGAGTTCCCCTTGAAGATAATGATATGTTCGTCTCTTCTATAAACATTTTAAGAGAGACAGGGGGAAATTTAGCAGAGACTTTTGACACTATAGTTGAAGTTATTCGCGAACGGGTGAGATTGCAGCAAAAAATAGACACATATACCGCACAAGGAATGTTTCAAGGTATGACGATAGGGGCAATGCCCTATGCTCTTGGACTTATTTATTATTTGCAAGATCCCGACTCAATGACTCCGCTTTTTACAACTGTCATTGGAATTCTGATGTTGTTTGTTGCTGTTCTTTTCGATTTGGCCGGCATTTACGTTATAATGAAAATTGTAAAAATTAAAATTTAAAGAAATAGAGTTAAATGACCGAAATATTAAATGGATTTTTTTTTCTTAACAAGGACTTGGAGTTTATGAGTTTTAAAAAAGTACTGTTCGCATTTGCGTTGCTTCCAATGGTTGCATTTGGCGGAGTAAATTATAAAAATGGTAACTTCTATATTACCTATACCGACATAATTGTTCCAGGTGGTGATCACGATTTAGAAGTGACGAGAACATACAATGCAAAATCTACTGAAAATGGTTGGTTTGGCTTTGGATGGGGATCGCTCTATGAAACAAAATTAGTCGTTTCAGCGGATGGCTCTGTCGTGGTTATTGAAAACGGCGCCGGGGCACAAACACGTTTTGTTCCTAAAGAAGCTATCAATGTAGAATCTGCTTCAAAAAAAATAGTAGAAGCTATGAGAAAAAAAGACCCAATGGGTGAAGCAGCTGCCAGTGCACTAGTGACAAGACTTAATAAAGATGCGGAACTTCGTCAGGCTTATTCAAAAAAATACAACGTAGAGACAAAGCTTGCGGACGGAACAACTCTTTACTCCAATGACCGTGGAATTCAAACAATCGTTAAAGAAAAAGATGGATACAAAAGAAGTAATTCAGATGGAAGAACTGATTATTTTGATAATGAAGGGAAGCTAGTAAAAATTACTGATAAAAATGGCTATGCCATTTTATTTGAATATAAAGCAAAACAAGTTTATGCCATTAAAGACACTCAAGCTAAGCAAATTATTCTAGAATGGTACCCAGATGGAAAAATAAAAAGTGCTTCTCGTGATGCTGAGAAGAAAACTAGCTATACATACGACACTAAAGGAAATCTTATACAAAGTAGTGATATTGGCAGCAATAGCTACAAATACGAATACGACAACAACCACAATCTAACTCAAATTATTTATGCAGATAACTCCAAGATGCAAATTAAATATGATAAAAACTCTGCCGCCGTAGAAGTTATTGAGAGAAATGGAGAGTCTACAAAATATAAGTATGAAAGCAATCCTAAAAATCCAGAATTTCATTATTGGACAACTGTTATCAAAAAGCCAGTTGATGGAGCAGAGTCTTCAAGCCGTTATGAATATGAAATTAAATCGAAACCAGACGGTCAGCAATATACCTATAGAATTGCTACTGAGTTAGATGGAGTCAAAACCGAAACAATTTATTCAGAATGTTGTTCACTTCCTTTAAAAATTACCAGAGGAAAAGATGTCACAACTTTTGAATATAACGCGAGAGGGCTTCTAACAAAGAAAACTTCTACTAAAGGTGAGTTCGTTCAACTTGATTACGATGATAAAATTAATAAGATTACTAAAGTTATAAACAATGAAGGTTGGACAACTTTTCAGTACGACAAATCTGGAAATCTTTCAAAAGCCGTCAATAGCACGGGTAAGTCTGTCCTTCTAATTTATGACCGCTTAGGGAAAATTACCAAAATGATTGATCAAGAAAAAAATGATGAAAAATCAAGACGTACCCTTTCGTTTAAATACAACTCAATGGGAAAACCAGTTGAAATTGAAATGGAAAATGTTGGCATCATCAATGTCGCTTACGACAATTTTGGGGAGATTAAAAAAGTAGAATCTAAAGCTGGAGCCAAAATGGCGTTACAGGTCACTCAAGCATTCCAATCACTATTAAGTATTGTAAAACCAGCTGGTGTTAATTTAAATATGTAATTAGCCGACAAGTTAGTCGAGGAAGGAGAAACGATATGAAAATTCTAATGACTATGATTATGACGATGTTAGTGACGACTACTGTCTTTGCAGCTGAATGTAAGCTTAATACAGTGTGCTCTGCTGAAGATTGTAAGGCACTGAATTCGAAATATGGTATAGATGCAACCTCTAAGAAGTGTATTGATCCGGAGGCAGGTCAAGCAACATCCTTGGTTGACTGTAAAGATGGTGTGACAACGGGAACTCCTACCACGCCAGTGATAAGACCAGAAGCTCCAAAAGATGAGACTAAAACTGCACCGGTAAAAGGAAATTTGTAATATTTTGTTTTTTATCAAGACTGTCTTAGCATTAGACAGTCTTGGTTTTTATTTTCTAGATCAAGTATCAAATCGTCTAAAGTTTAGATAGGCTGAAAAATTCTTGTTCATATTTTTCTATTCCTCAGTTTCAACTTCTTTAAATCAGATTGAATTAATCTTGGCACCCTCAATGCATTAAATATAAGTAAACCAACACTAGGGGAACTTATGAAACTTTTAATACTTTTAATACTATCTCTTACTTCATTTAATATTTTTTCTGAAGAATTAGGCGAAAACCAAAAAAGTGAATGTCCTTATGCCAATCAATCAGCCAAAAGAGAAGCTAAGGTAATTGCTGTTGATTCAGTAGAAGAAAGTAAACAAGAAGCTACCAAAATTATTAGTAAGTAAAATTTAGCTAGAATAGACTATCATTGCATAAAAAGCCCGAAAAAATGTTCGGGCTTTTTTATGCCATTTTTTACATCAATACTTTGTTCATTTTATCAACACCTGCTTGTCCATTCTTTGGTCACCAAGAAAAAAATACAGATATAAACTATCTAAATTCCATTCATAAAGCGTTGGCACGATGACTGCATTAGTTAAAGCAAGAACCCATTAAAAATCGTCAGGGAGATTTTATGAAAGCATTAGTTATAGCCTCACTTTTATTTTTTACATTAAGAGCAATGTCATCAGAAGAAGGTGAAAATCAAAAGACAGAATGTCCTTTTGCAGTTCAAACTGCTAAAAGAGAAGTTAAATTAGTAGCTCCTGCAACATCTGAGGAAGAGATAAAAAAAGAATCAAGCAATATTACAAAATAAATCTTTATACCACTCCACGAACTAAAAGGCCCGTCGAATGACGGGCCTTTGCTTTTTCAAAATGAACATTTTTGATAATTAATCATTGCTCAATACTTTTCTTAAACGCTCTCTTTCTTCATCGGTATAATAATCATCAGGCTTGGTTTGCCTTTTTGATTCAATAGTTTTTTTCTGAAGCCCTGAAAGTTTAGTTTTAATTTCATCTTTTTCAAAGGGCTCTGAATTTGAGTAAAGTTTTTTAGAGTAACGTTTGGTTGTCGTAAACTTTTGCTTAGTTGTCAGTACTGCTTTATCGGCATAAGGGGTAATGATTGCATATAATTTATCAAAAAGATGTCTTCCATTTCCAACAGGAATACAAAGAATGGCAAAGCTTAATGTAAAATAGAAAATAAAGCGAATGAGAAACATATATTAACCTACTCTGTTTAGTTTGTATTTTTTTCTACAAGTCTTTCGATCTTTTCAACTGCTTTTATTAAATCCTCACTTTCAAATGGCTTCTGCATATAATCGATAGCACCATTAGAAATTGATTCAATAACTATACTTTCAATGTTGATTGAAGACATCATGACTAGAAATCGTTCTCCGGAATGCTTATCCTGGAAATGCTTTGTAAGCTCCAGCCCAGAAATTTCTGGCATAACTACATCGATAAAAATAAGATTTGCTTTACTTGAGTGAGCGAGCTGGATTGCTTCGCTGGCAGAACCTGCGGAACCTACAACATTGAAGCCCTCGTTTGTAAGGATTTCTGTCATTGATCTACGGTTAAAGGCAGAATCATCGACGATAAGAATTTTTAAAATGTCATGGCTGCGAGGAGGTTTCATAAATTGATCCCATATAATAAAATTACTTATTGATATGATATCAAGAAAACATTGAATCAAAATAAGAAAAACCAACAATGCTGTTGGTTTTTCATTTTAAACTGACAGTTTTAATCAAATACTCGCTAAACTATGCAGCTGCAGGCGGCAATGTTTCTTTTGCTCGAGCGTAGGCTTTTTTCTTCTTTTTCTCTTTCCAGCCAATAAGAGCAACATCGAGAACTTCTTCGATATTCTTAACTGGAATGAAAGTTAATTTTGCTCTGTATTCTTCAGGTATTTCTTCTAAATCTTTTCTGTTTTTCCAAGGAATGATTATCGTTTTAATATTCATTCTCATAGCTGCTAAAGCTTTTTCTTTTAAACCACCTATCGGTAAAACTTTTCCCGTTAGGGTAATTTCTCCAGTCATCGCTACTTCGCGACTAATAGGAGTATTTGTAAGAAGTGAAACAATGGTAGTGGCAAGTGTAATTCCAGCACTCGGACCATCTTTTGGAGTAGCACCAGCTGGAAGATGTATGTGAAGTTCATTTTTTTCAAAAACATCATCATCAATGTACAGCTCGGTAGCTTGACTTCTTATATAACCGATGGCGGTCTGGGCTGATTCTTTCATGACGTCACCAAGTTGCCCCGTAAGAGTTAGTCCTCTTCCTTTCATTTTGGTTGCTTCAATATAGAGAACTTCACCACCGTGAGATGTCCAGGCTAGTCCTGTTGCAACACCTACTTCATCGACATCTTTTTCATCGTCCTTTGTATAAACAGGCGGCCCGAGAAGTTTAAAAACAGTCTCTGTCATTATGTGAGTTTGTTCAGCTTCTCCTTTAGCAATCTTCATTGCTACTTTTCTACAAATGGCACCAATTTTTCTTTCAAGATTTCTAAGACCTGCTTCAGCGGTATAGCCTTTGATAACACTGGCAACACCGTCGTCGGTAAAAGTAATATGCTTATCACTTATTCCATTTTCATCCATTTGTTTTGGGATGATGTACTTTTTAGAGATAGCGACTTTTTCTTCTTGGGTGTAACCAGAAAGATTAATAATCTCCATTCTGTCTCTGAGTGGAGCAGGGATTTGATCTAAAATGTTAGATGTTGCAATAAACATTACGTTTGATAAATCGAATGGAATATTTAAATAATGATCGCGGAAATTACAATTTTGTTCTGGGTCCAACACTTCAAGCAATGCAGATGATGGGTCACCTTTAAAATCTCCACCCATTTTATCTACCTCGTCGAGAAGAATAACTGGATTGTTAGTCTTTGCTTGTTTTAATGCTTGAATGAATCTTCCAGGCATTGCTCCAACGTATGTTCTTCTATGTCCCCTGATTTCAGCTTCATCTTTTACACCGCCGAGTGAAATTCTTACAAATTCTCTTCCACAGGCTTTCGCAATAGATTTTCCAAGAGAGGTTTTACCAACACCAGGAGGTCCTGAAAAGCAAAGGATTGGTCCTTTCATTCCATGTCCCTTTAGCTGTCTGACTGCCAGGTATTCTAAAATTCTCTCTTTTACTTTAAATAGATCAAAGTGGTCCTCATTTAAAATTTCCAATGCAGCATCGAGATCAATGTGTTCTTCACTTGATTTACTCCAAGGAAGATCGCACATCCATTCAAGATAAGTTCGAAGTATAGATGCTTCAGAAGAATCCGGATGCATCTTTTCTAGTCGTGTAATTTGTTTGATAGATTCTTTTTCTGCTTCTTCAGACATTTTTGCTAGCCTGATTTTCTCTCTTAATTCTCCAAATTCATCGTCACTTTCTTTTTGATTTTCATCTCCGAGTTCTGACTTGATGGCTTTGATTTGCTCTCTAAGAAAATATTCTTTTTGAGTCTTAGATATTTCTTCTTTAGCATTGCTTTTAATTTTATTTTGCATTGCCAATATTTCAAGCTCGCGAGAAAGAATATCATTAATTTTATGAAGTCTTTCCATTGGGTCTAAAATTTCTAAAATAGTTTGAGCTTCACCAACATGCAGGTTTAAGTTTGAAGCTACTAGATCAGCAAGTCTTCCCGCATCTTTTATATCTTCTAGGATCATCAAAATGTCAGGAGAGAGAACTTTTCCCATGTTGATAACTTTTTCAAGTTGCTCTCTAATATTTCTCATTAATGCATTGGCAGCTACATTATTTTCTGGAATTGCCACATCAGAGACTTTCATAAGTTTACACATAAAGTAAGGAGCTTCTTGAGTGTATTCTGTAATGCGCGCTTTAGAGAGACCTTGTACAAGAATTTTAACTCTTCCATCTGGGAGCTTTCTCATTCTCATGATCATAGCGATCGTTCCCACTTCGAAAATTTCATCAGGGGAAGGAGCCTCTGCTTTCATGTCCTTTTGACTTGAGAGTAAAATGAGTCTTTCACTTTTGTTCAAAGCATGATCTACAGCTTGTATCGAAGAATCTCGCCCAACGAAAAACGGTAAAATCATAAACGGATAAACTACTATGTCCCTAATTGGCAGGAGAGGGAGATGATCTTTAAGTTCAATGTTGTCACCCTCATAATTAGTTACCATATCTTTCCTCCCAAATTGGCCATCACAAATACATTTGCGTTCAGTGATAACAATCGGGAAATGGCGAAAACACTTTAAGGAAAACTTCAAAATTATAATCATTTCTTAATTATTTTTATGTATACTTGATTGCAAATATCAATGTATTAAATGAAATATACAGGTGATGTCTGATCAGTTTTGTAGGGAGTTGTGTTATGAGTTTGTCTATAGGGGCAGTTATCTTAGCAGCTGGAGAAGGAAAGCGCTTGAAATTAAAAGAGCCAAAACCTTTAGCGCCCTGCTTAGATAAAAAATTAGTAGATTTTCCAATTAGAGAATTACAAAAGTTTTTTAATCAGAATAAAATTCATGGAAAATTGACAGCAGTCATAGGTCACCAGCGAGATATCGTTCGTGCTTATATAGAAAAAAATTATTCATCTGTTAATTTTGCAATACAAGAAAAACAGCTAGGCACAGGTGATGCCCTGCGATCATATTTTCAATCTTCCAATGAAACATTAAGTTATGATTACACTTTGGTTATCTGTGCGGATACGCCAGTGGTTTCTGCCGATGAATTATCTGCCTTGCACTCACTTCTTCTTGCAGAAAAACTCGAAGGTGTTGCTGCTAGTTTTATTGAAAAAAATCCCAAAGGATATGGGCGAATTGTAAGGGGAGTAAAAGGTTTTCATATAGTAGAAGAAAAAGATGCTACGGATGAAATTCGAAAAATTACAGAAGTAAATTCAGGTTTGTATATATTGAAAACTAGCTATCTTGTAGAGCATTTAAAGGGGATAGATACTAAAAATAAATCAGGTGAGTTTTACTTAACTGATGTTTTTAAAGATGGCTTAAATGTAAAAGCTCATTGCTTTCCTGAAGCTTCAACTTTTTTAGGTGTCAATACTCTAAGCCAATTGGAAGAAGTTGAGCACGCTCTTCGCAATAAAATAAAATTTAATCTAGTAGAGTCGGGAGTGAGATTAATTGATAGTTCACATTGTTATATTGATAGCGAAGTGGAAATTGGCGAAGGTACAGTTATCTATCCTAATACTTTTATAACTGGTCGAAGTAAAATTGGAAAAAATGTCACAGTAGAAATGGGTGCACAAATCAAAGACTCAATTGTTGACGATAATGCTAAAGTATTGGCTTATACTATCCTTGAAGGTGCCCATCTTCATAGTCAAGTAACGGCTGGACCATTTGCTAGGCTTCGTCCAGGTGCAGATATTGGCCCCGAGTCAAAAATTGGAAATTTCGTAGAAATTAAAAAATCAATTTTAGCCAAAGGCGTGAAGGTGTCTCACTTAAGTTATGTTGGTGATGCTTTTATTGGAGAGGAAACTAATATTGGATGTGGTTTCATTACTTGCAACTACGATGGTGTTAATAAACATTTAACTAAAATAGGTAAAAACTGTTTTATTGGATCGGATTCTCAATCTGTAGCACCTGTTGAAATTGGCGATGATTGCTTCGTCGCTTCGGCCACGACCATTACCAAAGATATGCCCAATGGCTCTTTTGCCATCTCAAGAGGAGCCCAAGTTACAAAAGAAGGGATGGCTAAAAAATTTATTAAGAAGAAAGACGACAAAAAGATCTAAACACTTAATAAAGAAAATGCTATTTTGTGGGTTCGGTTTTTTTAAGATTACTTAAACCATTTTCGGTAGGTATAACATGTGTGGAATAGTCGGCTACTTTGGTCCTTCGCAAAATTCAGTTGAAATTGTATTAGAGGGACTTAAGCGCCTAGAATATAGAGGTTATGATTCTGCTGGTGTGAGTTTTATTGATGAACACAATGAGCTTCAAAATTATAAGAAAGCTGGAAAATTAGACAACTTAAAAGAAGAGTTAAAAGGAAAGAATCTCATAGCTCGTACTTGTATCGGTCATACTCGTTGGGCAACTCACGGTGGAGTAACTGATGAAAATGCTCATCCGCATCACAATGACATTCTTTCAATCATCCATAATGGGATTATTGAAAACGCTAATGAACTTAAAAAAGAATTGATGTCTCAAGGAGTAAAATTTAAATCTGAAACTGATTCCGAATCATTTTTAGAATTAGTCTCGTTTGAACTTCGCAATGGAAAACCAATTCTGGAAGCCATTTCTGATTCATTTAGAAGAATTCACGGGAACTCAGCTTTTGTTGTTCTTTATCCAAAGACTGGTGAAATTTTCGCCATAAAAAGAGGAGCACCTCTCGTTTGTGGAATTAATGAAATCACTAGCGAGGCTCTTGTTTCATCAGATCCTTATGCATTAGCAGGCATTGTTCATAAACTTTATTTTCCAGAAGATGAAGTTATTGTTCATTTGTCTGGAGGGAATAAAAACTTAGTTAATTTTTACGAATTAGATTTAACTAAAACGACTCGATATCTTTCCAAGAAGCAAGACATGACAGTAACAGTTAGTGAGAAAGGTGAATACGAACATTTTATGCTTAAAGAAATTCACGAGCAACCAGAACTGATACGCAATTTAACTCAATATTATTTTGCAGGAGAGGGGCGCGAGACATTAGAGAGAATTGGTCATTTTAGCCCCAAACGAATATATATTTCAGCCTGTGGAACTGCTGCTTATGCTGGGTTGGTTGTAAGAGATTTTCTAGAAGGAATTAATAGAATTCCAACTAATGTTGAATTGGCTTCCGAATTTCGTTACAGAAATCCCATATTGAGTGAGGGAGATTTTGGTATTTTTGTTTCACAATCTGGAGAAACAGCAGATACTTTGGCTGCTCAATCACTTTGTAAAAAATCAGGAATTAAAACTCTCTCAATTGTTAATGTCGATGGATCAACTCTCTTTCGTGAATGCGATGATAATCTTTTAATTCGTGCTGGAGTTGAAATTGGAGTTGCTTCCACTAAAGCTTTCACTCAGCAAGCCCTTACGGGGAGATTAATGTCTGCCGCTTTTGCAGGGGACTTAAAAGATGAAAATAAAAAAGTCGCACTCTCTGGGAAATTTGCACTATTAGCAGAACGAATCGATAAGCTCTTAGCAGCAAGTGATTCGATTAAAACAGTTGCTGAAGCGATATATAATTATAAAGGGTTTTTCTATACTGGTAGAGGGGCTTATTTCCCAATAGCATTGGAAGGTGCTTTAAAATTAAAAGAAATTGCCTATGTACACGCGGAAGGTTACGCCTCTGGTGAATTGAAACATGGACCCATTGCACTTATCGATGAGGAGATGGTCAATATAGCTTTAGTAGCCCCAGATTTATTTGAAAAAACGGTTTCTAATATTCAAGAAATTAAAGCAAGAAAAGGAGTTATTGTTAGTGTTGGTCCTAGAGGCAATCAAGAACTACAAGCTTTGAGTGATTATTATATACCATTGGACTTTGATGGGCTTGAAGAACTTGCGCCCCTTTATGTCAATGTTGTGAATCAACTTCTAGCTTACTACATGGCTAAGTTCAAAGGAACTGATATTGATAAACCAAGAAATTTGGCGAAGTCTGTAACAGTAGAATAATTTAATATGGTAGATATAAGTGGATTAAATCCAGTACAACAAAAAGCCGTTTTGGAGACAGATGGTCCTGTTATGATTTTGGCAGGAGCTGGATCGGGCAAGACCAAAACCCTGGTTACACGAATAACATATTTACTCGATGAAAAGAACTTAAGTCCGCATCAGTTATTGGCTCTTACATTTTCCAATAAAGCTGCTCGCGAAATGCGCGAGCGCATAGCTCACGAAGTTCCTTCGCTTGATATTGGATCTTTGCAAATAACAACTTTTCATGCTTTTTGTGCCAAATTACTTCGTTCAGAAGCTAATTATTTAGGTCTCTCTCGTAATTTTACCATTTACGACGAAGGTGAATCCAAAGCGATTGCTAAATCACTTCTTGAACGTAGAGGTATTTCAACAAAAGAAATAAATCCTTATGAAATATTGACTTATATAGATTCTTTAAAAAATAATGGTTACTACGCTGGTCGAAAAATGATTGAAGGGGCAGCTGATCCAGGAGATGAATATTTTTCGTATTTCGAAGAATATGAATCTGAACTTCACCGGGCAAATGCAGTTGATTTTGGTGGATTAATTACTGCAGTCATTCAGCTTTTTGATAAATTTCCCGACGTTTTAAATCGATACCAAAACCGATATCTTTATGTTTTGGTTGATGAGTATCAAGATACAAACCGAGCTCAGTTTGAACTCATAAAAATGCTTTGTGGAAAACGCAGAAATATATGTGTGGTTGGCGATGAAGACCAATCAATTTATTCCTGGCGAGGCGCTGATATTAGAAATATTTTAGACTTTGAAAAAATCTTTCCAGATGTCCTTGTTTTAAAACTTGAACAAAATTACAGATCAAGTAAGACAATTATTGAGGCTGCTTCTTGTGTTATAGAAAAAAACACCATGAGAAAAGGCAAGCATATGTGGACTCAAAATCCTGAAGGTGATGCAATTGATATCATTGAATGCTTCAATGATAAGGATGAAGCAGAATTTATTGCCCAAGAAACTAATAAACTTAACAAGACAGGAGTGTCTTTTAAGGAGATGGCCGTTTTTTATCGCTCGAATGCTCAGGCCAGGCTTGTTGAAGATGCTTTGAGAAAATATAAAATTCAATACCGAGTTATTGGTGGTGTGAAGTTTTATGAGAGAAAAGAAATTAAAGATATGCTCTCTTATTTGCGCTTAATCATTAACGCCAAAGATTCGTTAGCGTTAAGTAGGATTATTAATGTGCCGGCCAGAGGAGTCGGAGCTACTTCATTGCGAAAATTAGAAATGGAATCGGTTAATTCGAATTGTTCTTTGTGGGAAAGTATTGAGCGTATTGTAGAAAATGCTGCTGAATATGGACATATAAAACTTTCCGCTAAAATTAAATCGACTCTGACTGAGTTTGTAACATTAATTAGTGAACTAAGGCACCTCGATCAAAATAAAGTTAAGCCCTCACTCATTTATGAAAAAGTTTTGCATGAATCAGGTTATTATTCTTTTTTAAAAGCCAATAAAGATTATGAAACTCTTGCTCGCCTAGAAAATCTTGATGAACTCCTCAATGCCATTACTCAATTTGAAGAATCTGCAGAAGTTCCTACACTTTCTGGGTTTCTTGAAACCATTACTCTTGATTCAAGTTCTGATTTTGATGAAGCAAGCCTGGTTAATCAGGGAGAAGTTTCTCTAATGACAGTTCATGGGGCAAAGGGATTAGAGTTTACTCATGCTTTTGTAATTGGAGTAGAAGAAAATCTTTTTCCAAGCTATAGAAGTGTAGACGGTGGTGAAACGGCTATGGAAGAGGAGAGAAGACTTTTCTATGTGGCAATGACTAGGGCAATGATTAAACTCTATATTACTTTTGCTCAGGGACGGATGCTTTTTGGGCAAGTGAAATTTAATGGACCAAGTCGCTTTATTGATGAAATTCCTGACAAACTCTACACCTGGAAAAAATTAAAAAGTGCACCACGAGCTGGAGAAGAATATAATTCAAGTTGGGGAGGTGCGAGTAAATTTGGCAACAAAAGTGAAGACAACTACGACCCTTATGATCAATCTCAAGAGACAAAATATGACAATGAAGAAGTTGTTTATCAGGTCAAAGAGCCTATAAGAGAATCTTATCATCAGCCTAAATTTCCAAAAGGATCTAAGGTTGTTCATTCTTTGTATGGAATTGGGAAAGTTGAAGAGTCTGAAGGAGCAGGAGCTGATGAAAAAGTACTCATTCGCTTCTCCGATGGGAATCGAAAAAAATTCATGGTGAAGTTTGCACCTATAGTGTTGGGGTAGTCAGATCGATTGAATTTTCACTAGAAAATTTTAATCTTGGTAAGCTCAGATCTAAGAATAAAATCCAATAAAAATAAGCACCCATTGGAAACAAAAAAAGCATTAGAATGGCCCTGTCAACTAAGCTTGCTAAAAGTGCCGCTTCAAATTGAATGCCATATTGATTAGCAATATAAGCTGTCGCAACTTCTTTTACCCCTATATTTCCAGGGAGAATTTGAAATAAACCAGTGGCCAATAATATCAAGCTTATTTCTAAAGAATCAAATAATCTCATCTCAATGCCAATGGCCCGAAAGGAGAGATAAACTTTTAGGGGATAGAGGGCAAAAATACCCAGATAACAAATGAGTGATATCAGAATAATGTTTCTATCGATTAGGTATTTTTTTAAAGAGTATTTTCTTTCTAGCTTAAAAATTCTGGTAAAGAGTTCATTTGAAAGTATAAGCATAAAAGAAGAAAGAGTGAGTGCTATGAAGAGAGATTCTAGAGCATCGAAGACAATATTATGTTTAGTGAGAAAATAATGACAATAAATACTTCCCGCAAGTCCTAGGAAAGAGAAGCCAATTAATAATACAGCCAAACCCATAGAGAGAAATTCTCTCATCGGAAGATCTTTTTTCTCATTCATATACATCA
Organism: Bacteriovoracaceae bacterium; assembly: GCA_947448205.1. Taxonomy (GTDB): domain Bacteria; phylum Bdellovibrionota; class Bacteriovoracia; order Bacteriovoracales; family Bacteriovoracaceae; genus Bacteriovorax. Next base: position 34,622 of record CANFNL010000010.1, read on the forward strand.
TACGAATTGCTGTCCCTCCCTTAGCAGGAAGGAGCATATTGAAGAGCTCTGAAATCGTGCAAAGACCAAACCATTCATTTGTGTTGAGTTTTATGGAGTGAATTTTTTTAAGAGGGTAGAAATGAGTGATACCAAGAAGAATATAATTGAGTGCATGGATACCAATTAGTGAAAATGCGATGGATAGATTAATGGATTTTATCCGCTCAAAAGAGGAGGAGTTTTTACGTACATATAAAACAAGACCAATTAATAAAGCTAACGATAAAAATAGTAAGGCCTGATGATATGTTTTTTTATAGCGGGTCTTCATAGAGTCCTATTGAAAAAATTGAGCCATTCTACCAATAGATCCTAGTGTCATGGTAAAACTTGTAAAGATTACATAGTTAAAGTAAATTTTAAGTATGCTTAAAACATTATTAAAATGGACTCTTCTTGCTATTCTCGTTGGAGGGCTTACTGGAGTGGTCTCTGCTGCTTTTTTCTTTACCTTAAATTGGTCGATTGCATTCAGACACGCCCACAAAGAATTTATCTATTTTCTTCCCTTCGCTGGGGCGGGCATTGCCTGGGTTTATAAAAAAATTGGCTCGGAGATTGATAGTGGTACTAATCTTATTCTCGATGAAATTCACGTTCACAAAAAGCATATTCCACTACGCATGGTACCTATGATTTTTTTAAGCACTGCTATTTCTCACTTGTTTGGAGCCTCTGTTGGGCGAGAAGGTGCAGCCGTTCAAATTGGAGCTGGCATTAGTGATCAGTTTTCAAAATGGGCTGGGGATTTCTTCTCAAATCGAAAAATTATTTTAATGGTTGGGATTAGCGCAGGATTTTCCGCCATCTTTGGAGCTCCAATTGCCGGAACTATTTTTGGGATGGAAGTCATCAGCCTCGGCACTATTAGCTATGAGGCTTTTTTTCCATGTTTATTGGCTTCGATTGTTAGCTATGTGGTCGCACTTTCTATGGGAGTTATCCATAGTCATTTTAATTTAATTCCTATTCCCGGATTTAGCTTGATCGCCCTTTTCTCTGCAACATTGGCCGGAGCCATCTTCGGTTTAGCTGCACGATTTTTTATTTGGCTATTGCATTCGATAAAAGATGTATTGCAAAAATATTTTCCCAATGCCATTTATCGTCCGTTTATAGGTGGCACATTAATTGCGATATTTTTTTATTTTTCACAAAATGATCGTTATCTAAGTTTGGGTGAAGATATTATAAATTCAAGTTTTATAGGCATGGTAAAGCCTTGGGATTTCCTTGGGAAAATTTTATCGACTTCGCTCTCAGTTGGTTCCGGTTTTAAAGGAGGTGAGGTGATGTCTCTCTTTTACATTGGAGCGACACTGGGTAATGCACTTGGTTTAATAATTCCTTTAACGACACCACTTTTGGCAGCCCTTGGTTTTGTTTCTGTTTTTGCCGGAGCTGCCAACACACCAATTACTTGTTTGTTTTTAGCATTGGGTCTATTTGGATCTAACATTGGAGTATTTGCGGGGATTGCTATTGTCATGAGCTATCTCTTTTCTGGCAATAAGGGATTGTATGGCTCGCAGAGAAAATATTTGCTAAAAAAGCTTTAACTAAAATGCAGTTGATAATGACTATTTTATAGTTGATAATTATCTTCATGCTCGAAGGTCTTTTTGGAAATAAATCTGCTGAAAAAGTTATGCTCTCTATTTTTATAAATGGAGAAATACACGCATCTGCAATTGCTCAACAGCACCACACAGCACTTGATCCGATAAAAAAACAATTAGAAAGATTTGAAGAAGCTGGCTTTCTAAAATCACGTATTGTTGGCAGATCAAAACTCTATAAGTTCAACGATCAAAATCCGTTGATAAAACCTTTAAAAGAGCTAATAAAAATCGCAAAAAAAAATGAAAACTTTAACAATGAAATAGGACTATTATGAGTTTAGAAATTACTAAAGAATTGGTCGCTCATGTCGCCAAATTAGGAATGATAAAAATTGATGAAAAAGAAATGGGTGAATATCAGAGTCATCTTACTAAAATACTAAAGTCTGTTGCAGAATTAGAATCGATAAACACTGATGGAGTTAAGCCCTTTGCCAATCCCATGAGAGAGTGTCTCGAGCTTTTTTCGAATAATATTGATCGCAGAAACGATGAGATTGCAGCTTCTCTTCCTGTCAATGAAGTAATTCGAAATGCCCCAGATCAAAAGCTCAATCAATTTAAAATTGAAGCTGTTATTGGAGAGGGGGAATAATCATGGAGCATATTTATAAAAAGCATCTAG
>CANFNL010000011.1 GCA_947448205.1 Bacteriovoracaceae bacterium
GACAATTTTGGTGCTAAGGTCTTATAAATTTATAAAAGCAATTGATCAATGGGGCGAGTATGAGATTAAGTAGAGCTTTACAAGAAAAAATCATGGACGTTCGTTTAAGAGATAAGTTACTTGCAGAAGGTAAGCTTACTAAAGAAGAAGTTAAAAAGTACCTTGATGGGACAGCTGACGAAGCTAAAAATGCAACTTTTACTGACGAAGTATCTGACGAAGAATAAATATAAGAAATAATTTTCAGATAAAATAAAAAGCCCACTTTTGTAGTGGGCTTTTTTCTTTTAATTAAATAGCACTTCCTGGAAATTTATAATCTTCTTCAGTGGCAGTATTAGGAGTCCATACTCCTTCCTGAAGCTCGCACTGATTTTGATTATTAAATTCACAGTATGCACCGGCCCAAGTACCACCAACTGCTAAGCAATCGGCCGATGAAGTTGGCCATGCACCACCACATGTTCCGCCAGATTTAGTCGAGCAATTGCCGCCTAAGTATTTTGCTGCAGCTCCAGAAGCATAGTGATCATCCCAATCAGCAAAGTTATTGTATGGATTAGAGAAGATATCTAATCCAGCATTATTCATTTTGGCAGCAGGTGATGAAGGGCCTGAGTTGTCTATTCCATCACTAATTTTAAAATTTTCATCCCAGTCTCTAACATTAATTCTAATTCTCGCTTTTATTTCTTTTGCGGAGTTTAGGCAGTAGAAAGAATAGTAAGGATTGGATTTAGCAAAGGGACTGGCCGTACTTGGTAGAGAGAAGACTGCTGATTCCCAAGTATTAAAATGAGCATTGGAAGACGAGCACTGATTCTTAATAGTAGCATTGGCAAGTCTAATATTTGTTAAGTCCAGATGAGATATGGGAGAGGAATGCTCCCAGTTTTGAGTTATTCCAGCTGAAGCAGCATAGACCATTGCTCGACTGCCCTTGTCAATTTGGCCGTCTGTTAATAAATCTCTAATTGGACCATTTATACAATTTGTTTTCTTTCCACCACAATATACTTTTGTCACAACCGGAGCGGAGGCAATGGTACAAGCTGGAGTAGCAGAATTGTCAAAAGACATGGTAATTGCATTATATTCGACATAACCTTCATCACAATTTGGAGCAGATGGGTTAGACTCTGTTGTATAATAACTCTCGCATACATTTTTTGCTTCAGGAATGGTTCCACTGGTAAGACAGCCGGTATAGACGTTAACTCTGGATTGATATTTTGACGTAACTCCCTTTGATTGAGCAGGGCTGAAAGTATTTATATAGTAAGGAGCATATTCTATATACTCGCAAACGCTAGGACCTGTAGTTGCTTGAAGTTTTAAGCCACTAAAGTAGAGATCTTCTTCTTCGGCATCAAGCAAGCAGCGAATATCGAGGGCTTTTGTCTGAGGTGATGCACTTTGAATATCACTGGCATTAATTCTACATTTTCTCGTTGCTTGAGTATCACCAACTTTGTGAAGCAAAAAAGAAGGTGTTTGGGTTTTATCTTTTATTTGAAAATAATCTCTTGCCTCTAGAGCAAAAACAAAACTTGATGATCCAATAAAATTTTGAGCCGTTAAAATATAATCTTTTCTAGGCGAGCTATAAGTTGCTGTTCCCGATATAAATCCAGTTTGGGTATCTAGAGTTAATCCTGCTGGGAGGGCCGGTGATATAGAAAAAACCAGATTATTACCTGCAGAAACAACCGCAGGTATCGTAAACTTTAGCCCTCTTTCTGTTAAGAAGAAATTGTCGTGTGTCACTGAGTTGATGGTTGTGCTTGCAGTAGCTGAAGAGATTGCTTCATCATTGTACACAAGATCATTAATACTAAATTCCTTAGCAGTTGGAAATAAGCTTAAATCACTTAAACTAATATCATTAAGGTAGAGATAATTTCCTACAACTTTATGAGTATAAGCTCCTGCATGCTTATCTGTTGTAACATCGACACCTAAATTAAAAGAGGCTGCAGAGGCAACTCCAATTTTTAGTGCATCATTAGAAACGTTTAGAATTGTGGCGCTATTATCAAGCGTATCACCTTGGTAAAAAGTTTTTGATTGAGCAACAGAGTTTGCTGCTTGGCTTATATAGTTTACATAAAGAGTATCACTAACACCTGTCTGCACATAAGACACAACACCTTTTGCCCCAGCTCCAATTCCTGCTGTTGAATTAATATAATCTCCGGCCACAAAGCCTCCAGTGGCACTTTGCTTAATAGCAGTATTGTAATATACAGGACCTATAGACCAGCCCTGTGTGGCAGCTTCACATGTCTCTTTAGTTGCATAATTGGTATCGGTGCAAGAATTATCTGGAATGACAAAAGCTTTTTCACTTAAGAATAAATTTCCACTATCCAATTGTGTATTTTGGGTAAATGCACCCGTTATAATTCGCACAGCGATTTTATAGGGGTCGATTATTTTAATGATTATTCCGGAGGTTGAATTTGTCAGTGGTGGTACTATTGGAGCAAAAAGTGTTTCACCTTCTTTGAAAAATGCGGTGTTTGAAACGGTAATAATTTGCTTATTTGCCAATGCGAGATCACTTGGACCAACAATCGAACTTAAATATATATCGGCAAAAACACTACCGGTTAAGTTAGTCGCCTGAATCGTAAATTTAGTTGAAGCCAATGAAGCCGCGAATGTTCCGGATATTATTCCGGTGTCTGGATCTAGCGAAACACATTGAGTTGAATCATTGGGATCAAAACACGGTAGAGCTGGTGAAATAGTGTATTTGATCCCATTTTCAGCATTGATTTCTGAAGTTGCAATTGGCATCAAAGGTTTTATTGCATGGCCTACTTCGTAGACGTTTGTGGGGGTCGTAATAGTAAAATTATTAGTATAATATTGGTTATCATTATCAACTGAGGTCGTAGCATAAAATCCATTAGTTTGATCGATTATATCTATGATCGGATAAGACGTAGCACAAGAACCAGTTATATTATTAGCACATATACTTTCTGCTTTGATAAAATATTTATTGTTTGCCGAAATATTTTCGACGTAGAGAGTTTTAAGAGAAGAATCAATTTTAAAGATCCGAGCAATTTTTGAACTATCTCCAGATTTTGTTATAAATGTATTAATAGTGAAAGGAGTTATGCTCGCAACTTTTATAGGAATGAGTCTATTGATTCCGATTTCATTCAAACTCGTATCTACAATTTTAGCTACGCTGGCTTCACCATCTTGAGTGAAGATCATGTTTGTTCGGGCGTAAGCGGCACTTGTTGTTGATGTTGTTAAAAGCGGACTAATCGCAGAAAGCGAGCCAGTGCCTGTCACCTTAAGTCTAATTTTTTCAGCTTGAGAGTAGGAGAGCTTTGTTAATTTTTTGTAGATACCAATATTTAAAGTTGTATAGATTGCCTTAGGTTCACGGGTAGCATTGCGATAAGACATTTTTATTCTAAACGGCACAGAGCTACCAACCGGATACCATTTATTATAGGAAGTGGTGCAAGCTGATTGAGATATATATTGATAATCAGGGTTGCTGCATTTGCTGGTTGCCGCATTCCAAGTTAACGGAGTAGATTCGCAAGTAGCCTGGTCTGGCGAAGCGAGATCACTGCAAAAAGCAGTAGTTACAGTTTTTATGGCCAGAGGTACTCCTGTTATTGAGCAAGTGCTTGTCGTTAGTGCAATTCCTGCAGGAAGAGTAGCTGAAATAGCATTTACCCCACTCACTACCAAATCACATCTATCAAAGAAAACAGTTTTTTTTGTACTATCACCAAGTGAGCCATCGACTACGGGGCTAGCACTAAGAGTTGTGCCGATGTTAGCACCAAAAGAAGAATCATTTTTATTGAAATAATAAAAAAATGTTGGCTCATCAAATGTGATTGCTGTACCAGTTGAATCTACAATGGGTGGAGTAACGGTTGCCGATGAAGAAGACTTACTAGGGGAATCCTTGCTAAATTTTGTTAAGCTATCAGGTACACAACCAGATAGCAGCAATATTATTGATAAGGGCGCTAGAATGTGATGTTTATTAAACGATTTCATAACTCTATTATCGATCGTTTAATTTAAAAATTTAGGTTTTCTGAAAATTAAAATGATTTCAAATTGTTAGTGCAATTTGAAGGAATTAGTCTACTTTTAGGTTGTGTATTAAATAAGGCATACTCAAAATATTTGGAAGTTAGTCATATTTTTAAGAAAAATAAATTGAAAAGTCAGTTGAAATACTTGATTCAATTTAGAGTGCCTCCAAACATTGGCAGCGATAAAACTTAATTTGAATTCACTCAATTCTAATATTAAATACTAACAATCCTAAGTTTTTAAATTAAAGTAAAATGCTTGGTTATTCGATACTATATCATCATGAAAAAATCTAAAGTTTATTTACTTTTGCTCCTCATTATCCAATCCTGTTGTCTTTTTGCCGAAGACTCTGATAGGCCAAGTTGTGATAAGGCTAAAGCTTTAGAGGTACTGAATGCTCCTCAAATAAAGCCTTTGCAAGCTATACAAGCTAATTTTGCTCAATACGCCTGTAAAGAGACTCATCTGTTTGCCGATATAAAAGATAGTCATTTTAGAGTTAATCACGACAAACTTCATTGTAATCAGGTTGAGTTGTGTTTAGGTGCAAAAAAAGATGAAGAAAAAATAAAAGATGCCAAGGTTTTAATCAAAGAAAATTTACCTAAGGCAGCCCTTTTAGCAGTACTTGCCAATGAAATCGATGAAGTCTTTGAATTCAATTTGCAACTCAATCGATTTGAGACAGAACATAATGTAGTGCTTTGTCCAGAAGAGAAAATAGAGCCCAGTTGTGATAAAGATATTCGCAATGCACTATCATCGGTTGTTAACACTTTTATAGATTTTAGAGAACTTGATAGTGCTCCACTTTCTACTGATAAGCTTCATGAGTTTGTTGCTCGTAAGTTTTTTACTGGAGATGAATACAAAGAAGAAAAAATAAATAAAACGAACTTACAGGCAAATTGTACAAAAAAAATAAGTTTTATGCGTATTTGTCATAATCGGGACATTCGCTTAAAAAAAATATCCGAGTGTGAAAAAGATTCTAAGCTCAATAGCTGCTTGGATGATGAACAAAAAGCTTTGGCTTCAATATTTAATGATCAAAAGAGTAATCAAGAACTTTATTTAGCTCTTGAAAAAGAGCTCTGTCTTGCTAATCGAATAACCCATGATACAAAGGAATCAACTGCTGATAAAATTGGACAAAATAGACTCAAGCATTTTATGACCACAAGCCACCCGATCACTGGCTTGAAAACACGACCCGAGAGCCGAAGAAAATGGTCGATGACTGGCGAGGCACTCCCAATAAATATTTCAGATAATTCAACTATAGTTGGAGTTGAAAGTTTGGATATGGGGCCTCCTGTTCCTCCTGTTCCTGCTGATCCAGTGGGAGAAGTAGGATCAATAGATGGAAATAACACGCCTGAAAATTTAGTTAGCGATAAGAGTATCCCTGAAGGGGGATTGAGTATAAATGGGAATCCTAGTGCGACTGTTAATTCCAATTTTGGCAATCATTTTGGCCCAACTTTAGACGATGAAAATATTGCTCAAGATGAAGTAGAAAATAAAAAAATTAATGATCAGGAAATGATAAAAAAGAAAGATGAGCTCTCCACATTACTTGCTCAAATTAATAGAGTCCAAGCGCGTTTAGATGAAATGACTCAAAAAGTTGATAGTCTAAAAAATAAAATAGAAGAGGATCCGAGTACTGAAAAACCTACTGATAAAGAATTAGCTGATAAAGAAAAGTTAATTTTAGATCTAAAAAAGAAACTAAGTGATATGGAGATCGACAAACGTAAAAGAGAAATTGAAATTGCTCGCATGACCGAAGTTGAAAGGATGCGAGCCAGAGATGAGATGATGAGAAATAGCTCTACAAAAATTACCAGTGCGGCCATTAGAGATCGAGATAACCCGCAAGCAGATTTTTCGTCCAGAGAAGCTGAAAAAAGTTCTAGCAACCAATTAAATTCTCAAGTAAACATTAACTCTTCTCTATCGGGTGATATTGAAAGATCTCCCGCAGCAATTAGTTCTTCGTCTTCTGGTGTTTTAGGGCAAGAAATTGTATTAAAAGTAGCAGGTACCCAAGCGACTTCTGAATCTAATGTGGTCTTCATGACTAGTGGAGATCTTCAAAAATATCCCTATCATTTGGGAGTTGATGCGGCAGAAGTTGAAATAGAGAAAATGCTAATAAAAAATAATGGAGCTGCTATTATCATCGGAGAAAGTGAACAAATCATACCACTCATTGACAATGGAGTTGTGCAATTAGATCGAGATGGGAAGGTGAAATACAAGCGAGTGAAAATAACCTTAGTGAAAAATGATAAGGATTTAAAAAAGAATATCGCTCGTGAAATTTCTTCCGTTGCTGATCTCAAAAGAGAGGAGCAAAAAACACGTGATCTTATTCGTTATCAAGAAATGAAAAATGCCGTAAAACTCGACAAATAATTTGGCCTTTACTGAACAATATAACGAGAAAAGAAAATACTTTTGACGATGGGTTTTTCAAGTGCTTTGTTGATTTCTTTTTTTAATCGGTCTTCTAGTAAAATTTTACCAGTTAAAGAATTTAACTCATCTGCCCCCATCTTAGAAGCAATGGTTATAATTTTATCCTGAACAACCATTTGATAGGTTTTAATCACTCCAGCATCCTCTACTTTAAAGAGCACTAGGTGAACTTCTAATTCAACATAGCGCATTCTTTGATTAGCATTTGGATCTTTTGGAACTAAACTAACGATTAATTTTTCTAATTTATAAAATGATGGAATGGCCTTGGGGTCTCCATCTTTTAAAAAAGCTTCACGCTCTTTATTTTCATCTATTGGCGGTCGCTTATACATTTTTTCAGTGTAATAGAAAAGGCCGATGACTGCCAAAGTGGTTAGCATCATCATGCCCAAAAGAATCATGTCGAGTTTTTTTTTGCCGGTCATGCTCTAAATTTTAGCATGACCGGGGAGAAAATAAAGAACTAAAAAGGTAGTTTTGTGAAGGGTAGACCTAGATCCTGAGCAACTTGCTCGTATGCTAGTGTTCCTTTATAGATATTAATTCCAGGTCTAAATGATTTATCTTTCCCTGCTGCTTCTTCAACCCCCATATTGGCAATTAGGCGAGCGTATTTTAGAGTAACATTTGTCAGTGCAAAAGTTGATGTACGAGCAACAGCGCCCGGCATATTGGCCACACAATAGTGAACGACACCATCAACTACAAAAGTTGGATTTTCATGAGTAGTTGGTTTACAAGTTTCAATACATCCACCTTGGTCAACAGCTATATCTACAACCACAGATCCCTTAGACATTTTTGAAATCATCTCCCTTGTCACAAGCTTTGGAGCTTTTGCACCAGGAACTAAAACAGCACCAATGACTAAATCGGACTCAAGAACTGCTTTTTCAATATTATCTTGATTAGAATAGATAGTCGTAATATGTGAGCCGTATAAAGCATCTAGTTCAGCGAGACGTTTAGTAGAGAGATCTATCGCGGTAACAGAAGCTCCCATTCCCATCGCCATTTGAATGGCATTCGTTCCAGCAATACCAGCTCCGATAACTGTTACTTTAGCTCGCTTTACACCTGGAACTCCTCCCAGAAGGATTCCTTTTCCACCTTTATCAAGCTGCAAGTATGTTGCTCCGATTTGCACAGACATTCTTCCTGCAACTTCTGACATCGGAACTAATAATGGAAGTGAGCCATCGGCATTTTGAATTGTTTCATAAGCAATTGCAGTACATCCAGATTTCATCAAGCCTTTAGTTTGTTCTGGATCTGGAGCAAGGTGAAGATAGGTATAAAGGATATGGTTAGGCTTCAGCATGGCGATTTCTACTGCTTGAGGCTCTTTAACTTTTATGATCATGGTTGATTTTTCAAAAATTTCTGCTGCAGTATCAAGTATTTTTGCTCCAGCTTTAACGAATTCTTCATCGGTGATTCCAATACCAACTCCAGCATTTTTCTGGACATAAACGGTATGACCATCCGCTACAAGAGTGCGAATTCCACCAGGAACCATACCAACGCGGTTTTCATTATTTTTAATTTCCTTTGGTACTCCAATAATCATGGTAGTTCTCCTTAAATAGTTTTGCCTATGAGAATTCCATAAAAAATGAAAAAGAGGAAGGGGAAAATGGGAAACCTATTATCAGTATTTTAGACTTTCGGAGATGATTTGCTCCTGAGGCATTGGTAGCGCTGATTAATCATTTGCTAAAAAAAGATTTTTTGTTGATCATAGAGCGGGAAAACTTTACTACCAAATTCATTACTGGCCATAGCTTCAAGCTGGGTATGTGAGAGATCGTGACTCATATGAATGAGACCAGTTCTTATTGGTTTAATTTGTTTTATATAATTAAACGCCCGTTCGACGCTTAAGTGAGTACTATGACTTCCTCTTTTAAGACAATCGATAATAAGGAGATCTAATTTAGTTTCAGTCAGTAGCGAAACAATTTTCTCGGGAATTTCCTGGCAATCGACAACATACGCCATTTTTTGAAAGAGAAATCCCATGGTTTCTCCATGGCCATGCGGGTAATTAAAGAAGATGAATTTTTCATCAAAAATTTTAGTCTCTTTTAAAAGATTAACCTCATGAAGTCTGAGCCTAGGAATACCTCCACCAATGGCGGGGCGAGTGGGGTTAAAGATATAAGCGAAACGCTGCTCTAATATTTTGCCAGTCTCACTATTGCAATAAACAGGAATTTCTCTAACGGGCGGCCCGAAGGTTAGAGGACGCAAATCGTCTATACCGTGAACGTGATCTGAGTGCTCATGGGTGATAATCACAAAATCAACGCCGGAGATTTTATTTTCTAAAAACTGAGAACGAAGATCTGGAGTTGTATCGACAAGTATTTTATTGCCATGTTTGCTCTCGATAAAAATGCTTGTACGCAATCTCTTATCGCGATGATCAAGTGAAGAACAAACAGGACATTTGCACCCCATCATGGGAATCCCAGTAGAAGTTCCAGTGCCCAGAGCAATCAAAGTATTTTTCTGATTTAAATCCATGGTATAATTCTATCCTGATATCGATTTATATTTAAGAGGAAAAAGAAAATGATGCAAAAAAATCTTCGAAGAAAATATATTTCTTCCACAATAATTGCCTTGATAATATCTGGTTGTTCAACAATAACACCTGCCAAGAAAGCAGTAGTCACTAATGCTTTAAATGTAAAAAAAGTGGTGCTCGATAATGGGCTAACAGTGCTTATTGCACCAAACCCCAAATTACCAATTGCTTCTTATTATACTCTCTTTGATGTTGGAGGTCGTTATGAAGTCAAGGGGACAACTGGAGCTACTCATTTTCTTGAGCACATGATGTTTAAAGGTGCTAAAAAATATGGACCAGGTAAATTTGATACACTTATAGAGCAAAATGGAGGAATGACTAACGCTTACACCACTAATGATTCAACCGTCTATTATCAAAATATACCAGCATCTTTTGTCGAGCAAATGGTTGATTTAGAGGCTGATCGACTCGAGCATCTTTTACTAGAACCTTATAGTTTTGAAAGTGAGCGCAAGGTCATTTTTGAAGAAAGAAAAATGCGGTATGAAAATAGTCCAGATGGATTTTTATATCTGATGATGATGAAAAAAGTTTTTGAAGGAACTCCTTACGGCCAATCTGTTATTGGAGATGTTGAAGACCTTAGTGCATTGACTCGCGATCAAGTTATGGACTTTTTTAAAACATACTATGCCCCTGACAATGCAATCCTTGCTATTGCCGGTGACGTGGATCCTGATAAGTTACTACCAGTTATTAAAGAAAAATACGGGGCAATCCCTCACTCTAGTGGTCTTCAAGAATTGAAGGCTAAAAGAGATGATCCTAAAAATTATGAATTTAAAGCAAAATTTGGGTCTGAATACCGCTTTTATGCCACCAACCCGATTCCTAAATTTCAAGCGGCCTTTAAAGGTGAGAGGGCCGGGACGAGAAGGGCTTTTGTTTTAGATGTATTGGCCAATATGTTAGGAAACGGAGGAAGCTCTTATTTATCACAAAAATATGTGCGAAACGAAAAGCCTTTAATGAGTGAGATCTCTTTAACAAGTTATAATTTAAGGCACTCTGGAGTTTTTTATTTTACTGGTGAGTTGTTGGAAAATGTTAGCTTTGAAAAAGTAAAAGATCAATTTGCTAGCGAGTTGAAAAATTTCTGTGCAGAAGGTCTGGATGGAAGGACATTACAAAAAACGAAAAACCAAATATTATCTCAAGCTTATCAACAGATGAAAAGTAATGCCGGCATGGCCTCGACGATTATGTTGTACGAGAAAATATTCAATGATTATAATTATGGTAGCAAGGAAATGGAAATTTATAATTCTGTCACTGAAGCTGAAGTGAAAAAAGAGTGTCAAAGCATTCTAGTAGATTCTGCCCCCATTTTTATTTCAACTTGGGATAAATATCCAAAAAATCCAACTGCCTTAATGGAGACTAAATAATGAAATCAAGTTTACTAATGTTGACCACTCTTTTAATAAGTGCATTTCTTTCCGTAAAAACTTATGCAACTCCAAAAATTGAAGACAGTATTAAACATTTAAATTGGAATGGAATAGATGTTGTCTATATTGAAGACAATCGCTTTCCTACTTATGATCTTCTCATTTATTTTGCCGATGGTGCTTTAAGTGATGCTAAAGGCGAGTACGGTTCAACGGATCATGCTTTCAATTTAGTTGATTCTGGGACTGCTAAATTGAGCCAAAAAGAGATTATGGATCAATTTGAGTTTTACGGAGCTGAATTAAATTCTGAAATAACTCACGAGTATTCAACTTTATCTCTTTCGGGATTATCAAAAGACTTAACAACTACCGTGACACATGCATGCACTTTATTGAGAGAGGCAAGCTATCCGATGGCTACTTTGAAATTAGAGTTAGATAAGGAGCGCACTGGACTTCAAAGTCTTGTCGCCAATCCTCAGGCTTTATCCGATCGGGTTTTTCGTGAATTGAGTCTTGCCAACACTCCGTATTCTTATCCTGTTTCAGGAAAATTGAGAGATCTTGATAGCTTAACACCTGCTATGTTGCGCTCGAAAATGGATTACTTTTTAGATAAAGTTAAAAAAAGAATTTATTTAACTGGGCCAAAATCAATTTTAAGTGTAGAAAAAATTCTTACAGAAAAATGTCAATTTAGTGGAAATCCAAATGATTATGTTCGTAGTGTGAATTATAAAAAACAAAAATTGAATCAAACTCAAGTAGCATTCGTTCCCGTTCCCGATGCCAATCAGGTTCAGGTAAAAGTTGGACGATTTTTAAATTTTGATGAAATTGGCGATCGCAGACTTGATACTCTCGCTACAGAGTTTTTAGGAGGAGGTTTCACTTCAGTTTTAATGAGAGAGGTAAGAGTAAAGCGAGGCTTAACTTACTCTATTAACTCTTATATTTCTTCTCAAAAGCAGTATGGTAGGTCGGGAATTTCAACCTTTACTAAAAACCAATCAATTAATAAATTAATCAAGGTTATTAGTGAGTCTATTGAAAAAATTCAAAAAAAGGGAATCAGTAACGAAGATTTAGAGAGATCAAGAGGAGCCATCCTAGGATCTCATCCATTCAAGTTTGAAAGTAATCGCGCATTTCTCTCGCAACTTCTTTATCTTGATCACATCGAGAGACCCTATGCAGAGTTGTTTGATTTTAATAATGCCGTTTTGAAGTACAACGCAATTGATGTAACTAAAAAAATTGACGAAATTTATGGCATGAAAAATCAAATTATCTTTGTATTAGGTGATAAATCAATTGGTGGAGAGTTAAAGAAAATGAAGCCTAGAGTAGGGAAATTGAGAGTTATTGATTACAAAAGTTTTATTTAAAGAATTTTACTATTAATATCATCTTCCGTGTGTCCAATCATGTTTACAACGGCACCCGGAAGAATTTCTAGAGATTTACAAATAATTTTACCTTCAAAATAGGCAGTCGGATAAATTGTAACATGGCCTTGAGATTTAATATCTCCTACAAATTCCCCGTAAATATCTAAGTCAAAACAGACAAGTGATCCTTCAGTGCTGGAGCCTATTTCCAAGACTAATTTTGCAGAATTCTGAACTTCGATTTCACCTTGGATCATTCCCTGGAGATGGGTTGGCCCTTTAAAAATAAAGTTTCCGGTGATACTTGTCATTTTTCCAATATAAGTGAACTCTTGATTTTGTAGCATAATATTAACTCTTAAAATTTAACTAATAATTGAACACTTTGGTAATGGAGTAGATCGCCATTTTTAGCAAAGATATAGACAGTAAAGATATAATTGCCAGCTTTTTTTGGTTTGTAAAAAACAGCTTCTACCGGACGAAAACGTTGAGTAGCAAATGTTTCACCAGAAGAGTAGTCAACTTGAGTTCCAGGAGAGTTAAGTGCTTGCTGGGGATAGACTTCAATGGCCAATTCATTTTTCATTAGAACAATGATGTGACCAGAGAGTTTTGCTTCGCCACCAGCTGCAGGAATAATATTAAATTGAAGATTAACTGTTTCTTTAGTGGAAATTGTTTTAAAGCCTGAGAGGGCCAAGGTTGTAGGTTTTGTTTTGTCTTTTTGTCCTTGAATCGGTTTAAAAAATGAAAGAGTAGATAATCCAATTGAGCTTTGTACCGGATTCAAATGAGATGAGGTGCCTATTGGCGCTGCATTTACAACAGCGCTGTCAGATTTGGGCAACAGAGCTTTATTCAATTTTTCTTGAAGATCACTTAATTTCTTAGTGAGTGCAAGTTTTTCCTCTTCATTTTTTTGCATGTGCTTAATGTAGGCATTTGCGCGAGCTTCAGCTTCTCGGGTTTTTGTATTTTGCCGGTAATTATCAAGAAGATGAAAAGGGCTGGTGTGGATTAAACCAATGGCACCCAATATTACAGCAATCAGTGTGATGGTTGGGAGCCCTACTATAAAAAAAAGGACTTTTGATTTTTTTAATTCAAAATATTTTGGTGAATCATTATTTTGATTATAAATAATTGAAATAAAATCTTTATTGGCTTTTTTCATCTCGGCTAGTTATTGCCTTTTTTTGATTCACTATTTTCTTTGAAAGTTGAATCTTTAAAAAATCTCATTGATGGTTCAAATGCAATTTTATCGCTGCCTTCTAAGCCGTTCTTGGTAAAAACTTCACTAATAATTTTCCAGTTATAAGAGTCATCCTGTCTTAAATAGAGGATTTTTTTTCCAGCATCATTGATAGTGCTTGATTGGTATCTTTGCATAAATGTAACAATTGCATAATTTTTTGACTGTAAAATAGACATATTATCTAAGTCGATTTTTGGGGTTCCTGGATTGCTAAATACAGCTTTTTTATAAGCTTTGTAGTGAACAAAATTTCCTTTAATATCTTTGAATTCCGCAGGAGAATAATGAGACATATAAGACTCGATGTCTTTATTTTTCCAGGCAGCAAGCCAGCCTTCAATATTTTTTTTAATTTCATTTTTTTGAGCTTCGTGAGTTCTGTCATTTAAATAGACTAGGTCTTGCACAATAACAATTGGAGTTTTGTTTAATTCAATATATTTTGAAACATCTAAAAGATCATTATTGGCCGTTACCACGCATCCTTTAGAATCAAGTCCTTTGTCAAGTCTTGCTTCATCATTAGTTGAATGAAGCCAAATTCCTGATCCTGTTTTCCCCATTCGTTGATCTACGGGATTTGGGTAGTCAGTGACAAAAGCTCCCGCACCGTAAATCACGCCTTGTGATCCACTTTTTTCAATCAATTGCTTATTGGTTAAAAAATTTGTGAAGTTATAAATTCCCTCCGGTGTTTTGAAATCACCTTCCGTGCCTTTGTCCCCAGATTTTTTGCCGGTGACTACTTGATAGGATTTTACTAATTCAGGGTGTCCGTCATTATTGCGGTAAAGGTGGAGTAAATGAGTCGACTTCTCGGCAATTAGGATATGGTGTGAAAAGAAATTATCCAGGGCAAGTAGAGGTGCTGGATATAGCTTTTGACCTTCTTGGCTTAAAGCTGCATTGGAGGCAATAATTAAGCATAATGGGATCAATTTTGATATTTTCTTTAAAAGTCTACGACCGAAACTCTTTTTCATCGTTTTAAACCTTGTATAGTTACTTGGAATAGTCATCTATCCTTAATTCTTTAATTCCATTCTAATCTAATTATGACTGGTAGATCAACTTAAAAGAAGCATTTGGCCCTGGGAGCTCTTTAGAATAAACTCAAGTAGATAGTTACATTTGTCGAAAGGATTATGAAATTACGAGTTGTAGGAAATACCTATGTCAGATGCAAAGAAAAATGTCTTCCAAGATACAGTCAATACTAAAATCCAAAGAAGATTCGATCTTGTCTTTGATAGATCTAATAAATCAAAATCCAGTTCTGATTTTATAAATATAGAGGCAGCCAATATGTTTCAGAATAAAAAACAAGAATTAACTTCAGTAGTTGAAGATAAAATAATAGACATTGATTTTGATCTAGATTCAAGAATTGATGAATCTGATATTCTAGAAATAAAAAATGATACAAATACTCGTCTGTCGGTAGTCCCAGATTTTAAAATAGATCAAACGTTACCAGAATTGAGTAATAAAGATGATTTTGCGATTGAATTTAGCGGTACTAATAATAAAACAGAAATTGCCTCAAAAAAGGAAAATCAAAATACTTCAAATTCAAGTAGTACTCTTGATTTAATGTTTGACGAAGCTATTCTCATTGGTTCACTGGCAATGAAAGAGGGGACTCAAAAAACAATCGTTTTTGACAAAAATCAACTCACGAATACAGAAAATGATTTTGATCCTTTTGTAGAAGATGAATTATTAGGGGAGAGTAAATTATCTGCCGAGTCTATGTCTACCGAAGAAGCTCTTGCCAATATGGAAACGACTATCAATGATATTTTAAAGCCTAATCGCTTTGATGCCACTGAAGAAATTGATTTGACTGAATTTAAAACGCAAGATCAAGCGGAAATTACTTTCTATGGAGAAGCCAAGCAAATTGAGAGCATGGTTTTTAATCTAAGCCCACAATCTGAAAAAACCGACTCAAATGGTTTTGATTTGAGCTCTGTTGAATTTGCAGATAACGAAATTTACGATGAGATGGCCGCAGCCAATTCAACAACAAAAGATTATTTAGCCATTGAAAAAACGGCCATAAAACCAAAAGCCAATGTGCAATTGGTTGCAGAGATAGAGCCTCCACCGATTCAAACTATTCAGCAAAAAAATATCAATCTCGAAGGCCCTGTCCATCTTAGCGCTTCAGAGGAAACCCGCTTTCTTGCGACTATTAGGCAGCTAAGAGAGGAAAGAGAGGATTTATTAAGCCAGATTAAAAAGCATAAGGCTGAGGCTAAGGAGTTTGAACAAGATAATCTAACACTAAAGGCAGCACTCGATGAATCAAAAATTGAGATTTCAATTTTAAGAAAAAGGCATTTAGTAGAAATCGAAGATATGAAATACCGTCTATCTCTTAGTGACGAGAAGCGATTACTTGCAGAAGAGAGAGCTAAGTTATCTGAGAGCAAAAGAGAAAAGTTAGAGCAAAAAGTTCGAATTGATTTTAATCAGGTAAAACTTAGAGAAAAAGAATTAGAAACAAAACTTGAAATGCTCTCAATTGACGTAGATTCTCAAGTTCATAGTCGTGATCAGAAAATTCTCGAACTAAGAAGAAAAATAGACGCTTTAGAATTTAACATGGAAAATGTTTCAATTCGCGATCAGAAATCGCAAGATGACAAAAGAAAAGTTGAAGATAAATTAAACAAAATTATGAAAACGCTACGTTATTCAATAAAAAATTTAGAAGATGATATTGATCAAGCGGAGGACGATATTCAAGATGCGAGAAATGATGAAGATCGATCCAAGACGTAAAAAATGAAACAACTAATAAATTTCCTCAGCGAATTTCCTTTTTTCTCGAGTGAAAAAAATCTTTTGTTGCACTTAGAGGATTTTTTGGCACGTGAGTTTCTTATTCGCCCATTACTTATCTACTCCATCCAAGATAATTTGAAGGATATTCAACTTGATAAATGTCGAAGTATCCTAGGTAAAAGTGATAGAGTAGATCTCTATAATAAGAAAATTCTCGATGAAATTATTATAAAAAGAAGCGGTATAAAACAGCTACCTTGCCTAACAGTTAAAATCGATGGTTGTCTCTACTATTATCTCAATTTGGGCATTAAAAAGAATCAGTTTTATTTTGCTGTTTTTTCGGCACCTTGTAAAATAGCAACAGATGTTCTGATTAGCCTCTCCCACTTTACAACAAGCCATTTAAGCGTAATTGAAAAATTTGAAGAATTAAATAAAAGTCAGGAATTAATTCACATTGATGATGTAACGGGTCTTTATAATCAAAGGAAGCTGTATAAAGATATAAATGGACTTGTTGAAAAATTTCGAAAAGAAAAGGATACTTTTTGTGTTCTATTTTTAGATATCGATCACTTTAAAAAAGTCAATGACAATTACGGACATTTAATTGGAACCAAACTCCTCGAAAATGTTGCTTCTGATATAAAGGCTCTCTTGCGCGAAAGTGATATTAGTTACCGCTATGGAGGGGATGAATTTGTGGTCATACTAGTCAACTCTGATGCTACTTCAGGCAAGCTTGTCGGAGAGAGAATACTCGAGAGAATAAAATCTACTGAATATAAATTTGAAATTCGCGATGAACAAAAATCTATCAAACTCTCGGTATCCATTGGGATAGCAGAATTTCCTACTGATGCCAAAAACTCTCAGGAGATTTTAGCTATTGCTGATCGAATGATGTATGAAGCAAAAGAATCGGGACGTGGACTAGTATTTAATACGCAAGATATTTTTAAATCAAGTTTAAAGAAAATAGTCGGTCAAAAGTGAGAACAATATGCACATTCTTATTTTAAGTGACTTGCATTTAGGTAAAGGAAAGTTTTTAAAAAATGGCCAACTTAATTTACTCGAGGACTTCTTGGAGGATGAAAAGTTTTATGACTTTTGTGAATTCTACTCCAAAGGAGAGTATGAAAAAGAAGAAGTGCATCTCGTTCTCAATGGAGATATTTTAAATCTCATTCAAATTGATGTTGACGGAGTTTTTACTAATATTATTGATGATGATGTGACCGTGCGCTCAATTGATGCTATTGTAAAGGGGCATCCTAAATTTTTCGAAGGATTAAGAAAATTTCTTAGGGTGCCTAATAAACACGTCACTTATATTATCGGTAATCACGATTCAGGTATGGCCTTTAGTGAAGCGCAAATTACCCTTCGCAAGTACGTCGGAGAAGATTTGCAATTTTGTTTTGATATTAATTTAAATGGTGTTCATATTGAACATGGTCATAGATTTGAAGTTATTAATACAGTTCCTAATGATAAATATTTTATGGAAGGACCCAATGGCAAGATGATACTCAATTTACCGTGGGGTTCTCTTTTTTGTATCAATTTACTCCCTGTTTTAAGAAAGGACCGTCCTAATATTGATAAGGTGAGACCATTGGCCTCGTACGTAAAATGGTGTCTTCTGTATGATTTCAAATTTTTCTGGAAAATGAATTACTTAGTAATAACTTATCTGATTCAAAGTAATTTTGATGAATTCATAAAACAAAATAGAAATTTTAAAACAACACTCTCTATTTTAAAGCAAATAACTATTTATCCACTCTATGGTAAAAAAGCTAAGGCGATATTAAGGCGTCACCCGGAAATACACACTGTAGTCATGGGTCACACTCATGTACAAGAATGGTTACGCTTTCCTGAAAATAAATATTACTTTAATACTGGAACATGGAATCATATCCCTCAACTCGATGCGGGATTGACAGAAGCCCATAATAAATTTACCTATGTTCAAATTCGCGTTGATAAGGATAAAAATCTTTTATTAACTGGAACTATTAATGTTTGGCAAGGCAATTGGAAACCATTCAGAGAAGAAGTATCGGCGTCTTAATGAAATTAAGACGCCAGCAACTTTATTGTTTGTGACTATTTACTTGCAGCTTTTTTCTTAGTCGTTTGGGTAGGAGCTGTTTTTTTTGTCACCTTCTTTACAGCTTTTGTCGCAACTTTTTTAGTTGTTTTCTTAATAGCTTTTTTGCTTGATTTCTTCTTCTTTAAGGCAAACTCAACTTTCTTTTGGATTTTATTCAATTCCGATTTTTGATCGGCCATAAATTTGCGGGCTTTTTTTACTTCATCAGAGACAGTCTTTTCAATTCTTTTTTCAAGAATCATTTTTTCAGCGTGGAATTTGTCTACTAAACCCTGTACTAAGTGTTTTTTTCTAAGTCTTTCAATTTCCTGTTTTAATTCTTGAAATGATTTTAGCAATTGTTTTTTGTCCATGGGGTAAACTCCTTATGTGGTGGTTGTTATAATGTTTTCTTGCTAATCGGAACACGATATCCAAAACCAAAACTTTTAGCCTTCACTTTTATTATAGGACAAAATTGCGCCCGTTTGTACTCTGATTTAGTTAGAAGGCTAAAAACTTTTAAAACTTCTTCTTTTTTATGCCCTTTTTGGATTAAATGAGCTGCACTAAAGCGGTTTGACAACAAAGCCTCTAAAATGGGGTCAAGGCGCTCATAAGGAGGAAGTGATTGTGTATCTTCTTGATTTTCTCGAAGTTCAGCACTTGGTGCTCTCGTTATTATTTCTTCTGGAATCATATCGTTGTATTGTTCATTAATATAAAGAGCGAGCTCATATACCTCACTCTTGTAAAGATCACCCAAAACACTCAGGGCCCCAACGCTATCTCCATAGATGGTTGAATAGCCCACAGCGATTTCAGATTTATTTGAGGTATTGAGCACCATCGATCCGATATCATTTGAGCGAGCATAAATTAAAGTGCCTCGTAGACGACTTTGAATATTTTCGTCGGCTAAGCCTTTCATCTCATTGCTAAAATTTTCGCGGTAGGATCCTTTTATGGTCGAATGAATAAACTTTATAGGCATAGTGGTAAGTTTTACTCCGATATTTTGGCATAAATCGTAGGAGAGATCATAACTTTGCGAGCTTGAAAAAAAGCCAGGCATAAAAACAGCTTCAATTTCTATTTTTTGAGGAAGCTTGTCCTTCATTATTTTTAAAATGGCTAAAACCAAAGAGGAGTCCATACCGCCTGAGAGCGCGATGGAGAATTTAGAAATCTTGTTTTTAACAGAATAATCACTTATACCTAAAATCAAAGCATCTAATATTTCTTGGCACTCGTTTCTTTTCAGTGGCAATAAAGCTAGAGTGTCGCTGCTTAGTCTAGTGGTAAAGAGATTGGCCCAGGAATTACTTGAGGTCTTAAACTTGGTAGCAAATTCATTCTGTGATTTAGTAAATATGGGAAGCTCTAAGCTTAAAACATCGCTATTAAAAGCTTTAGCTAATTTTATTACATCGCTACCATTTACGATGAAGCTTCTGCCGTCAAAGATTATCTCGTCTTCAGCTGCCACCCTGTTGATATACGCAAACGGAGCTTCAATATAATTGGCTATTTCGAGCGCTCTCTGAATTCTTTGATCATGTTTTCCCAAATGAAAAGGACTGGCAGAGAGATTGACGACCAGGTCACAATTGAGCTTTTTTTCGATGAGATGATCCTTTAATTGCTCTACAGGATCGTGATCGTGGAGATGAGAAAACCACATGTCTTCGCAGATCAATAGACCAATCTTTTTATTATCGAATTCTAAAACAGAAGGTAAATGGCCTGGAGAAAAATATTTTTTTTCTTCGTATAGGTCGTAGTTTGGCAAAAGTTGTTTTGTATATATGGCCTTAATTTTTTTTCCAGGCTCAATGAGATAAATGACATTTTCAATTTGCAATGGCAATCCGACAGAGTCAAATTGGTATGCCAGACCTCCAACCAATAGAGCAATTGGCGCTGCAGACTTAAATTGTTTTTCTGACCATAGAGTCACGTCATTTAAAAAAGCTAGATACTCCTCGATAAAACTCTTTTGCAGCACAAGGTCTTGAAGGGGATAGCCTGTTAAAAAGAGCTCTGGAAAAAGGTGCAATCCGTTTTGCTTCCCAGTTGAGAAGGTGCTTGTGAGATATTTAAATATGGCTTCAAAATCCCCAATTTCATGGTGTGTTTGGTGAAGATTTATTTGCATGAATGCTTCCGTTGATTTAAATTTAAAATCTATTAATTTCTTAGAGAAATTTACCAATTTAAACGAACTAAGAAAACCTATTTCATGAATCTATTGTGGCTAATATCAGAGGATTTATTTTGACTGGAATATTTTATGTTATTTTCGCGGGTCTACTTTGGGCGTTGGATACACTCATTCGCTATCCTTTACTCGGCAGTGGAGTCTCAGCAGAGCGAATAGTCTTTACCGAGCATCTTTTTTTAGTTCTTTTTTTTATTCCCATTCTGCTAAAAAATCGACTTTTTCTTTGGCAGACAAAAGTCTCCTCACTTTTTTATTTAATTATCATTGGTGTGTTCGGTTCGGCTATCGGCACTCTGGCTTTTACAAAGGCTTTTTCGCTGATTAATCCTTCTTTGGTGATTTTACTCCAAAAGCTTCAGCCTATCATTACTTGCACCTTGGCAAGTTTGGTACTGAAAGAAAAAATGCACAAACCTTTTATTTTTTGGGCAGCTGTAGCCCTTTTTGGTGGATTGCTTATTTCTTCACCTGATATTTTTCCAAAACTTTCAGAACTTGATTTTAAAATGGGTTTTTTGTCTGAACGCGCCATGCTGGGGTATTTGTTAACTATGTTAGCAGTGCTTAGTTGGGGAGCCTCAACAGTTTTTGGAAAAAAACTTTCGACCGATGGCTTTAAAGAAAGCCAGATTATGGGTGGGCGTTTTGTTTTTGGGTTTATCTTTCTATTTTTTTATGTGACTTCAAATCGCTCACTTGTGCATTTTGATTGGCAAATACTTGTATGGGGAAAAATTTTAGTAATGGTCTTACTCTCAGGACTTTTAGGGATGTATCTCTACTACAAAGGATTAAAAATGATTTCTGCTAGGGTCTGTGCTTTAGCTGAAATGTTTTTTCCACTTTCTGCAGTGACAATTAATTGGGTATTTTTATCAATAAAACTTACTCCAGTGCAATTAATTGGTGCAGGTTTATTAACTTTAGCCTCAGCTGTTATTCAGCTTAAGCAATATTAAAAGAGGACACTTTATGAGTAAGGTTGTATTGCCAAAAACGATGGAAGGAAAAACAATTTTAGTGGCAGGTGCTGCAGGTTTTGTTCCTTCTACACTTTGTGAATTTTATTTAAAACAGGGGGCCCATGTTATAGGGATAGATAATTTTATCACCGGCTCAAGATCCAATATTGATCTGCTGTCGGCTTATAAAAAATTTGAATTTCATCAGTATAATATCTACGAAAAGCTTCCAAATTTTAAAGATCAAAAAATTGACTATATTCTCTCAATGGCAAGTCCAGCATCTCCTATAGATTTTGCCATTATCCCAATTGAGATTATGCGTGTAAATTCCGAAGGAACTCTTAAGCTTTTAGAGCTTGCAAGAGAAAAAAATGCAAGATTTCTAGAAGCATCGACAAGTGAAGTTTATGGTGATCCTGAAATTCACCCACAAAGAGAAGATTATGTAGGGCATGTAAACCCAATTGGCCCCCGGTCTTGTTATGATGAGTCCAAGCGCTTTGCTGAAGCCATGACAATGAGTTTTTATCACAAATACAATGTTGACACCCGTATAGTGCGAATTTTTAATACTTATGGACCTCGCATGCGTGCTAATGATGGACGAGTGATTCCTAATTTCATTACACAGGCGATGAAAGGTGAAGACCTCACCGTTTATGGAGATGGTTCACAGACTCGCTCGTATTGCTATTCAACTGATTTAGTTAATGCCATTCACTATGTGCTTATGAGTTCAGATCCAACTCCTTTTAATATCGGAAATCCTGACGAATACACTGTAAAAGAGACAGCGGAGTTGGTGATTAAAATATTAGGAAGCACTTCTAAAATTTGTTATTTGCCACTTCCAAAAGATGATCCAAAAAGACGCAGACCCGACATTACTAAAATTCAAACTTACAGCGACTATAAGCCACTCGTGACTTTTGAAGACGGGATTAGACAGACCGCTGAATATTTTAGATCGATTTTGTAGAAAGGATTTATGAAAGTAGCTATTACCTGCGATTATTTATTTGAAAGAAATCATTACACCGAAGTCATAGAGACTGTCTGTGAGTTATTTCCAGAAGCACGTCTTTATTGTTTTGCTCATAAACAAGGGGCTATATTAGGTCATATTGAGCAACGAGTAATCACTTCAACTTT
The DNA here is from genome assembly GCA_947448205.1 of Bacteriovoracaceae bacterium. Lineage (GTDB taxonomy): Bacteria > Bdellovibrionota > Bacteriovoracia > Bacteriovoracales > Bacteriovoracaceae > Bacteriovorax. The sequence goes on from CANFNL010000011.1 coordinate 22,466, forward strand.
TTTAAGTCATAAAGTTAATACTGAAGTTGAATTTTATAAATACTCTTATCAAATTCCTAGTATTGCCAAAAATCTTTTTGTCTCATGTGAATATGATTTAATCATAAATATTTCTAAAGGATTCTCTCAAGGAATCAAAAAATGTGAAAGAACTAAAATCATTACTTATCTCTATGATTTAGATATTGAAAATAAAATGAAAGACTCTTTGTTGCAAAAGATTTTTTCTTCTTATGTGCAAAGCTGGGCAATGAAGTTGCTAAAAAAAGCAGACTTGGTAATTGTATCTAGAGATGATCTAAAAGCACATCTGGCAAAGATTGTCCCAATGGCCGAAGTCGCGCCTCCTCCTTTTAGAATTTCAGATTATTCCTTATTTCCTAAAGAAATGTTTAAGCATCATTTTTTTGCCATAGAAGCCAAAGGTTTAAAGCTTCAAGAAGCCAAACTTTTAGTTGAATGGATGAAGGAGTGGAATTTCCTTTTTCAGTTTATTGGTCCAGATGAGCATTTAAGTGAAATTAAAACTAATGAGCTCCCGGCTAATCTTTTCTTTGGAAATAAGTGTAGTGGAGAACACGCACCTGTTTTAGCTTCTTCTATGGCGCTTATAAGTTTTAATCATGAAGAATTTCCAAATTTAGTGCTTGCCACTATGGCAACCGGCAGACCAGTAATAGTAGGCAATGAATTAAAAAAATGGATCAGTGGCACAGGGACATTTTTTGCAAGTCTTACCAAAGAGTCACTAAAGGTAATGATTGATGAAGTCCTCAAATTTTCCGAACATTGTGAAGGACAAAAAATCCGCGCACACGTTATGGAATATCACGATATAAAATTCAAAGCTCATCTAAAAAGAGTACTAGATAGATTTCATGATAATTTTCATGAGAAATCTTCTCAAAAACCTAGTTCTGACTGCCAAGAGTGCAACTAAATAGCTCATCTAAATTTGATCCAGTTGAATTTTGAAATGGACCAAAGTGATTGTAGGCCCTTCCTGCCTGAAAGTGTGGTGAAACGCATCTGGCTTCGGCATTTTTTAATAGACCATTAACTAAATTACTCGGATGAGTAGCTGAAGTCTTATTAGTATTTACTTGAATTGCAAATGTTTGAATCAGTTTATGGACTCCACAAAAATCATTAAAACTTTGCAACGAACTTCCTAGCACTTTTATAAAATCTGCCTGAGAGCCATTTAGTGGGAGTTGGCAAGCTGGACTTGGATTCATTTTATTCCATGCTTTGAGGCAAGGAGCAATATTGCCATTTTTATCTGGGGTAAATTGAAATGTTCCAATGTTTAAACGAGACTCAATTGGTTGTTTTCTATCCTCGTAAAATTCAACTCCTGCAGGTCGGCGGTATTCCTTGGGTGCATAAGCGTCTGCTACTTTTTGTGAAGTTGCACCGTCGGCCGTTCCCAGAGACTCAGTGTAAGCCAAGCAAGAGAAAAAACGCGACCATAAACTTAAAAGTTCAACCTTTGCCTTCATATCGCCTTTGAGTACTTCGCTTCTGAGCGAGTTCACATTATTTGCAAAGATATTGAGCTTGCTGATGGTATTTTGGGAAGGGACATTTTTTATAGTTTGACCGAGGCTTGTTGGACTCACATTACAAAGCGGATGGCGTATTAATGATGTGGGAAAATAATTTGAATCGTTTTCACTTGTTCCATAAGCGCTACCAATCATGCCAACCATTGCCGGCACATCCTTAATCATCATTTGAGTATAATAGCTAATTTGATCGGAAAATTGATCGTGAGGATCCTTATCAAGGTTACATTTATCGACACTATCACTCGCATCAGAATTGACTTGATTTCTGTTTTTGGTTAGCTCATTTTGGTTGACATAAATGTCGACTGATTGACCAATCACACTAGAGACATTTAAATACTCATCAGAATTTAAGTCTGCCCCCAAATCAATAGTCGGTTGTGTTGTTGGTTTATTTGGCGAGGGTGATGGAGAGGGCATTGGTTTTGGCCTTCTGGCTCCCATGGCAAAAATAGGTGTTGAAATAAAAAAGAGAAGAAACGAAAAAGTAATTAAAGATTTCATTTCTCTTTTTTCGGAAAGAGAAATGGGAATCAAAAATTCCTTTACACGTTTTTAAAGAAGAGGAAAATACTACCGCTAATTATTGAATAAATGTCTCGGGTTTTCTAAAGAAAAAGAGAGGGATGTCCACCCAAAAGCGGTTTCCATATTTGTCTATCATTTGATATTTTCCGCGCATATTTCCAGACGGTGAGTGAAGGGGACAAAAGCTAGAGTATTCGTAGCTCGCCCCAGGTGCTAACATCGGTTGTTGCCCAATTACTCCTGAGCCCTGAACTTCGTAGACTTTTCCATTTCCATCTTTGATTTTCCAATGACGATGAATCACTCGGCATTCTGTCTCGCTGTGGTTTGTGATGCGTATTTTATAAGCATAAAAATACTGATTATTTTCTGGATCAGATCTCTCAGGAACGTAAGAGGGAAGGACTTCGACTTGTATATCGAGAGTAGTAGTGCTGTAGTATTCCTTATTAGTGATATTTTCAGTTTTAAAATTAGTCTCGTTATTTATTGGCCCTTGTGTATCCATACTTTCCTCAAAAAATGATGTAGCTTGGTTTATCAAAAATAGTTCAATAATGAAAGAGCAACTAGTTTATTGGCCCAAACATTAGTTTGCACATAACTAACTAAAATGATTACTTTTTTATTAAGTCAGGTGGTGTACGAGTCGAAACCTGCATGTTAGTATTTTAAAAATTATTTAATCGTAGGAGTCATCGATGGAAGACACGAAAGATTTATCTCGCCGTTCATTTTTTAAATTTGCTCTAGCAGGAGCAGCAGTAGTTCCTTTTATTCTAAAAGCTTCTAAGTCATTTGCCGCCGATGCTTGTCCAAAAACAGCACCTGCTGGGAAAGCTTTGGTAAGCTCAACTGAAGGTATGGGAAAAACTCTTCAATATGTAACTGATTCTTCAACTTCAAAGCACCCTAAGCATAAAGCTGGAAATGCTTGCGGAAACTGTAAATTCTTCAATGCTGGAAAAGCAGAAGGTGGATACGCTCCATGCACAATGATGGGAATGAAGTATGTTACTAACTGTGGATGGTGTTCATCATACTCAGCTAAAGCCTAATCTTTTTTATTCAATGAGCGGAAGATCTCTTTCGCTCATTTTTCCTTTGTTTTTTTTCTTAGATAATTTTCTTGATAAGTCTCTTGCCCCATTTTATCAATTTGATTTTCGATCATTTTATCAAAGGCTTTTTCAAGTAATTCCAGTGATTGTAGGTTAATTGTTGGTTCTACTATTTTTAGCGCCAAAACACTTGCCTCAAGTGTAGAAAGCGCGCCTGCAATGGGACTTTTTCGCAGTCGGTATTGAGATTTTTGTTGGCTTTTTAAGGCATAGTTTGGAAGTGAGTGAAGCTCTGGAGATAAGTGGAAAATTTTTTTTGCTTTTTTCCATGTTCCATCAAGAAGAACTAAGTGGGTTATTTTTGATGATAATTTTCTATCAGAATAATTTTCTATAGGCAAAGAGCTTGGGGATAAAAAAAGAAGACCCATAGATTCTTTGAAGTTTTTGTAAAGTTCCATAAATTGAGAATTTAACGAAAATTTTTCATCGGTGATAACAATAATCTTTTGAAAGGTTTTTTTCATCAAACGAACAGTGTTGAGGGCATGATCAGTTTCAGATGGATGCTGCAAGATAATCAATGTCGTTTGATTTTCAATTGGAAAAAGGTAGGCACATAGGCAGCGGCTTTCCAAAAAATCACATTGGCTACATTTGGCTCTTTTACTCATAGTGACTTATTGTCTTCGTTTTTTTAAGCGAGATTTTATACAAGCAAGTAAGACGTTATTGATTATTTTATGCTTTTTTTCGCAGTAGTTGAGAATGGTTTTGGTGAATTTAAAACAATTCTCCTCACTTTTAAAACTGGATTCGTTTCCGTGTTTCATGCAGTAAAAAGCTAGGTTTTGATTAATCTCTTTGAGTCGCTCTTCACTTTTTTTACTAAGTTTACTGGACGTTGTTACCTCTGAGGCTTTAGAGCTCGTTTGATTGGGGTTGACGATTTTATTTTGTAAGTTGATTTGGGAAACAAATAGAGCGGGCCTTAATTGATCTGTGGATTTAATTGGCGTCTGATTAAGTTTGTAACTTTTAGTTCTGTGATCCGTATTTTTATCAGAAGTATTACTTGTGTCAGCTGTCGAGCAGCTATTAACAATGAATAAAAGTGAGATGCAGACAACAAAAACGAGTCTATTGATTTTCATTTTTTTGATTATATAGCAAAATTTGAGGCAAGACAAAAAATAGAGTATTTTTGGTTTAGATAAGACTCTATTTGAAGTTTTTAAACTTTAGGTTACACTTTAGAGAACAAATATTAGCTCAAGCAAAAGGTGATCAAATGAAATATCGCAGTGAAATTATCGGAGTTGGATCATTTGTTCCTCCTCAAGTTTTCACCAATTTTGATTTAGAAAAAATGCTCGATACTACTGATGAATGGATTCAACAAAGAACAGGCATTGTTCAAAGACATTGGGTAGACGCTCAAGCTTGCACGACTGATCTAGCTTTGGAAGCCAGTCTTTTGGCGATAAAAAATGCAGGTATCGATAAATCTGAAATTGATATGATTATCTTTGCAACTCTCACTCCAGATCACGATTTCCCAGGTTCTGGCTGCTTTTTACAGGCTAAACTTGGACTTCCGGAAATTACGGCGCTCGATATTCGCCAGCAGTGTACCGGCTTTCTTTATGGTCTTTCAATTGCCGATAAATTTATTCAATCAGGCTCTCATAAAAATATTTTATTAGTTGGTGCTGAAATTCATTCAAAAGGTTTAGATAAAACTCCTAATGGCAGAAATATTTCAGTGCTTTTTGGTGATGGAGCTGGAGCAGTTATAGTCTCTGCCAGAGAGTCCACTAATGCCGTTAGTGAATCAAAAATTATTGCTACCAAACTATATGCCGATGGAGCTTTTGCCAAAGAACTTTGGTTACCGGCCCCAGGATCAGCATTGGGAGATGAGCGTATTAATCATCAACTTTTGGAAGAGGGGTTGCATTATCCCCAAATGAATGGCAAGACTGTATTTGTTCATGCCACGAAAAGAATGTCAGAGTGTTTATTAAAAATTTGTGTTGAAAATAAAGTTGATGTTAATGATGTCGATCTTTTTTTATTCCACCAGGCTAATTTAAGAATAAATTCGAAGGTAGCAGAGATGCTCTCTATTTCTGAGTCAAAAATATTTAATACCATTCAAAATTATGGGAATACTACGGCCGCGACAATTCCACTTGGAATGGACGATGCTATAAAGGCCGGAGTACTTAAAAAGGGTATGCTCGTTGCTTCCGCTGCTTTTGGCTCAGGCTTTACTTGGGCTTCTGCACTTTGGCGACAATAAGAAAATGCAAGATCAAAAAATAACTTTTAAAAAATATTGGCGCGAAGGTGATCCTTTAGTGTTAATAGATTTTTTAGAAAAGTACTCCAAATTATCAAAGTCTATTTTAAAAAAAGTACTAAATAACGGTAGTGTCCGGCTTCGCCTAGAAAGTAAGTCAAAACTAAAATGTGTAAGAAGGGCATCCCAACCCCTCACTAAAGATTCACTCATCGAGTTTTATTACGATGCTAAATTAATGAATCTCAAGCTTCCTCCCGCTGAAATTCTTTTTGATCAAAGAGAGTGGGGGATATGGTTTAAGCCGACTGGCATGCTCTCTCAAGGAAATGAATTTGGCGATCACTGTAGTATTTTGAGACAAGTTGAAAAAATTAAAAACAAAGCATGGCTGGTTCACCGACTTGACCGCGAGGCCAATGGTTTAATGCTTTTTGCTTACTCTCATAAAGCCGCAGCACTTTTTTCAGATCTGTGGCAAAAGCATAGTGTACGCAAATTTTATCAAATCGAAGTGTTGGGAGTTTTAGAAGATCCTGTTGGAGAAATTAATTTTCCATTAGATGGCAAAGAAGCTCGCACATCTTATAAAGTTATTGAAACAGGGGCCTATACGACAAAAGTAATGGTTGAAATACATACGGGAAGACTTCATCAAATCAGAAGACATTTTGATTTGATCAAGCATCCAGTGATAGGGGATCCAAAATACGGTGTGGGCAATAAAAATGAAGAAGGAATGAAGCTTACTGCATTTCAATTAATTTTTGTGGATCCTTATACTGAAAAAGAAATTAATTTTTCACTTTCTAATATAAATTAATTATACGTTCTTGTTATTTCTAAAATTTTATCAAAACTTAAATCTGGTTTTGGAACTTGGGAAACCGGTGCATTGGGAAGAGTATTTACATCATAATCTGTTTTAATGTTGTTATCTCTATCAATTCTATTTCTTAGTCCTTGCTCTGCTGTATACCATGCCATTTTATTAGCCGTTGATGAACAACTATTATTTCCAAGAATTCCCCAGCGAAGTTCTGCGCAATGGTATGGATCAAAAGAGAGAGCAAAAATATTTTTTAATATAAAATCCATATTGATTTTGAAATTTGCTCTAGCATTTACTGAGCAGGATTCTGATTTAGTTAAATAGATCTCTCTTAAATCTTTTACTAGGTCGACACCATGATAAATTATTTGTACAGAATGATTTTTATAACCACGAATAATTTTTTCTAAATAATCTTTAATTCCCCTTACCGATGCTTTTAAGCGAGCATCTCGCGCTGGGGTCGCATAAGCTTCCCAATCTCCATCAGCACCGTAAATATTTGCTGGTAAGAAATCAGGATGAGGGGATTCTTGAATCATCGACGCAAGCGATGTGTTGACAGCTTCTTCTCGGTATAAAATATCTTGGCAGAGTTCACTTAATTGATCGGTAAATTCTCCAAGGGGATTATAGATAATGATGCCCTCTGCTAGTACCGCCCTAACATATTCGTAAAATGAAACTACTTGACCTTTAAAAATAAAAGGCTCTGTTTGATATTGAATGAGTGAATAGTTAGGCAATTCATAATTTCTTTTGGCGATGATGCTATTTTCACTTTGATAATAAGGTCTAAAATTTGAAAATCCTCCTCCTATTTGAAGCCTTGAGCGAGCGAATTTTTCACCGTAGGTAATTGCACTAAGACTATTGTCGGGATGAGCATCGATGAGATAAATTTTTCCATTGGATGTTACATCATAGACGACAGCGACATGTCCATTAGGATCATAAAGCACAGTTCCTGGAGCAATCGCATCTCTATTTATTGCCGTTGGATAGGTATCTCTGAAAAAATAACCACTATCACTTGTTGAAGCATTAGTTCTAAACATCGCACTCGATACTGTATCATTAATTTTTTGTAATACTTGATTTATACTTTCACCGTCAAAGACTTGATCCTTGCCGGTAATAATATTTCCAAAGCGGCTATAGCGGATGTCTGTCGCCAAAAAGCTTAAACTTGTGGCCGCCATTAATTCGCTCTCAAATGAAAAAGGCAAATCATTCATCCAGCTAAAATAGGCGCGTAAAACATAGGGAAGATCAGCACAGTCGGAGTAGATAAAATTTAATCTTCTAGGATTAAGGGCCGCATAGCGAGGATTGGCCACTGGACTTCTTAAACATTGATCAGTAGTGTGGCATAGATTATTTTTTCGAGCTATTCCAAGGGTATGAATAAATTGTTGATAGCTTAATTCGAATTGATCATTCCAAGAAGTATTTTGAATCCGCCAGTACAGGCTTTTCGTTGATTTGGCAAAGGCACTAGATCCATAAGTGCAAGTCATGAGCAATATAAAAGCTGTGGTTAGGAAATTTTTATTCATTTTCACTCCTATTGGTCTTTGACCTGGAGTAAATCTATATCGTGATTTTCTTCATAACTAATACACTTTAAAAATAACATTCATAATTATTTTCTTGAAACGGCAAAAGATCCAAAAGCTTGTTGTGTTGGCATAAGTGAGATGACATTAATATTTATATGCGCTGGCCTTGAGATTACCCAGTCGACAACTTCAGCAATATCATTAGCACTCAAGGCTTCCATTCCTTGATATACTGCTTGGGCCTTTTCTTTATCTCCTCTAAAGCGCACTTCTGAAAATTGTGTTTGACACATGCCAGGCTCGATACTTGTGACTCGGACATTTGTTCCTAAAAGATCGGCTTTAAGATTGAGGGTAAATTGATGAGTGAAGGCTTTTGTAGCGCCATAAACATTGCCCCCGGGATAGGGAAATTCACCTGCAACTGAGCCGATATTGATAATGTGACCAGAATTTTTTGCAACCATTTTTGGCAAAACACAATGAGTACAGTTGAGTACACCATTTATATTTGTTTGAATCATAGTATCCCAATCTTCAATTAGAGCTTTTTGGGCAACATCAATACCCAAGGCTAGGCCTGCATTATTGACGAGGACCTCAATCTGGCTAAACTCAATAGGCAAATGAGCAATGGCCATTTCCACATCTTTTTTCTTAGTCACATCTAATTTTATGGTATGTAAATTATTTTTAAATTCCAAGGGTATTTCCTGAGATAACTCCTTTAAGAGATTTTCTCTTCTTCCTGTTGCAATGACCTTGTGACCAAAATTTATAAATTTTAAAACCATGGCTTTGCCAAATCCCGACGTGGCTCCAGTTATAAATATAATCACAATATTCTCCTAAGATTTTTAATTTTTTTAATAAACAACATAATTAAAAAGCAGCACATGCATAACAAGCCGAAGGCAAGTCCCATCCAGAGACCACGCGCCTCAAGATTTTTTTGATATGTAAAATAACAGCCCACTGGCATACCAATTATCCAATAAGAAATAAAACCTAAAATCATTGGTAGTTTTGTTTCTTGCAATCCTCTCATCACTCCAGCTAATACAACTTGAATACCGTCAGGAATTTGAAATAGTCCAACCCAAAATAAAAGAGCACTAGCATAAGAAATGATTTCTTGATCAGAACTGGCCAGTCCTAAGATTGATCCAGGAATAAATAAATAAGCAGCAGCAAAAATGAATTGAAGTATAAGCGCCAGAATTAATGCGCCTATTGAGTAATCTACAATTCCTGCTAGAGATTTGCGGCCTAATTGCTCACCCACAAAAACAGACACTGCACTTCCAATGGCCAAGGGAACCATAAAGGTGAGTGAGGTTATGTTGATTACTAAACTCTGAGATGCCGATGCCATCAAGCTCATCTTTCCTACTAAGACAGTAACTGTGCTAAATACCAAAACTTCACAAAGAACTGTAAATGAAATGGGTAAACCCAAACGCAGCATTTTTTTCAATGTTTCAGGGCTTGAATGAGTTGAGTATGCACAAGTTTTTTTCATGTAGAAATAGAGAATAATCGCCATCAGAAATCGACATATAGAAGTGACAATGGCCGCACCTAAGACACCCAATCGTGGAATCGGTCCCAGACCAAACATAAAAACAATACATAAAACAACATTGATAAGATTAAAAAAGAGGATTAACCCATTAGCAAAATAAGTTTTATTTTCTGCCTGCAAGACTTCTTTGGTTGCTTGAAAGATTAAGGCAGGCCATAAAGAGAGTGCTGTCCACTTCAAATAGAGAGCAACACTTGGAACAATTTCATTATTTAGTCCCAACCAATCAATATGATAAGTTAAAATCAAAAGTAGTGTGATTATTATGAGAGAGCAAAATGTTGCTAATATGTAAGCGTTATAAAGCAGATTTTTGTCTTTTTCTCCTTTGCCAATTTTTTCAGATGCCATAGGCCCAAGGCATAATAAAAGTCCGATACCCACTACTAAAAAAGGCATAAAAATACCTGCCGCCACCCCAATGGCGGAGACTGCTTGTGTCGAAAAATGTCCTGCAACAACAATATCTCCTACACCAAAGAGCATTTGCCCGATTTGACCGGAGATAATTGGCAAGGAAAAGAGGAATATTTCTTTTAGTAATTTTAATTTTTTCATTTTTCCAAATCACAAGTTTACAAACATAAAGAAACCCTAGAAAATAATATAATAAGTAATTAAAAAAGGAAGTCACTTGGAAAAACCTCAAGTTGTTGGTTCGTCATTGAATAAAGATGAACACGAAGATATCAACCAACGCTCTTCTACAAAAACTGGCTTCATCGCTCTTTTTGAGAATACATTTAGAAAATTAGGAAACTTTGCTTTTTTCTTATTTTTGATTCCCGTTATTTTAGTCTGTGTTTTCTGTTTAGCAGTGGCCCTTACTCCTGGTGTGATAATTCTCCAATGGGTTGGCCTTCATGTGGCAGAGTACTCTTTGGTTATTAAATCTTTTTGTTATGCTTCTAGCTTAGCTTTAGGTTTTTTGGCATTCATACTAACATTGATTACAATCGTGCCCATTATGAATTTTCCCATCATTGCTTTTGTTAAACCAAATAGAGGAGCATGGTTTTCAGTTGAGTCAATGCCTTGGTATTATCATAATGCTCTTACTTATTTAGTTCGTTACACTATTTTAGATCTCATTACACCATCACCACTTAATTTATTATTTTTTAAAATGATGGGAATGAAAATTGGAAAAGGAGTTTTGCTTAACACTTCTAATATTTCTGATCCTTGCTTAATTGTCTTGGAAGACTATGTAACCATTGGTGGATCGGTTTACATGATGGCCCATTATGGAATGAAAGGATTTCTCATCATCGATCGTCTGATAGTAAAACGAGGGGCTATGGTTGGACTTGCCGCCAAACTACTTGGCGGAGTAACTATCGGAGAGAAAGCAGTCGTTGGTCCCAACGTTGCCGTGTTACCAAAAACCATTATTAAACCCGGTGAAAAGTATGGGCTGCCTGCCAGTTCCAATAGTACTTCAGCAACTTAAAGAAAAAATCATTATTTTATAGCTTTAAACATCGCCAAGGCTTTTTCTTTCTGAGCCTTGTAAGCAACTATTGGGTGAGGATAATCTTTACCAATAAAACATTTAGCTTCAATTTGCTCAATCATGTCACTCTCGTGTGGATAGTGAATTTTTTTATTGGTAAATC
>CANFNL010000012.1 GCA_947448205.1 Bacteriovoracaceae bacterium
CATTAAGTTAGAATTATTTTTATCGCTCTCCAGCGCTAGAAATGCTTGCTCCGCATCGTCTAGAAGCTGCAGGGCTTCGGCCAAAAAATCTAATTTAACTTCCTTTTCAAATTCATTCATTCTATTTCTCATGATTAAAAATTAGAGCTCTCTATCAAGATTTATCGGTGTCTCTAGGGAAAAGTTAATTATTTAAACCTTGAGATTAATTACTGTTAATTTCCTAAAAGGCTGAAAACTAGAAAAATAACAGAGTAAAACATTTTGAAATTTGCCCTTTTTTTTTGATTCTTTTGCATAATTGGATATAATGCCTCAGCTATTTAACTTTTTTTGGAATAATATTATGACGCCAATGACAGTACACCCTGAAGTTGCCAAGGCACTTGAAAATTTTTCTCTCCCTGAAGATTTAGGCTTTGGTCATGTCATGGCCCCAGTCATGGCCAGCTGTATCTATGAAAATGGAAAATGGGGACAACTAGAATTACTTCCCTATGGTCCAATTTCCATGTATCCCAACGCTAAAGTTCTTCATTACGCCCAAGAAATTTTCGAAGGAATGAAAGCATATCGAGTTGGAGGACTTGGTCCTTTTATTTTTAGACCGCAAGAAAATCATCTTCGTTTTAATCGATCTGCAGAGCGAATGGCCATGCCACATTTACCACTAGAAATTTTTATGCAAGCATCATTGGGTGTAACAGCTTATTGTTCTCATTTTGTTCCTCGACGTTCAGGAGAATCTCTTTATCTAAGACCTTTTATGTTTGCCACCGAAGAAGCCTTAGGAATTAAACCCTCTGATAAATTTCGTTTTATGGTTATCGCTTCTCCTTCCGGCTCTTATTTTAGTGCTGGTGGACTTTCTGTTTTAATTGAACGATTTGGAGCAAGAGCTTTTCCTGGGGGAACTGGATTTGCCAAGGCCGGAGGAAATTATGCTGCTAGTTTATTAGCTGCAATTAAAACAAAACAACAAGGATTAGTGCAAACTCTATGGCTTGATGGAAGAGAGAAAAAGTACATTGAAGAAATGTCTGGGATGAACTTTTTTGCCGTGATTGATAATGAATTGCACACTCCAGAATTGAACGATTCAATCCTGGAAGGCATCACTAGAAAATCAATTATTTTCTTAGCCCGCGAGGCGGGGATAAAAGTCGTTGAAAGAAAAATGGATATCGATGAATTGATTGCTGATATAAAAGCCTTTCGCTGTACCGAAGCTTTTGCTTGTGGTACTGCGGCCATAATTGCGCCGATTGATTTTATGGCCGATGAAAGTGGCGAGCGTTATCCACTGCAGCAGCCAGAGGGAAAAATGTCCCTCAAGCTTCGCGAAATGCTTTTGGCCATCCAAGAAGGTCGAACTGAAGATAAGTATAATTGGATTCTAAAAGTTGAACCTAAAAGTTTCAGTTAGTTTTTAACTAACCATCTTTACCAATAGAAGCTACAGGACATGCCTCAAGCTGCTCTTGGCATAATTCAATTTCAGCTGCTGTGGTTGGTTGCTTATAGATATAAGCATTTCCATCTTCATCTTCTTTGAAGAACTCTGGCGCACCAGTGTAACAAACGTTACATGCTATACATCCTTCCCCATTATCATCATCTGGATCTGTACAAAACCACGCCCCGGGAATATTGAGTTTATGTTTTAAATTTTTGTTGGCCATGGATCCTCCGAAAATGCATATTTAAAAACCTGGCTATAGTATCTAAAAAATCACAGTAGATGAAGAGGCAAGGCTAGAAAAATAAACTTTATGAGTTGCTTTATTTAAGGCTTTTTCTTAGAATTCGAAAAAGTTCCAAAAAGTTAATCTAATCCACAGGCATTTCATGGAAAAATCATCTCTCCAAAAAGCGATCGAATGGGCAAATAATCCAGTCTTTGACTCAGAGTCTAGAAGGGAAATCCAAGATTTAATCGATAAAAATGAGACCTTAGAAATTCAAGAGCGCTTTTATAAAGATCTTGAGTTCGGCACCGGTGGAATCCGTAGTATTTTAGGACAAGGAATCAACCGCATCAATACTTATACAATTAGAAAAGCGACAGAGGCCCTCTGCAGGGAAGTATTGGCCCAAAAATCCACAGCTCCTAGCATTTGTATCTCCTATGACTCGCGCAGGTTTTCTTTAGAATTTGCTAAAACGGCAGCGGAAGTTATGGCCGCCCATGGAATCAAAGCCTATATTTTTGATCGCCTCAATCCCGTTGCCCTTTTGTCCTACTCAGTTCGTCACCACCAATCAATGGCAGGAGTTATGGTAACAGCTTCCCATAATCCTCCAGAGTATAATGGCTACAAAGTCTTTTGGTCTGACGGGGCCCAAGTCACTCCACCGAATGACCAAAATATCATAAATAATTATTACGCCATCACTGATTTTGGTTCTATTAAACACATTGCTTTTGAAGATGGAGTCAAAAATGGGTTAATAGAATGGATAGGGTTAAAAATTGAAGATCTCTATCACCGTGATATTTTAACAAGTGCTATCAACCCAGAATTATGCCATCGTGAAGGCTCGAAATTAAAAATTATCTACACTCCTATTCATGGAGCTGGCCTTGTGCCGTGTTCGCGAGCCTTTCGTGAATTAGGTTTTAGCGATGTTAAAATAGTTCAAGAGCAGGCTCAGCCCGATGGAAATTTCCCCACTGTCAAAAGTCCCAATCCTGAAAATCCAAGTGCATTAGCCCTGGCCGTAGCTTTAATGGAAAAATGTCAGGGCGATATAGTTATGGGCTCTGATCCCGATACAGACCGTTTGGGTGTTGCCATTAAAAAAGAAGGAGTGATTCATTATTTAAGTGGAAATCAAATTGGAATTTTAAAACTTCACTACATTTTAACTCAGTTAAAAAAACAAAATAGGCTCTCAACTAATAGTTATTTTGTAAAAAGTATTGTGACAACTTCACTTTTAGATGTCATTGCCAAAAGTTTTGGGGTCGAAGTTTACAATACTCTTACTGGTTTTAAATGGATTTGTGGGAAGATGAATGAAATTGAAAATGCTGATCCCTCCAAACAATTTATTTTCGCCACTGAAGAATCTTTTGGATACCTCTGTCATACTTTTGCTCGCGATAAAGACGGAGTGAGCTCTGTTACGATGATGGCAGAAGTGGCGCTCTTCTATAAAACCCAAGGCATCGATCTCTTAGAAGCACTAGATCTTATTTATGATCAATATGGCTTTTCCCATGAATCCCTGCTCTCCCTTGATTATTTCGGGATTGAAGGGCAAGAAAAAATTTCACGGATTATGGCAAAATTCAGAAATTTTAGTGATAACTCACTTCTAGGAAATAAAATTTTTGAAATCAAAGATTATGCTCAAGGCATTGAGGGCTTACCCAAGAGTAACGTGTTGGGATTTTTCTTTGAAAATGGCGACCAATTTTATCTGCGTCCGTCGGGAACAGAGCCAAAAATTAAATTTTATATAATGATTCAGGAAAAGCAAGGAAGCCTAGCTGAAAAGAAATTAAAAGCGACTGAAAAAACAAACAAGCTTCTTGCCTATATAAATAGTGAAGCCCAAAAAGCATAAGTTAATATTGTAAGCGAGTGAAAAATGAAAAGCAAAGAATTGGCAGTGTGTTTAGTTAGTGGTGGCATGGATTCACTTGTCACTGCTGCTATAGCAGCTAATCAACATGAAAACTTAGCTTTTCTCCATTTAAACTACGGCCAAAAAACAGAAAAGCGCGAACTAGAAAGTTTTAAAAAAATAGCTCAATACTACAACGTCCCAACTACGCATCAAAAAATTATTGATGTAAGTTTCTTAAAACAAATCGGTGGTTCAAGTCTTACAGATGATGCAATTGAGGTAAAAAAATATAAGGGTGAATCTGTTGATATTCCCGACTCCTATGTTCCTTTTAGAAACACTCACATCATTTCTATGGCCGTTTCATGGGCAGAAGTGATTGGAGCAAAAAAAATCTATATTGGTGCTGTTTACGAGGACTCTTCGGGCTACCCTGATTGCCGCCCAAGTTATTATGAAGCGATAAATGCTCTCATCAAGCAAGGAACTAAAAATGGCGATATTGAAGTCATAACCCCTGTTATTTACCTAAAAAAGGATGAGATCGTAAAAAAAGCTATAGAGCTTAATGCTCCACTAATCATTAGCTGGTCTTGCTATGAGAGAAACGATAAAGCATGTGGCGTCTGTGATTCTTGCGCTTTACGCTTAAGAGGCTTTGAAAAAGCAGGCCTCGCTGATCCAATCGAGTATGATCAAAGACCCTCTTATCTATAAACACCCTCCCTATAATTTTTTCATTGATCCCCCTAAAAATTAGTAACATGTTAGACTTAGGGGCAACTCTGGCATGCTTTTTTTAGGAGACTAACTATGAGTTTAAAAAAGATTCTGGCTTTAGGATTAATTATAATATCAATGGGAGCTCATGCAATTCCACCAAGTCCTCCGACGGCCATTTTTAAAAAAATTGAAACAAGTGCGGCTCGAAATTGTATCACTGAAGATAATATTCGAGTTTCGGATTTAAAGGATACTGGTAGTATTAAATTTTTACTTCAAGTAAAAAATGATTCCAATGATGCAGTCCTTAGCGTTTTTGTGGATGGAAATTTAACAGAAAGTTTTAAAGTAAAATGTAGATAATGATCTAATTTAGAGAGCTTTGAAAATCATCGAAGCTCTCTGCTCCAACTTTTTTCATATCCGCGGCCAGTTGCTTTTCAATAGCAAATAATAAATTTGGTCCTTGAAAGACAAAAGCAGAATAGAGTTGAACTAACCTGCCACCAGATTTCCAAAAATCCAATATTTCTTCGTAAGATGAAAAACCTCCAACCCCGATAAGTTCTATATCACGCGTCTCTTTGAGCTGATCCAATAATACATTTCGAGTATATTGAGCTTTCGCTGAAAGTAATTTTCCAGAAATCCCACCGATTCCCCTATCGGCCATTATGGTCGTATTAGTTGCTATAATACCACTTAGTTTAAATTCTTTGACAAGCGTAACGACAGAGGTAAGCTCTTCTACATTCATGTCAGGCGAGACTTTTACTAAAAGTGGCTTTGGACAATTTTTCCGTTTTTCATCAACTGCTACAAAAAGTTCTCGAAGTCCTTCATCTTTTAATAAATCACGAAGGCCTGGAGTATTTGGTGAGGAAACATTGATAACTAAATAATCAGCAATTGGAGCAAATTTTTCATACAAACAGGCATAATCCTTCGGAGCATTTTCATTAGTCGTTAATTTATTTTTTCCTAAATTCACTCCAAGAATTTTATTCCGATGATTTGAATTTAAAATATTTTTATAAACCTGCTCCATTCCCAAATTATTAAAGCCCATACAATTGCGAAGACTTTCTTCTTTGGGATAGCGCCATAATCTTGGTTTAGGATTTCCCGCTTGAGGCAAAGGTGTCACGGTACCAACTTCTACAAAACTAAAAGGAAGATATGTGAGGAAATTAATGGCCTCGGCGTTTTTATCAAGACCAGCAGCTAAGCCAATTGGGGATTGAAATGAGAGCCCCATTGCCTTTAATTTAAAACGAGAATCACTGGCTTTTGGCTTTACCCAAGGGCCTAGAAGTCCCATTGATTTGATAGTAAGTTCGTGAGCAACTTCAGCATCAACTTTAAAGGCGAATTTTTTAAAAAGTGGATAAAGCATAATTAATACAACTGAACAAAATCACCTTCTAAAACTTGACCACCAGAGTGTAAAATGGCAATCGATCCATCTGTTCCGTAATAATCAACAACTTCAATTGTGCCTTTCATATCCCCTTTACTCATCCCGATCAAGGCGCCAGTTTCAGGATCGTAAATTTCAACACCTTCAGTTATTATTTTTAAAATATCACCAATATTAATTCCACTATCTCTGCCGGCATTAAGATAAATTTTATTGCCAATTATTTTAGCAACTCTTCCTACCCAATCTAATTTAGAGGCGAGCTCAACCACTTTTGGCACCGATTTTCGAACCCCCACTCGCACGGCATATCTTAAAAGATCGCGCCGATAAGATAAATAGTCTTCCCTGTCAGATGAAAAAAAACGGTAAGTGCTATCGTCGGCATATCCTTGAAGTGTCTCTGTATAAATTTCTTTACCAGCATTCACATCATAAACCCGAACTTCCACTTTGGATTCAGTATATGATTTTGTTTGGCGAACAATTCCTATTTCATCAGATTTTTCTCGAACACGTGCATCTATAACTCGACCAAAAATCACAAAATTAATTCCTGCGATTTTTGCCTGACGAGTAAGTTGCACTAATTTCATTCCCCCACCAGCATAAATTTCTTTAGAGTTTCCAAATAATTTGTAAGAACTAGGATCTACGATAAATTCACCTGTGCGCGAGAGTTCATTGCGCAACTCTTCAGTGGCATTTACTTCGAGGTCTTCACTTTCAAATGGAGATTCATTAAAGAACGGCAATAATGCAACTTTTTTTCTCACCCCAGAAAAATACTTACGCTCTTCAATTCGAGGTCTTTTTCCTTGGCCATCACGTTGAATCACGCCTGTTCCACAACTTATTACAAATTGAAGAAGGACTAAAAAGATTGAAAAATTCTTAAGTATTTTCATCGGTTATTTTCTCTACTAATAGCTTTAGGATTAAGAAGATCCTATTTTTTATTATTAGAGTCTTTTGGAAGAATTGCAAAACTTTTATCTAATCGATTAAAATAAAGTACTTTTTGCTCGTTTAGCGGGAAGATTCCGCCATCTAGACTGAGCCTATCGAGAATTTTATTCTCATCACCTTCTGCTCTTATCACAAGTTCTGGGCCTTCAGAAGGTGAATAAGTCTTAATTTGAGAGCTCAATTTCATGTCTTTAAATCTATCCACCAAGAGAGCATTGATCTGATTAAGTTCGCTAAGTCCTGTTTTTGTCAAAAATTTTATAGAGATCTCAACTTGCTCAGAGTCTTTTGAATAATTCTCAAGAAGGGTGTTAATCTTTGTGGATTGAGATAAAAGTAGGCTATAAATCATGCTGGCAAGATTTGAACTTAATTTTTTTTTATCCGAAAAATCAAATTGTCGCTTTTGTATAGGATAATCAAAAGACAATAAAATATCATTGGTTTTGCTTTTGACCAGAATATATTGTGCCTGAAGTTCAAAGTCAGCAACATGGCGATCGTTATTGGTTGCAACTTTTTTTAGAGTCGATTTCCACTTGAGTGTCACTGATTTTGAATTCATATAATCAGGCTTTACAAGAAAATCTTTATCTATAAATTCAACATTTTCATAACTTTTAAAACTAGTCGTCACTAATTTTTTCCATGAATCTTTTATGGCCCCTATAAATCCAGTTTCTGAACTTCCAGTGACTTCACTCCAAGAGATTGTTGAATCAAGTTCAATGTTAGCAAGTAGATAGAATGTTTTTTTTCTCATTGAGCCTAAATCTGTTGTTATTTCGGCATAAGATCTTTTTAGTTTCTCAATGTCTATATCAGCTTTCATTACTCCTTTAAGCAACAGACTTGCTTCTTCAGTAGGTGCCTGTTTCATTGAAATATTTTGAAAAAAAGCATTTAAATAAAGGCTTTCATCTTTTGAAGGCATTTTTAGTTGATCCAACTTTTCCCAAAACAGTTGGGAGTCTAAATTAAGTTCTAAAACTTCTGCCGTAATCGCCTGTCGAAATCCATTTAGTATTAAAAGCTCATCACTTGATTGCTCGTTATTGACATCAATTTTTTTTGCCATGACTTCTAATTCAATCGATTTTGCAAAAGAAGTTGCAGAAATAAAAAATAGCAAACCAATAAAAAGAAACTTACACATGAATGCCTTCGATTTTCCCATCTTCCAATCTTCCGTCGATAATAAACTTAACCGCGTCTTTATTAAAAACTTCATTCACTTGATGAGCCATTTGAGGAGTTGGATTAATGAGATATTGCTCTCCAAGAGGAAGTCGTGCTCTCCCCTCAACAGATTCAAATATCAAATGCATTGGAGTCGAGCCTCGGTATGAGAGCAAAACTTGTCTTAGTTTATTTAATTTAATTTCACTCAGGTCTTCCAAGTTCACACTTATTCTCACACCTGTAATTTTATTTTCAGATTGCTCCTTAAGGAGGTAAATCTTTTCAGCAAGAATTTTCCTAGGACTTTCTTGAAGATTTATATTTCCCTCAACTAAGACAGGCTCGTCGCTATTGAGAATCATTTCATATTCAGCAAAAGTTCTAGGAAAGACAATGCACTCAATTTTGCCACTTAAGTCTTCCAGTGTGGCAAAGCACATTTTGTCGCCTTTTTTAGTAAGAATCATTTTTTTAGCAGTAAATTTTCCAGCTAAAGTCATAGAACGCTTTTGGTCTGAACCGATAAAATCTTGAACTTGACTTATAGGCATTGAAGCCATTTCTTTCATTAAACTTGCATAGCGATCAAGAGGATGGCCGGAAATATAAATCCCCATTAACTCTGCTTCGTGTGAGAGTTTTTCAAGATCATCAAATTCAGCGACTTCTTGAATATCTAAATTGGATTCAGCAGTTTGGCTCAGGCTGTCTCCCCCCATATCAAAAAGAGACACTAAGCCTAAAGATGATTCTTCCTGGCGTTTTTTACAGTAGGCTAAAATCATATCTAGATTTTCTAACAAGGTTTTGCGATTAAGCTTTTCGGAATTATCAAATGATCCAACTTTAATCAATGATTCGATAACTCTTGAATTCACTATCTTTAAATTGATTCTTTCACAAAAATTCAAGAAGCCTGTAAATGGACCATTTTCTACTCGCTCGCGAATAATTTCTGCGACAGCATTTTCTCCAACATTTTTAACTGCTCCCATACCGAAACGAATATTTTTACCAACAACATTAAAAGGCCATAAAGATTCATTTATATCAGGAGGAAGCACATCAATATCAAAATGTTTAGCGTCGCCAATGTACTGAGTGACCTTATCCATGTTTCCAAGCTCTGAACTCAAGAGAGCAGCAAAAAACTCAGCAGGATAATAATATTTCAAAAAAGCTGTCTGATATGAAATTACTGAATAAGCTACGGCGTGAGATTTATTAAATCCATATTCTGCAAATTTTTCCATCTTATCGAAAAGATCATTTGCCGTTTCAATATTATAGCCACGCTCGCGAGCTCCGGTCAAAAAGAGTTCGCGGTGTTTAGCCATTTCATCAGCTTTCTTCTTACCCATGGCCCGTCTTAGCATATCAGCTTGTCCCAAGCTGTATCCTGCAACAATACGAGCAACGTTCATTACCTGTTCTTGGTAAATGATTACACCGTAGGTATCTTTTAAGACGGCTTCAAGCGAAGGAAACGGATAATGAGTTTGCTTTCTTCCATGCTTTATTTCAATAAACTCATCGACCATTCCCGATTCCAAAGGACCCGGACGATAAAGAGCATTGATAGCAGAAATATCATCGATTGAGCCTGGAGCAATTCTCTTACAAAGATCAATCATCCCAGAAGATTCAAGTTGGAAGACGCCAACTGTTTCTCCCTTTGAAATAAAATCAAAAACTTTTTCATCTTCGAGATCAATGGCTTCAATATCAAAATGTAGATCTTTATCTCGTTTAATAAAATTAGTGGCATTTTCAATAACAGTTAAAGTTTTTAGTCCTAAAAAATCGAATTTAACTAAGCCAATTTTCTCTGAAAAATCTTTATCAAACTGAATAACTTTTTCACCCTCACGCCCTTTGAATAATGGACAATAATTAACTAGCGGCTTATTGGTAATGATAACTCCCGCAGCATGAATGGAGGCATGTCGCAGGAGACCTTCAAGTCGTCTGGAAATATTCACGACTTGTTTTATCCGAGGATCAGAATCCATCAACTCTGAAATTTTTGGCTCCATTTCAAGTGCTTTTTCTAAAGTCATCTTTAATTCTTCGGGAATTAATTTCGATAAAACATCTGCCTCCCCAAAAGTTAATCCAAAAACTCTAGAGACATCTTTGATAACAGCTTTAGCTTGGAGTTTTCCAAAAGTTATAATTTGTCCAACTCGCTCTTCTCCATATTTTTGAGTCACATACTCAATAACTCGGTAGCGATTTTCTTGACAAAAATCAACATCAAAGTCTGGCATCGACACACGCTCAGGATTAATAAAGCGCTCAAAGAGTAAGTTAAATGGAATAGGATCGACGTTGGTTATTTCTAAAGCATAAGCAGCAATAGAGCCCGCCCCTGAACCTCGCCCCGGGCCAACAGGACAGCCATTCTTTTTAGCCCACTTAATGAAGTCTGATACAATTAGAAAGTACCCAGGAAATCCCATCTGAACGATCATGGAAATTTCACCTTCTAGACGTTCGAGATAACTTGGCTTGATATCACTTTCCCATTTTGGATCGAGACGGAGTTTGGCAAAATGAGGACCTTGAAATCGTTTATCTAAACCTTCTCGGCAGTGGCGAGCAAAATAAGCTCCCGCCGTTTCATCTGTCTCTATTGGATAGTCTGGAAGATGATAAACTTGATTTCCCGATTCATCTTTCCAATTGAAATCTACATTACATTTATCTGCTATAAGTAGTGTGTTGTCACAGGCCTCTGGCGCGTAAGAAAAAGCCTCGCGCATTTCTTGGGGTGATTTATAAAAAAATTCATTAGTCGTCAGGCGCATCCTCTGTTCATCTTGAAGTGTTTTTCCTGTTTGAACACACAAGAGAACTTCTTGAGCTGCCGCATCTTCTCGAGTGAGATAATGGCAATCGTTAGTAGCAACCATTTGCACATTATTGGCTCTAGAGTATTCTATAATTTTTTTATTAACTATTTGTTGTTCGGGAATTCCATTCTCTTGAATTTCTAAATAAAAATCTTCACCGAAAAGATCACGTAATTTTTCAATGGTCTTTATGGCCTTATCATCTTGCTCGGTAAAAAAGTTATATCCAACTTCTCCCTTTAAACAAGCAGTAGTACATACTAAGCCTTCTGAAAATTCTCGCAGTAATTCATAATCCGCTCGTGGCTTATAGTAAAACCCTTCCATATAAGCTAGCGAGAGTAATTTACAAAGATTTTGATAACCTGTTTCATTCTTGCATAATAGAATAAGATGATGGATTTGATGACGCGATTCCATTTCATCTTGCGAGCCAACAACTTTTTGTTTTTTGAGTGCACCCTTTTCAAATCGTGATCCAGGAGTAAAATAAATCTCACTGCCAAGAATAGGCTTTATGCCAGCGGCTTTACATTGAGTATAAAAATCAATGGCCCCAAACATATTTCCATGATCAGTTTGAGCAATGGCCGGCACCCCTAATTCTTTAGCCCTTGCGATTAAATCTTTAAGCCTAATCGCCCCATCTAAAAGCGAGTATTGAGTATGCAAATGTAGATGAACAAAACTATCTGGGTGTTTTTCTAGTAAGGACATTATCCTAACTCCTTAGTCGCTTTAGCCTATTTAGTGATAATAGTCTCATTTAAGCACCAAAACCTGCCAAAGTCAGGGATTTTTGAGTCATTTTTTACACGGTTTTCATTGGTGTTTTGTAAGTTCTTGGCTTTTAGCGTAAAATACCTGTAACTCACGGAGAACCCATGAAAAAGAGCAAAGATTCCTCGCTTTATATTTTGCTTATTAGTGCCATCATTTTGGCCAGTATTCTTTTGTTTAAAAAAGGAGAAAAATCTCGCGAATTAATTGCTTTAAATGAAACAAAAAGTCAGTTGACGAATCAAAATGAAAATTTACAAGCTAATCCCAAGAAAATGAGTTTAAAAAATTTAATTAAAAATAATATCATCCACCAAGAAACTACAAATAATTCCAACAATCAAGAAAATCTATTAACTAAAGAGAGATTATACACACAAGAAGAAATAGATTCGATAACCGAAGAGAAATTTATAGAATTATTAAAAGAAACTGAGCTTCGTTTACCGAAGTTAGCCGACTTAAAAAAAATTCCAGCAGGAGCACTTCATACAACACCACCCCAAATTTTTCAAGCAGGAAGAGATTTAGGAGTTTTAAAAGAAATATTAAAAGTTCATGAATCTTACGATAATTTGGCAATTGGTTTTTATAAAAAATGTGCCAAAGATAGCGAAGGTACAACACCTGTTCGTGCTCTTTGCTTAACCAATTTAATTGAAATTAAAAAGAAAAAAAATGAAACCCTTAATTTAGCTGAATACCCTAACCAGCTAGTTGAGTTATCAAAACTAATTACTGATAATTAAAAATTTATGAGACCATCAAAAAAAAGTAACAAATATAAAGGCCAGCTCTCATTTGACTACGATCTCCCAAAAGAGCAGGACCGCAATTTTCACTTAGGGGGAAGATCATTTTATTTTTTTGATTTTGATGATAACGTCGCCTATCTTTCAACTCCTATTATTATTTTTCATAAAAAAACCGGTCATGAACTCGCTCTATCTTCAGGACAATTCGCTCAAGAAAATAAAAACATAGGAAAATCCGGTGGCTATCAAGATTACTTTATTGACTTCAGTGATACTTCAGGATCCTTTCGTCATTTTAGAGATAAAGAACTGCACCCCTTAGAAATTAAGGCCGGAAAACTTCAAGGCTTTGTGGAAGATATTCAGAAAGCATTAGAAAATGTCGATTCTCTTTGGAAAGCTCCTTCTTGGAATTGTTTTTTTCATGCTACTTTTAACCACAGGCCAGTTTCACTAATTACGGCCAGAGGTCATCACCCTAACACTATTAAAGACGGAGTTAACTTAATGGTGAAATCCGGTTATCTCCCTCATGATCCAAATTATCACAGTATTTATCCCGTCTCTAATCCTGAAATTCGGCTTGAACTTGGAGACGATAAATTTATAAAAAGTGTGGCTGAATTAAAAAAAGATGCTATCCGAGCGAGTGTAAAATCGGCCGTCGAGCTTTATGGACATTCACCCTATCATCGTTTCGGCATGAGTGATGATGATCATAAAAATGTTGAACTTATAACCGAAGAAATGAGGTCCCTTAAACGTGATTACCCAGAAATGAGTTTTTTTGTAATTGAAACTTTTAAAGATTCGTTTTCAAAATTGGAAATCTTAGAACATGAAACTCGTGAAGTGATCTCTACCAAAGAATCAAAATCAAGCCAAATGAGCCTCTTTGATTAAATCGTTTCAGGAGACTTTTAATCTAATTTATTTACTTTATCCAAAATTTCACAAACTTCTTTTAAATTAAGGGATTTTACTTTTGAAATACCTCCCTCTAATTCAGAGGAAGTTTTTAGTAATTTAAAAAAAGCACGCTGATTAGCAATGGCTTCAGTGCTCTCTAAAAAACTTAATAATATCTCTGTTTTCTTAAGTCTCTTCTTTGTAAAATCTTTGGTGGTCAATTCAAAAAGTAATCCCTCTACAAGAACTTGCCTATCCATTTTTTGAAGATTTAAAAAAGCTTCTTTTCTATTTTCTAATTTACTGACTATTAATTCTTTGTCTTTGCATTCATAAGCAAATAAATTATGGGTGAATATAATTAGAGAAAAAATAATAAAACTCTTCATTTGCATTGTATTTTCTCCAAATCAAACGAATAACGATCATCTTCAGCAAAAGGCTTAAAGATAACCTTATCTCCCAGTTCATTGAGTCTATTTAATAACCACTTATCTGGTACATAAACTTTTTCAATACAAGGATTATTTTTTACAAGATCCTCAATCAACTCTGCTGTTTTATTTGGACAATACGAAGGAGGAGGCTCAGAAACTTGAGGAGGAGTAGAGTAACTACTAAATCTCACTGCCGGATTGGGTAATAACCCTAAACTTATCATTTTATATTTATCAAAAGATTTAGCAAAGTTAATATTAAGTATCTCAACTCCTTCTGGTGAAAACATTAGCTCATTGACAACATCTTTAAGCATTAGAGTATGATCATGCTCTAACACGTCTAGGTTTTGATAGAAGCAGGTAAAGTTTTTGAATGATAGCAATTCATCTTTGCCAGGTATTGGCAAATCATAGGTCTCTTTTAGGGATAAACATAGTTTAGAGAGTTGAACATAATCTCCTTGCACTTTCTTCCACATTTCATCTTTTTCTTTAACTTGAAGTTTTTCTAAATTTTTTATTCCTTCAAGTGGTGAAACCATTGAAAACTTTTCTAATTGTCTTAATCCAATTTCCATCAATTTTTTATCATCATAGTCTAATATATTTGAGCCAGATATTTTTTGACCTATAGCCTGTAGCGAATTTTTACATTCCACTAAGGCAGCTTTGACGTCATCAAGCCCCCACAATTTTTCATCACCATCCCTAAAAGCAAATTGAGAATCGATTTTAGACATATCTATAGCAATTCCATAATTGCTATTATTTTTAAGGTACTGCAAAGCAACCTCTTTACGTTGAAACTCCTTTCCCATTGCCACCCAAATAAAATTTATCGCAAGAAAAGATTTGTCATCTTTTGAAATTTTAGGATTTAACTCAATGGAGTTAATCAGCTTATCAACTTGAGTTAAGTCAAGCTGGCAATTATCCAACTTATAAACTTGTTTATACACGCACGCCTCAATCTTATTTTTAAAATCTATAAATGGAATAGTCGAATACGGGTTCTTGGGATCATTGAGAGGAGCTTTATAAAATTCTTCAATCTCTTTTTGTTTCTGACTTATTTTTTCTAGACTTATTTTGAGAGAAGCTTCAGTGTTAGTGGCTTTTCCAATCTTTTTAACTTCTGGAATTGGTGGAGCTCCAGATCCCATCCCTACACCAACTTGAAAACCTTGGTTAAATTGAGTAAAGCCTGAATAATAACCAGAGGACTGAGCAAAATCATCTAGAGTATCATAATTTGCCTTACAATTCCAATCTGCATTCTTAAATGCAATTTTTTTTGAAATACTATAAGGTTGGGCAAAAAGTTCACCTGTAACATTTCCAGAATTTTTAATAAAATTATTTCCAAGTTTTTCTTCAATAGACTTAGCACATTTCATATCTATTTTTGGAGCACATTTTGTTTTAGCAATTAGAATTTTGGAAGAAGATTTTTCAAGGTCATCTTTTTTAATCCATCCTATCTCTCCACTGACAAGCTTAATAAGCTCCCAAGTATTTGACTCACAATCGATGCTCGGAGCAATAATCTGATAAGATTTTTCTTTTTCAGCTATTGCTGTAACTGCATAGGCTTTCATGCTTTTATACTTATTGGCTAAATTAGTCGCTCCATACTCCGTTTTAACATCACAACTGGGAGGTGAGGAATACAATGGCATAGTTTTGGTAAATGCTAATTTTAATTCTTTAGTTTCAGCGACATCCTTAATTGGATTAATGGGAGCGGCTAATGATGATGATTTCTTTTCACTCAAATTCGCAATCGGCTTTGCGATTGGTTTCTTTAAAAAGGCTAAATCATTTTGATATTGCTTTACAAAAAATCCAAAATAATTTGGTTTTGGTGTAGATCCAGAATTTTTAATCTCTAAAGATTTAATATCAGAATGACCAAGATTATAAAGTGTCGTTAAGATTTCAGGCTTATCTGCAATGTCTATTCCTTGTCTTTTATAATCATCCTGACATTTTCGCAAAACGGCCGCTACATAATAAATCGCCCGCTCAGGTATAAGAAGATTATCACTGATTGCTTCACGGCCTTCAAGTTTTGCGGCATAATTCTCTGCTTCCCTTGCCGCCTGGAAATTTAATTGCCCAAGACCATAGGTAAATTTTTTACCTAAAATCTCTCCTTTATTAGCCACACCAATTTTAACTAATAAATCTTGAACATCATCTGAAATAGATACGTTTAAAGAATTTTCTGCCATAATGGCGCCTGCCACTGCTTGCGGATCAACACCCAAAGTTTTTGCATGTTTTTCTATAATAGGGGCTAATTCTTTTAAGAGTTGTACAATTTCTTTTTTGGGTTTGACCCAAGTTCCATCTGAGTTTTTTAAGCGTTCACACCATTTTTTATCATAAGAGCAAAGTGTTTTATAATCTGATTCAGAATCTGCAAAAGCATTGGTTTGAATAAAAATAAAAAAAATAAAAAGTATTGAGTACTTTATTTTCATATCTCTATTCCCATTCAATTGTTCCAGGTGGCTTAGAAGTTATATCGTAAACCACTCGTGTTATTCCCTTTACTTCATTGGTAATTCTACGGGAAACTGCTTCTAAGAATTCATGAGGAAAATGAGACCAATTAGCAGTCATCCCATCAGAGGAATTCACCATCCTCAAACAGATAACATTTTCGTAGGCCCTTCCATCTCCCTTAACTCCTACAGTTTTGACTGGAAGAAAAACAGTAAAGGCCTGCCAGGTTGATTGGTAAAGATTAGCTTCAATTAATTCTTCGTAAAGAATTTGATCTGATTCCTGTACCATTCGAATAGCCTCAGGCCCAACGACTCCGAGAATACGAACTCCTAGACCAGGTCCTGGAAATGGGTGCCTAAAAACCCACTCTCTCGATAGGCCAAGAGCTACCCCCATCTCTCGCACTTCATCCTTAAAAAGAAATCGCAATGGCTCTAAAAGCTTTAAGTTCATCCTCTCGGGAAGTCCACCAACATTGTGGTGAGACTTAATCATCACCGACTTTCCACCAGCGATATGAGGTGAAATAGATTCAATAACATCAGGATATAAAGTACCTTGCAATAAATATTCAAAATGTATTTTATACTTTTGTTGATACTCTTTTAATTTTCTCTCAAATATATCTATAAACTTTTTTCCAATAATTTTTCTCTTTTTTTCTGGATCATCGACATCTTTTAGTGCTTGCAAAAAATCTTCTTTAGCATCTATTATTTCAATTTTTAAATATGTCTGTTCTTGTAGTTTTTTAATATGATGATAATCTTGAATTCTTAACAAACCATTATCGACAAAAAAGCAATGCAGGTTACCCCCTAGAACTTTTGCAGCCAACGTTGCGGCCACAAGTGAGTCTACTCCTCCAGAAAAAGCGCATAGCACTTTTTTATCTCCCACTTTTTTTACTAACGAGAGTGCTTCTATTAGCATTTCTTCTGCATTCCAGTCTGTCTCTAAATCGGCTACGTCTCTATAAAAGTAATCGAGAATTAATTTGCCTTGCTTCGAATGCTCCACTTCAGGATGAAATTGAAGCCCCATTATTGGCCTATCTTTATGCAAGATTGCTGCTACAAGATGATTAGAACTTTCTATAATTTTATTAAATGAACTCGGTACTTTTGCAACATGATCTGAGTGGCTCATCCAAACACTCATCGTATTAGAGCATTTGGGAATACTGAAATCTGGTAGGCAGTGAATCTCAGCATGACCATATTCACCAATTAATCCTTTCTCGACCACACCACCAAAATAACTGGCCATTAATTGCATACCATAACAAATACCGAGAATAGGTAATTCGATATTATTAAAAATAAAAGAATAGTCATTAATATCTTCAAAAACTGATTGAGGACCACCAGAGAGTACTAAGCACTGAGGTATTTTATTTGAATTGATTCTTTCACGGCACTCATCCAGAGTGATAATTTCTGAAGAATAACCAAGCTCTCTTGATTTTCTTGTAATAAGTTGGGTGTATTGTGAACCAAAATCCACAATCCAAATTTTTTTTTCGTGGCTTTTTTTCATATAAATTTTAACCTAATCGATAATTGGGTGCTTCTTTTGTGACAAAGACATCATGAGGGTGACTTTCTTTAAGAGCTGCATTGGAGATTGTAATAAATTCAGCTTTTTGGTAAAGTTCAACTAAATCATTAGCACCGACATAACCCATACCCGATTTCAAGCCACCCACTAATTGAAAAATATTACTTGATAATGATCCGCGATAAGGTACTTGCCCCTCAATACCTTCTGGTACTAATTTTCCTAAATCTTCAACGGCACCCTGGCCGTATCGATCTTTTGAACCCAAGGCCATGGCACCCAGGGATCCCATGCCTCTATAAACTTTATAAGCTCTTCCTTGGTAAAGCACCATCTCTCCAGGTGCTTCATCAGTTCCAGCAAAAAGAGATCCAATCATCACAGAACTGGCACCTGCAGCTAAAGCCTTAACCACATCTCCAGAAAGCTTAATACCACCATCGGCAATAATAGGAATATGCATTTTGCGGCAAAATTCTGCACACTCCAATACTGCTGAAAATTGAGGTACACCAATACCGGCAACAACCCTTGTTGTACATATTGAGCCAGGGCCAATTCCCACTTTAATTCCATCAACTCCAGCAGCGATTAAATCTTTGCATGCTATTGCAGTTGCGACATTGCCTGCAACCAAGTCAACGTGGGGAAATGTTTTTTTCAAAAGCTTAACCATCTCAATCACACCTTTTGAGTGTCCATGAGCGGTATCAACAACTAAGGCATCAACTTGAGCTTCAACCAAAATCTTAGCACGCTCAAATTCTTTTTCGCTTACCCCAATGGCAGCAGCAACTCTTAATCGCCCTAAAGAATCTTTATTGGCATTGGGAAAAGTAATAGTTTTTAAAATATCTTTGACTGTTATCAGTCCCTTTATTACACCATCATTAGTTATTAACGGAAGCTTTTCAATTCGGTGTTTATGCAAAAGTTTTTTTGCTTCATCGATTGAAATGCTTGGATGGGCCGTGACTAGTTTTTCTTTTTTAGTCATGACATCTTTTACTCTTTGATCAAAGTTTGATTCTAACTGCAAATCACGATTGGTTAATATACCAACTAGTTTTTTATTTTTATCGACAACTAAAACACCCGTTATTTTCTTTTGATTTTTTAAATCCATTACATAGGCTAAAGTTGTTTCTTCATCAACACTGACTGGATTTAAAATCATCCCTGCTTCAAACTTTTTCACTTTTTCGACTTCTTCGGCTTGTCGATAAGGATTTAAATTTTTATGAATAACACCAATGCCTCCCTCTTCTGCTAAAACAATGGCCGATGGTGCCTCTGTGACAGTATCCATGGCAGCTGAGACTATAGGAATATTGAGTGGAATATTTTTAGAAAAAAATGTTGTAGTTTTTGTTTCGTTTGGAAGTACTTCTGAATAAGAGGGCTTTATTAAAACATCATCATAGGTTAATGCCATCACTTGATTAACTTTGGAATTTACTTTTGCAGTCATATTTTACTCATTCTCGCCAAAGCGAGTGTTTAATGAAGCTGATTACGACTAAAGAAAAAATTATCTTTTACAATTTTTTTAATTCTTCAATAAGTTTATCGCTTTCTTTATATTCTTTTTTAAAGTCTTTGGCGTACGGAGCTGCGACTGTTTCTTTCTCAACTGTTGCTTCTTGCTCTAAAACAGAAGCAGGGGCTCGCGACTTGCTCATTGTTTCGCTAGAAGATGTGGCAAGAGTGCTCATTCCTTTTTTTTGTCCATAAATATGAACAAAAACGGGAGTGCCTTGTGGTAGTTTTTTTAATGGTTTCATATTTTTTTGAGAAACCTTTTTATCATTGGTTTTTTTTGATTTCAATGCCAAATTGAGAAGATTATTTTTATAATCTTCAATTAATTTATCTTTTACTTCTATTTTTTTTTCGTCATGAACAGAAGCAATTTTTCTCTCAATTTTTTCAGCTACTGGCTCTTTGAAAACAGTAACTGAATTTTTATCCATTGGTGTTATACCGGTAAAAAGACCAACTAATTGCGTATAAGTTTTCTCCCCCACTGGTGTTGGATCTCTCGGCGCTCCTTCTTCATAGGCAGTGTCGATAAAAGAAAAATGACCTTCACTCACATTAAGATTTAAATCTTGTGATAGTAAGTTTGAAAGCTTCATTATGCCATTAATAACCATTAATTGAGATTTTCCAATCCCCGCCTCATAAGTCAGAACAGCTTCACCACCTTGGTAACTAACTAATGCATTTGCTGTTTTTATTTTATAATCTTCATTCTTATTCAATGATTGAAACCACATATCCCCTGATCTTAATTCAACAGTATTCCCCTTCACACTTGCCGAAGATGAATTTCCTAAATGAAAGCGATGATCAGCATTATCTGTAAAGCTCACTTGACCATGGTGTTCGATGACGATTTCCGCTCCTTGCTCGATCATATCACCTTTTCTAATCTCACGCGTTTTGCCATTAAAAGAAATAAAGCCCTCCCCCCTTAAATCCACAATCCTTCCAAAAGGTATTGCCCCTGGTTCAGACGCCATGAGATTTATCGAGAAAATTGCAGCTATAAAAAAAATTTTATTCATTTGTTTTCTCTTCAATTTTTTCATAATACGAACTCAAAATTTTCCATTCTGTGGTATTTCTATACTTTTTTCTAAACTCTTCTACTGTAGAAAAAAATTTCTTTTTATCACCTTGCTTTAGATGGGTTAAGCCAACCCATAACTTGGCACTTCGAAAATATTGTGACGTAGGATACTTAGTCATTAGGGCTTCAAAGTGGCTTAAAGTCCAATCATGGTGAAGGCCACTTTCAAAAGCAGCAATACCTGCTTTAAAATAGAGCTCATCGTTGATACTTTTGTTATTTGGATAATTATTAACTAACGAATTGTAAAACTGAGCTGCCTTTTCATAATTTTTTTCCTTAAATTCTTTATCAGCAATTTTCAAAAGATCATCGGAATGCCATTTGTATGTTTTAAATTCAACTAAATCACTTGGAGCATTTTCATGGGCAAGTGCTGTTGGTTCAACACTGGCAATAGATCGTCCATGCTCATCTGATTTTGCTTCACTATGAGATGATAGTGATTCATGTACATTTTCATTATGAGCGACTTCTGCCGACTCTTTTTTCATTTCTTTTTTTGAATTAAATCCATACTTGGCTTCTTGCTTAAGTTTCTCAATTTCAAATTCAAGTCGTCTGACCTCGGCATTTAATTCGCGATTTTCTCTCGCCAGCTTAAGTGAGACCATTTCATAATGATTCATCATTGCAGCCTTCTCTTCAATTTTTTTTATATCCAGACTGCAAGAAGCCAGCAGTGGTAATAACAAAAGTGACAATTGAAACTTATTCTTTTTTTCCATAAACTTCTTTCCCATAAAATGAAACAACTCCAGATCTCCTTAGATCTTTCGGAAGAATAAAAAAAAATTTAAGGCTTATTTAGTCTGAAATTGAAAAAGATCAAATAACTGACAACTGTCATCGGAAAAAATAAGGAGTCTAAATTAAGAGAGTTATTCGTATGTTGGAAGTTGAACGATAAACTTAGTATAGAGCTCACTTCGCTCATAACTTAGCTTCCCTTCGTGAACTTCAACTAATCCTTTAGAAATTGACAATCCAAGTCCAGTACCATTGCCAAAAGTTTTTGTAGTAAAAAAAGGTTCAAAGATTTTTTCTTCCAACTCACTGGCGACACCGATTCCACTGTCCCAGACCTCTATGAAGATCCAACTCTGATCGCTATAGATTTTTACTTTAATTTCCTTAGTACTAGCAAACTCCAGCGCATCGATAGCATTATTCAACAAGTTCAATACAACCTGTGAGATAAAAGAGGGATAACAAATAATTTGAGCCGTTGGATGATCAATAATTTCAAGTTCAATTCCAGAATTTTTAATCCTATCAATTGCCAATGCCAAATTATTTTCAATAAGTTCACTGACTTTAATCGAGATCATTTGATCTCCTCTTCCTTCTCTTGCAAAAGTACTAATTCCTTTGACTATTTGAGAGAGCTTTAAAATAGTTGTCTCAATGTTCTCAACAATGTTGTCACACTTTTCCAAATCCAATTGATCTCTACTTAAAAGATTTCTGATTTGATGAAGTTTACCCTGGATAGTAAATAAGGGATTATTAATATCATGTGCTAAATTAGATGCCATTTTTCCCAATGATTGAAACTTTGCACTTTCAAGTAATAAATCTTTTTGTTTTAAAACTTCTCGCTGCAGGTGCTCATTAAGGGCTACAAAAATAAAAGTCATAATAAAACAAAAAGCCAGTATCAGACAAAAAAAGACAAAAAAAACAATGCTAAAATTTAAATATCTCTTGACAGGATCGTTCAAGCTATCGAGCTTAAATAGACTTATGCCGATAAAGATTAAGAAATTTACTACTGCAAAATAAAAACTAAAATAAGTTCTGAAATAAAAAGCAATCATTAAAAAAATAGGAAGAAGCCAAATAGCACCAAAAATACCAAGCCCAGAAGAATAGGAAGTCAAGTAGACAACAATATCTAACATGAGCACTTGCAAGACTGCACTTATAAATAATTTTTTTTCAAAAAATTTAAAATCCGTTTGTGATTTTAAGTAGTACATATGAACAATTAAAATCAAACCGCTAAATAAAATTCCAATATGTATGAAGTGAGAAATATTTAAAAAGTAAACAGCACCCCAGAGAAGGGTGATTATAAAGAAACTAATTATATTCGTAGCAATAACTATTCTTGCACGATAGAAAACTGAGGCTTCCACTGAAGCATCTAAATGAGCTGGTAAAAAGGCATCCAAAGGCTTTAGGAGTTTTGGAAATAATGACTCTTTCATTTTGAATATAAGTATCTTTAATACGCCATTCTTTGTAAAGTTAGACCTGCGTTAGAAGCGGATTTACTCATTTGTTTTTACATAATAAACATTGGATAATAAATGTCTTGCAGTATCAGTAATAGTTTAAATAATTTGGGGAATTTATGACATCATTTTTTTTAAGTGCGCTACTTGCCATTACAATACTTCTTGCTCCCAAAAATGCCTTTCCTGACGAGAGCGTGCCCGAAAAACCCGTTAAATTAGCCATACAAAATTTTAGCCTGGAAAATAAAACATATATTGCCATAAGTTTTGAAAATTATCCGGGCTGGCATACCTATTGGAAAAATCCTGGCGATGCTGGTCTTGCTCTTAAAAATCTCTTCACTATAAAAAAGAAAGAAATTAAAATCAAAGAAGAAGAATGGCCGGCGCCCAAGCGTTTCATAGAAAATGGAACACAATGGGCTTATGGCTACACTGGAAGTTATACCCTTTTTTATCAACTTGAAAAAAATGATCTTAACAAGCTTGCGGGAAAAGAAATTAATTTAACTTCTACATGGCTAGTGTGCAAGCATATTTGCATTCCTGGTCAAAAAGAGCTGACTTTTAAAATTATTTCCGGAAAATTAATCACGAATACCCCAGATGTTTCTTCCCCACTTTCAGAGCTTGCTTTAACTTCCCGCTTTATGAATCTTCCTAAAATTTCACCAATTCCAGAATATTTCGATATTAAACTGGCCAAAGGTAATAAGGAAAAAACTTTGGTTATTACTTATGAAGTTAAGAAAACTACTGATGCATCCTATTTAAAAGATGCTAACTTAATGTACTCGTTCCCTTCTCCTCCTTTTGATTTCCAACACGAAAATCTCATCATCAAAGAAGCAAGTTTATCTGGAATTGTCGAAATAAACTGGGACGGAGAATACCAAAACCCACCAGTAACGCTTCCACTTAATGGCAAATTTGAAAAGCCCTATCTCTTAAAATTTTTACTTAATGATCCTATTTTAAGAAAAGAAATCATCATTGAAAAAAAATTTGATTCTTTTAATGTATCAACTCCAGCACTCACTCCCACAATTACCCAACAGTCTTCTGAAAATAAAGTACTAAATAAAGATAGTAAAGGGGTGCAACTCGCAACAAACAACACTGCAAGTAATTCACTTTTTTATTATCTCATTTTAGCTTTTTTTGGGGGGTTAATCCTAAACGTTATGCCATGTGTTTTGCCTGTTATTTCATTGAAGTTATTTGGCCTTGTCAAATACCGAAATGAATCAAGAAAACTTATCCTCAGGCATAATTTTTTTTACACTCTAGGAATACTTACAACTTTTATTGTTTTTGCTTCGATTATCTTGGCGCTAAAATCACTCGGCACTCAAGTTGGATGGGGCTTTCAACTTCAATCTCCCAATTTTATAGCTGTGACAATTATCGCACTTTTTATTTTTTCACTCAATATGTTTGGACTCTTTGAATTTTCTACTCCAGGTGGAAAAATTCTAGGTAATTTCCAAACACAAGATGGATTAGTTGGTGATTTTTTTAGCGGAGTGCTGGCAACAATTCTCTCAACTCCATGTAGTGCACCTTTTTTAGGAACAGCACTGACTTTTGCTTTCACCTCATCTAATCTTTCAATTTTTTTAATTTTTATTATGATTGGACTTGGTCTAGCCTTCCCTTTTATTCTGACAGCTTTTTTTCCTGCTCTGGTCTCATTTCTCCCACGCCCTGGCAATTGGATGAATACTTTAAAAAAAATCTTAGGACTAACTTTACTGTTAACCATCTTATGGTTATTTGATGTATATAATGCCTTAGTAGACGGCCAATCACATTTAATAAAACTTGCGACCTGTCTGCTTTTTATTTTTGCTGGTATTGCTATTTTGAAAAAAGAAAAATGGATAGGTTTTGTTTCATTACTTATTGCCCTTGGTTTTTTTGTCAACCTAAGCTCCACAACCCTCATTTCTGGAAATGACGAGCAAACAGCTTTAATTCGCGACAAAAAAGCCAAAGGATTAAATTGGGAAGCTTGGTCATACGAAAAGATGAAAGAGTATAAAGAGAACCAAGAAATTGTCTTTATGGATTTTACGGCAAAGTGGTGCTTTACGTGTAAAATAAACGAACGTTTAGTTTTAGATACTGATGAATTCAAAAAATTTGTGACTGAAAATAATTTTAAATTATTAATTGGCGATTGGACAAAAAGGGATGAAGTCATAGGAAGCTTTCTTAGACAAAATAAACTAGTAGGGGTTCCAGCTTATTTTATTTTGAAAAAAGATGGAAGCCTTATCAATCTTGGCGAAACCGTAAGCATCGGAAGAATCAAAGAGCAGCTTAATTAAAAATTATTCAAACCTCGAATGAGATTTCATAATTCTGGAAATAACTTCTCGTGGTGAATGATTTTCATAAAGAACATCATACACTCCATTGAATATAGAAGCTCTAATATCAAAACGCTCACTTATAAAATGAGCAGCTTTTGCAGTTTTGTACCCTTCAACAATAGATCGTTGCGATTGAATAATATCAATCGCCTTTCTCCCACGGGCCAGCTCCAAACCAAAAGTTTTATTTCGTGAAAGATCTCCGGTAGTCGTAAGGATCAAATCCCCCATTCCAGA
This sequence comes from Bacteriovoracaceae bacterium, assembly GCA_947448205.1. Taxonomy (GTDB): domain Bacteria; phylum Bdellovibrionota; class Bacteriovoracia; order Bacteriovoracales; family Bacteriovoracaceae; genus Bacteriovorax. The sequence goes on from CANFNL010000012.1 coordinate 25,177, forward strand.
AAGTCCATAAAAAGTTTCAGGCCTGGCATTATAAACAGTTCCAAATCTTAGCATTTCCGCGATGCCTCTGGTGATCATTGCAGCTCGAGTGTTATGATTATAACCTAAACCTTCAATGACTCCTCCAGCGATGGCAAGAATATTTTTTAAGGCTCCACCCAAAAGAACGCCTTTTACATCATAACTAGCGAGAGCTTTAAAGTAGGGAGTATTCACCATGGAAATAACATTTTCTAAAACGAGCTTAGATCTTCCCGCTATTGTTACTAAGGTAATCTGCTCTTGCATAATTTCGTGAGCAAACGAAGGACCTGAGAGAAAGCAAAACTGATCTTTAAAATGAGGGTAAGTATCATATAAAAGATCATCTGATAATTCTAAAGTTTCTGGATCAATCCCTTTTGAGAGTGAGAGAATTGGAATTCCTTTTACCAAATAACCTAAAAATCTATCGTAATTATCTTTAAAATACTCTGAAACTCCCCCAGAAGGAAGTGCAGAAACAATTAGCTCAATATCGCACTCATTGCGTGGCTCTACTTCATCCCAGCTAAGGGCCGCATCGATATTGGATGCAATTTTTAAGCCTGGCAAATACACCGAGTTCTCTCCACTTTTAATAGCAAGATAAATATCCTCTGAACGAACTTTTAAAATAACTTTTTCAAAATTCGAAGCTAAGACTTGAGCGATAGATGTTCCAAAAGCTCCTGCACCAATGACTAAGGCAATTTTATTTTTTTTTACAGATTGGTTCATAATGAGATAATTCCTTTTATCACCGAAACCGTTTTATAAATTTTAATTATTTCATCACTAGAATTAAAAACTTTTTTAGCTGAAACACTTATATATTTCCCGCCACTCGAAGCTCTCTCATCAACATCCATTCCATCCAGAATTTTTAGTAGGTTTTGAACTTCATTCACAGGGACTATAAACTTAAAAAGATAGACAGAAGGAAACTCGACTGTTTCATCCATCACCATTTTTAATTTCCACATTTTTTCAGCCAATAGTTCTTCTGATTTTCCTAATTTTTCGCTCATTAGAATTCCCAAATTTTCACTGGAAGCTCTTGAGCATAGCGAAGAATGTCCATCACTTCTCTAGCACAAGCATCACCAGCTTCGCGGTGAGTGATGTAATCAACAATTTCTTGAATTTCAAAACTGGCATTGGGAACAGTAGCAGAAAAACCAACACGTTTTAAAATTGGTACATCTATAAATTCATCCCCCATAAAAAGAATTTCTTCATCCTTATACCCCATGGCCAAAATCGATTTATAAGCTTCTCTTTTATCTTCGTTGCCTAAAAAAACAAAATCTAACTTTAAAGTATCTACAAATCGCTTTCTCATTCCGATGCTATCGCCACCAGATATAATACCTACTTTAATTCCAGCATCTCTTAAAATTTTAAATCCATAGCCGTCATGAATATGGCACGTTCGATTAAAACCAATATCTTCTCCCCACCAGGTTATTCCGCCATCAGTGAGAATTCCATCGATATCAAAAACACAGACTTTTATTTTAGAGAGTTTGTCTTTAAAATGTAATGCCATTTCTTTGAGTCTAACTTTTTCATAAAGTGGCTTAGCCATAATTATACTACCTCATAAATTCTAAGTAACTGCTCTACTACTGACTTGATTTGATCCAGTGGCAGGCTTGTAGCTGAATCGGAAAGTGCCTGATCAGGATTAGGATGAGTTTCCATAAATAGACCATCTGCACCAGCAGCGATAGCCGCTCTTGCCAAAACTAAAATCTGTTCACGCTTTCCACCGGTAGCTGTTCCAAGCCCACCTGGACGTTGAACACAATGAGTGGCATCGTGAATAGCCTTTACTCCAAAACTTTTCATGATTTGAAATGAAGCCATATCAACTACTAAATTATTATATCCAAAACTCGATCCCCTTTCAGTTAGGAGTATTTGATTTTTAGGCAAAAAAGTTGTGGCTTTATCAACGATGTTTTTTGTTTCCTCGGGAGATAAGAACTGACCTTTTTTAACTTTTAAAATTCTTCCGAATTTGGCACAAGCTTCAGCACCGGCGGCAATCATATCAGTTTGTCGGCATAAAAAAGCTGGGACTTGTAAAACATCGACAACAGTTGCAAGCTTCATCGCCTGAGTAGTTTCATGAAAATCAGTAAGCACTGGTAATCCAAATGTGTCTTTTACTTTTTTAAGAATTCTCATGCCCTCATCAATACCAGGGCCTCGATAAGAGTTTATCGAAGTACGATTAGCTTTATCGAAACTTCCTTTGTAAGTAAGCGTGATTTGATTTTTAAATGGCTCTAAATCTTTTATAAGTCTCTCTGCAATACTTAGAGCAAGCTCTTCACTTTCTAAAACGCATGAACCAATAAAAAGTTCTAATTTGGGTTTTGTCATAAATTATTTCCTTAGGCGATCTGACTCTTCAATAAATGCTTTAAATAATGGGTGAGGAGAAAAGGGTTTTGATTTAAATTCTGGGTGGTATTGGCAAGCAATAAAAAAAGGATGATTTTTAAGCTCAATCACTTCGACCAAATTTAATACTTTATTAAATCCCGAAACCCTAAGTCCTGCATTTGATAATTTATCAAGATACATGTTATTAACCTCAAGGCGGTGACGGTGACGTTCATGAATATTTTCTGTTCCGTAAATTTTGTGGGCTAACGAGCCTGCTTCCAGAGTGCACTCATAACTTCCTAAGCGCATATTGCCACCTTTGGTCCCTGTACTTTTTTGGCCTTCCATATAATGAATGAGATGGGATCCCCCACTTTGAAATTCTTCTGATGTAGCATCGGAAATCTTTGCGACATGGCGAGCATATTCTATAACTGCTAATTGCAAGCCTAAGCAAATTCCAAAGAAAGGAATTTTATTTTCTCTGGCATATTCAATCGCCCTGATTTTTCCTTCAGTTCCTCTACTACCAAAACCACCTGGTACTAAAATGCCCTGCACTTCTCTAAAAACTATAGTTAAATCAGCATTATTTTCTAGTTGTTCCGAGTCGATATAAACTGGTTTAAATTTTAATTGATTAGCAATAGCTCCGTGATTAAGCGCTTCATCGAGAGATTTATAGGATTCGATTAGATCGGTATATTTTCCAACAATACCAATTTTTATTTCTCTAAGAGGATGTGCAAAATTATAAACAACCTTTTCCAGATCAGCGACTTTTGGTTCTGGTGCCCAAATTCCTAGAAGCTCACTGACTCTTTCATCCAAACCTTGCAAGTGAAATTCTAAAGGAACTTTATATATGGAATCTAAATCAATTGATTGAAAAACATTTTTTTTCCCAACATTACAAAATCGAGATATTTTATCAAGTGTATCTTCATCTACTGCACGATCAGAACGACAAATAATTATTTGAGGTGAAAGTCCTTGAGACATTAACTCCTTCACCGAGTGTTGCGCCGGCTTTGATTTCAACTCTCCAGCCGCTGCAATGTAAGGAAGGAGAACTAAATGGATAAAAAGAACATTCCCAGCACCTTCATCGTGGGCCAATTGTCGAATCGATTCTATAAAGGGTAATGATTCAATATCGCCAACAGTTCCACCAATTTCACCAATGAGAAGATCAGCATTATCAGCGGCAATCTGAATTCTTCTTTTTATTTCATCAGTCACATGAGGAACTACTTGAACTGTTTTTCCTAAATATTTTCCCTCGCGCTCATTTTCAATAACTTTTAAATAAACTTGCCCAGTTGTAAAATTACTTTCACGCTTGAGTGTAAGTGAAGTAAATCGTTCGTAATGACCAAGATCGAGATCAGTTTCAGCTCCATCGTCGGTTACAAAAACTTCTCCATGTTGAGTTGGGCTCATAGTTCCAGGATCAACATTTATATAGGGATCCATTTTTAGCATCGAAACTTTTATGCCTCTTCTTTCTAAAAGGCTGGCAATACTAGCGGCAGCTAACCCTTTTCCCAGAGAACTTGCGACTCCTCCAGTGATAAAAATAAATTTTTTATGCTTTTTTGTTATTTCATTTTTCTCTGCCATTATATTTCCTTATTGGTACTTAGGAGCGCAGTCTCAACTTTTTTTACATCTTCAGGAACATCGACACCAAAAATTTGACTGGTTATCGGGAATGCCCCAATTGAGAGTCCAATTTCGAGTGCCCTTAATTGCTCTAATTTTTCTAAATTTTCAAGCCGTGACTCAGTGGCATTGGCAAAGAGCAAAAGTGCTTTAGGATTATATGAGTAAACTCCAATGTGCAAAAACCAATAGTCATTATTATCATTATCAGCATCCGTTGAAGCCCCACGTTTATAGGGAATCCCCGCTCTCGAAAAATAAAAAACAGCCCCTGAATTCTCATTCATGACTACTTTAACTTTATTAGAATCTAAAAAACTTGAATCGAAATTTTGATGTTTTTTTACTAAGGTTCCAATATCAAATGTTGAACTTAAATGAAATTGTGCAAGAGCTGTTAACTCACTTCTCTTTAGGAGTGGCTCATCTCCTTGAACATTTATAACTAAGTCATAGGCAAGTTCACTAAAAAAGCGCTTAAAGGCTAAATGGATACGCAGTGTACCTGAACTGACATCATCATCCACTCTCACCACATTACTAGAAAATGTTTTTACATGATTTTCTATTTTTTCATCATCCGTCACCACATAAGTTTCAAAAAGAAAATCCTGATGATGAGAAATTGAGCAGTTTTCAAAAACTCTTTGAATCATGCTTTTGCCAAGAATTGATACCAATGGTTTTCCAGGAAAACGCGTGGAAGCAAAACGAGCGGGAATTAAAATGAGGACTCTCTTTTTGCTCACTTCAAAGGTCTCCAGAAATTTGTTATACTAATCTAATTATTATAGTGGAGATCAATTGGAATGGCCCAAAGAATTTGCCCATATTTTCTGAGCGTTTTTATCAACCTTAGCGCTTTAGTACCGAATTTTTGTCACGCAGAGGACTATAGGCGTACAGTCATAACCGATCCAAGCATCAGTCGTCGCTGCGAACTACTCACAGAAAAGCGTCAAGAAAAAATATCTAATAAACAAAGAATTCTTGGGATGATTGAAAGAAACAAACACCTGCAAAAAATAACACCTGAAAATAAAATGACCGTTAAAAGAAAGCTTGAGGAGAATTTGGGCCATCTCGAACACGAGCTTTTATTAACAACAACTCAAATTCAATACCAAGAAGAAAATATCGTCAGAAAAGGCTGTCCTGGAATTTCACTTTAAGTCCTAAAGCTATACAAAAAACTTTTCATAGCCAATCAGATTCTTTATGATTTTCTAATGAAAAATATGATTCAATTTATCTGCTTAATCAGCGTAATTGCCATTGGCAATGGTTATTCTCAAGAGATAACGGAGCTCTCAGAAGAACCGCAAATTCTTCCTACTCCTGCGGATACAGCTCCTAAGACTGAAATTATTCCTACTCCAGTCGAGGGAGCAATCAAAACAGAGGCTCTACCAGATGAGCTTATTAAAGATGAGACTTTAAAAGAAGCAACTCTGCCACCTGAGACAACAAAGGAAGTGCCGCCAAAAGATGATAACCTGAAAATTGCTAAAAAGTCAGAAGTCCTCTCTGAAAAAGAACTTTTAGAACCAAAAAGAAAAAATCAAGAAGATAAGATAAAATCCAAGAAAATTTCAGAATCTGACATTTACATGCAAGAAGCTGATAAGTACAAACTCACTGAGAGCTTTAAAAATCTACTGCTCAATGATGTTATTGAACAGGGCTTACGTAAAAATTATGAACAAAATATCCGTGCCCAAAAAGATTCACTGAATGAAATTGAATTCAGCGGTGCTAAAAATGCCTTTTGGCTTCCAGAACTTAAAATCAATTTAACTACAAGCAATCAGAGGATATCAACACTTCGATCTGGCTCAGCTGCCACAACTTCCCAGACACCTTTAACACCTTCGGGAACGCTTGGGTTAAGCCTTGGAGATTATACTATTTTCAACTGGGGAAAAGACTACGCTCTTTACCTCAATACAAAATCAAGCTTTGAGCGAAATAAAAAAATCTATGATGAATCAAAGCGCGAACTAAAACTTGATCTAATTGAAAATTATTTTAACCTGCTGACATTTAATAATATTGAAAAAATTCGCCAAAGCCAACTAAGGCAAGCTTCTTTTGTTTATCGACTCAATAAAGAGAAAATCACTATCGGAAAAACTTCTAAGCAAGAATATTACCTCTCCCGCTCTGAGTATCTGAAAGCTCAAAATGATTATCACGATGCTAAAATAAATGCCGATAGAGCTAATGAAAACTTGGCTTATCTCATTGCAGATGAAATTGGAATTAAATATATTTTAAGAGAGTCCCTTGAATACAACCGTATAAAAATAACACTTGATGAATCCTTAAGCCTCGCAAATCTTAATAATCCATCCATCCTCTCAAATAAAACATCTGTAGAAAATGCCGAAAGGCTTTATGATGTGGCTTTAAAAGAAAACATGCCACTTCCAAAATTCACTGTAAATTTTGGAGCCTACAACAAAAGATTTGGACCAACAAATAATCAAACAAAATATGAAACAAATGATGGTAGTGGAAATGTTGAATTAGTAGCTAGTATTAATGCTAGCTGGAGCCTTACTGGATCAGATGGATTATTTAATTCCAACAAACTGGCCCTTGGAAGAATAGGTAAAGAGATTGCCTTTAAAGAACTTGAGAAAAATCAGCACTTCACTCAATCATTTATCAGACAAACCTACAAAAATATACTTTCGCTCCAAAACCAAATAGTCATTCTTGAAGCAAGAATACCGAGTTTACAAAAATCATTTGATACTATCCTTGATAATTACCTGGCCGGTAAAACAAAATATTATGACTTTCATTTATCCCTCGATGAATTAACTACAACAAAAATCTTATACGAACAAACAAAATTTAATCATTTAAAAGAAAAACTACTTCTAGCTAAAATTGCCGGTATTGAAGATTTCCCTGGTGAAAACTTTGAAAAGTTAGCTAAACGTGTGAAGGAAAATTAATAATGATAAAATACTTTAACTCCTTCCTAATTTTTTTAATTTTTTCTCTTCTATTGAATCAGTCACTGCAAGCTAGTGAAGAATTTATATTAAGATCAGAAACTAATTTTAATCCAAGTTTTCATAATAGATTTTCTTTTTTACTTGGGGTTAACCCAAGTTTAACTAAATCGACAGACGTTACCAATATTACTTTTTCCTACGGAAAAAAGATGGAAGATTTTTGGCTTGATACAAATTTTCTTATCACCAATGGTCTCTTCAGTAAGATGACAACAAATAATTCTGACGCAACGACACTTCTAAATTCAAAATTAGTAGATAAAAAAAGCAACTTTATCAGTTTTGGAGTTGGTGTTGCTCGAGAAAGTCGTTATTCTCAAAATCTTCTGCCATTTAAGGACCTTTATGAATTAATGGCAGCAGACATTACTTATAATCTCTACAAAGAGTCTGCTTCCACTAAGACTTTTACTGGTCCTGGAATGATTGCAAAATTTTCTTTGCTTAAAAAATTCTCAGAATACACCAGCCTTGGAACTCATTTTACTTACAACCTAGCAGTAATAAAAAGATCTCAAGACTTTGCAACTGAAAATAGTTCATCAAGGTCACTTACTTTAAGCTATATGACACTGGGATTTGATTTTAGTTTTTATTTGTAATTTATTTTGCGTTATTGAAGTCGTTTTGTTTTTTAA
>CANFNL010000013.1 GCA_947448205.1 Bacteriovoracaceae bacterium
GGTGGAACACTAACGGGTGATTTAACAATTGAGACTCAGACAAAATATAAAGATTCAACAACCAATTACGTGACAATAAAAGCTCCAGCAACAGTGACAAGTTATACGCTGACATTGCCAGCAGCTAAAGCAACTGTCGCAGGTCAAGTCTTAGCTTCTGATACTTCAGGTGTAACTTCTTGGGTAACAATTCCAAGTGCACCAGTCTCATCAGTGAATACTAAAACTGGAGCGGTTGTTTTAGGCAGTGATGATATCGCAGAAGGATCGACTAATTTATATTACACAACCGCTAGAGCAGCACTGAAAGAAAATGCAGTTACTGCCGGATCAGCAACACAATATTATAAAGGCAATAAGACTTGGGCAACTTTAGATACAAGTGCAGTAGCTGAAAATGGAAATTTATATTTTACTAATGCTCGAGTTTTAGGATTGGCGCTCACTGGATTTACTTCAACGAACTCGGCCATTAGTGCAACAGATTCCATTCTTACAGCTTTTGGAAAAGCTCAAGGACAAATTAGTGCTCAATCAACATCGTTAGCTGGAAAAGCTGATACTACGAATACAATGCAAACAATTACAGCACTTTCTGTTACTGGATTACAAACACCAACTGCAGGCACCGATGCAGCTAATAAAACTTATGTCGACAGTAAAGCTGCAATTACCGCTCTTACGGGCGATGTAACTGCTTCAGGCTCAGGATCAGTGGTAGCAACGGTGGCTAATGTTGGAGGTGTGACAGCAGCTAACGTCGCAAGCGGAGCAAATTTAGCTAACGCTGCTACTAACCTTAATACTGTTAGCACAATTGTGAAGCGAGATGCGAGTGGAAATTTTACTGCTGGTGCCATTACTGGATCAGCTTTCTACTATTCTTCTGATAGACGTTTGAAAACTGATTTTAAGGAGATCAATGGCCTTGAAATGGTTCTTGCTCTTCATGGGGTCGCCTTTAAATGGAAGAAAAATGGTGAGCCAGAAATAGGATTAATTGCTCAAGAAGTTGAGAAAGTCGTTCCTGAATTAGTTAAAACTGATCCAGTCACTGGAATCAAATCTGTTAAATACGGAAATATCGTAGCTCCTTTAATTGAATCGACTAAAGCCATTTATGAGAGAATGCAATCTCATGAGACGAGAGCTAAATTAGCAGAAAGAAAAATTGCTAGCGTTATCGAAGAGCAAAAAAATCATGAAGAGCGAATTCAAAAGCTAGAGAAAGCAATGGAAATTCTTCTTGAAGAAAATTCAAAATTAAAAACTGAATTAAATAAATTCAAAGCCAAGAAAAAATAATTACTTATTTTATCACTTGATTAAGGGTAGTTATCACCAAAGAATCTTTGGCTTTTTTAAGATTTACTAAATTCATTTCAAACTAGTCTTTATCATTTTTTGCTAAAATTCAATTGATCTTCATCTTGCTTACAATTTAATTTATCCAGAACATTTTTTTATAGCAGTTTTTTGTTGCTGAAGCGATGTGGTTATTTTTATCAAAGTAATATTGGCATCAAGATATTCTTCTAGGAAGATATTTGGCATATTCAAATTTTTGAAGCTGGCAATTTTGAAACGCTTCTTTAAGTTCGATGATTTTTGAATCAATATTGAATTCTGCAAATAAAGCTGAGATAAAACAAAAAAGCCCCACATTTCTGTGGGGCTTTTTATATTGGTGGGTCAAACAGGACTTGAACCTGTGACCACCCGGTTATGAGCCGGGAGCTCTAACCAACTGAGCTATTGACCCAATACTTAAAAATGGTTTGGTTTAGTAATTTATAGCCTGAGCTGCCTTTTTTGCCAATCATAAAAGTAGTTATTGAAGCAAAGAGTATTCTATCTTACAATTTTTTCATGCAAAAATTTCTTTTCACCGCCATTTTGTCGCTTTTTTTAGCTATTTCTGCCGAAGCCAAAATTGGGCTTAACGTAAGTCTTATTTATAAAAAAGGCATTGGTAAAGGCTTCTTTTTATCCACTGAGCAGCACTCCATTGAACAAGTCGATGAGCGTGAGCAGGTGACCATTCAAATGAAAAATGGGATCAAGGCAGAGCTTTCAGCCTATTTTGTACAGAGCATTCACGAATACGGTCCGTCGGGATTTGTTCGTGTCAAAGGTGAGATTTATAATCAAGGCGGCAAAGTCGTAAAAACTTTAAATGAGCCCAATCTGGATATTTATCTTGGTGAGACTAAGAAAATCTCTCACGAAGAGCGCAATGAAGAAGAAATCGATTTAATTATTACACCTGTTTCTTTATGACTATGGCCCCAAAAGACCGAGCTGATAAAATGTTAGTAGAAGCGGGATTAGTTTCGAGCCGCTCTCAAGCATTGCTCCTCATTGAAGAAGGAGTGGTCTTTTATAAAAATTTAAAAGTGGAAAAAGCCTCATTGCAGGTAACATGTGAAGGTTTAGAAGTGAGAAAAGAGATTTTGTATGTGTCCCGTGGCGCCCATAAAGTTGAGCATGCACTAGAGCGATTTAACGTAGAGGTGAGTGGTAAAATTATTGTCGATGTGGGAGCATCCACAGGCGGCTTTACTGATTACGTCCTTCATCAGGGAGCTAAAAAAGTTTATTGTCTCGATGTCGGTCACGACCAACTTGCTCAGTCCCTTCGCGAAGATAAGAGAGTAGAAAATCATGAAGGAGTTAATATAAAATTTCCCTTTCAGTTAAGTGAATTAGCTGATGTTGCGGTTGTGGATCTTTCTTTTATTTCATTAAAGCTAGTGCTTAAAAATATTTTTGATTTAGTAAAACCCAACGGGGTTATTGTCGCTTTAGTGAAACCTCAATTTGAAGTTGGCCGCGACGGACTAGATAAAAATGGCATTGTAAAAAGTGAAGGACATCGTTTAGTGATGCTTTCAGACTTAAAATCGTGGTGTGAAAAAGAAAAAATGAAGGTAGCAGGACAATGTGAATCACCCATCCTTGGTAAGAGTGGAAACAAAGAATACTTTTTTTATTTTGATAAAGGACATCTAGCTTGAAAAAATTATGTATTTTTTGTGGATCTGCAAGTGGCAATACTGTTGCTTATAGAGAACTGGCCCGAGCCGTTGGAGTGTTGCTGGCTAAAAATAATATTGGATTAGTTTACGGAGGAGCCACCATTGGAGTCATGGGTGCCGTAGCTGATGCCGTTTTAGAAAATGGGGGAGTCGTCATCGGAGTGATTCCTAAAACACTGGTGGATTATGAAATAGCCCACAAAGGCTTAACTGAACTTCATATCGTTGAAGATATGCATCAACGAAAAAAATTAATGTATGAGTCTTCCGATGCTTTTTTAAGTCTGCCAGGTGGAATGGGAACTCTCGATGAGATGTTTGAGATTTTGACTTGGTCACAATTAAAACTGCACTCCAAGCCATGTTTTATTTATAACTTTCAGGGATTCTATGACTCGTTGCTTGCTTTTTTAAATCATGCCAACGCTGAAGGCTTTATAAAAGGTGAGCACTTAAGCTTGTTAAAAGAAGTCAAAGATGAAGAGAGCCTAGTCTCTGTGATCCATACCTTATAAATTGCCAAGGTTTTCGAATTCCATTATAATCTGAGACTTAAATACGATTTTTAAATTTATTTCAGGGCGGGAGAGTCCATGACAAGACTAACAGTATTTTTAAGTGTTCTAACTGGTTTAATCCTTATTTTGGTTCTATACACTTTCAAAGGCTTTCCTGTATCAAATGAAAAATTTGATTTGAATAAAACTGAAGCTGCTTATGTAGCCCATCAGGAATTAATTAAAGAGGTCACAGCACCAAAAGAGGTTGAAGCAGTTGGTGAAGTGGCCGAAGTGGAATATGCTCCAGTGGTTGATCTAAGCACACCACAACTGGTTGCGGGAAATAAAATTTTTAGCCAATGTATTGCTTGTCACGGAAAAGGGGGAGAAGGAAAAACTTCTCAAAAAGCACCTCATATCGGTGGACAATATGATTGGTATATAGAAAAACAATTAACTGAAATGAAATCAGGTGCGCGTGTCAATGCAGCGATGATGCCAATTCTTAAAGGTCTATCACCACAAGATATGAAAGATGTTGCAGCTTACGTCACTCTTTTGCCATGGAACAAAGAAGCTTATCTCGAAGCACTTAAAGCAAAAAAATAATCATGACTCTCTATTCCTTTAAAGGAATTCAACCACAAATTGCAGAGGGAGTTTATATCGCTCCTAGTGCAGATGTGATTGGAAAAGTTATCCTAGAAGAACACTCAAATATCTGGCATCAATGTGTTGCCAGAGGTGACGTTAATTGGATCCGCATTGGCAAAAATACTAACGTTCAAGATCTCACTATGCTTCATGTAACCAAAGATTTCCCTCTCACCATTGGCTCTCAAGTGAGTATTGGTCACTCGGTCACTCTTCACGGCTGCACCATTGGAGATCACTGCCTCATTGGGATGGGAGCGATTGTAATGGATGGCGCAGAAATTGGTGAACATTCTGTTGTCGCTGCCGGCTCTTTGGTGACTCCTGGAAAAAAATTTCCAGCAGGATCTATGATTATGGGAAATCCTGCTATCTTAAAAAGAGCACTGACAACTGAAGAATACAATCTCTATGGCAATCATTATAAAGCCTATATTCATTATAAAGAAGAATACCTTGATGCTGATTTGGTCAAACTTTTATGAAAGATTTTATCATCATTGGTGCCGGTCTTTGTGGACTTCACATGGCAAAAAAAATTAGCGAACTAGGTCTTGGTACTTCAATAGTTCTAGAAAAATCTAGAGGTGTCGGCGGTCGAATGGCCACCAGAAGAACTCTAGAGACTCGCTTTGATCATGGGGCCCAATTTTACCGTGTAAAATCGGATATCGCTAAAATCCATAACATTTGGAAGGATGAAAAAATTAGTCATCAATGGTTTTTCTCCAGCAAGGGAGATCACTGGTGTGCAAACAATGGCATGACTGCTCTGGCTAAGCAGCTGAGCGCAACCTTAGATATTCAATTAGAAAAGCAAGTTCAATCAATTCATTATGAAGCGGGAATTTGGAAATTAACTTCTGATAAAAATGAAACTTGGCAGTGTCGGCATTTAATTTTAACAGCTCCCTTGCCACAAGCACTTATTCTTTTAGAAAAATCAAAGTTAGATAATTTAATTGATTTAAGTGAAGTAAAAAATATTCACTACTCCAAAGCCCTTATCGCCCTCATTAGCCTCGAAAGTGACTTTGAGATCAATGAATTTGGTTACGAAGAATTTCTTAGTGGAGATTTTTTTTCTATCGCTAATCAAAAGCAAAAAGGATTAAGTGCAATACCTGCCTATACTTTTACCATGTCGCCAAATTTTTCTGAGAATGAATTTGATAATCCTGAAGAAATAGTTCTAGCCAAAATTTTAAAAATCATTCAAGCAAGATACCCAAACATTAAAATTTCAGGATCAGAATTAAAAAAATGGCGATACTGCCAAGCTCAATCAACTTATAAAAATCTTTTTTGTGAAGTAGCCCCTAAATTGTTTCTAACCGGAGACGCATTTGGAGGAAGCAGTTTATTAGGAGCAATTCGATCGTCAGAAGGCCTCATTTCTCATCTACTTGAGGATTAAGAATAAAGATGTTCGTCGCTGATGATAGAGAGAGCAAATTTATTTTTCATCACCGTGATAGATCCATTTTTTAAAATTTCACCGGTAAAAACAAAATAATTATTTTCTCTGTCTACGAGCTTCACTTTTATTTCTAGATTATCGCCAGGCTTAGCGAAATTTAAAAATTTTGAGTTATAAATCTTAGACAAAACACCAATGGCGTACCCTTTGGTTGTTTCTGAATTGTAGTCAGCTTCGGGGGAATAAAACTTTGTCATTAAGACTCCAGCACTTTGAGTCGTCATCTCCTGCAGCATAGCCCCTGGAACGACTGGAGCGTTGGGAAAATGGCCTTTGAAGAAATAATCCTGTTCAAGATTAGGAGTCTTTTGGGTGCTAATCTCCACTTCTGAAAGTTCTAAGACTTCATCGATCATTAGATAGGGATGACGGTGATGTAGGAGTTTTTGAATTTCGGCGCTGTTTATTATTTTCATAAAAAAATTATACCTAAAAAAAATTTTAAAGAATAGTAGTTCGAAGCCAGCCGGTAATTGATAAGCGCTCATTTTGAGTAGGAAGTACTTCATGATAAATTTGACTACTTAAAAAACAAACTAAACTTCCAATCTTTGGAGAAATATCTATATCAACTTTCTGTGCATTCTCTTTATTATAAACACGCAGTTCTCCCCCTGCTGCTGGCGAGTTGAGATAAGTGATGACACTCACCAAACGCTCTTGATTTCCTACAAATTGATCGAGGTGTTTTTTATAAAATCCAGATTTTTCATATCTTGCAAAGTGCCCCTCAAATTGCTTGAGGCCTAAATAGAATTCTCTGTTAAAAAGCCTCATAAGTTTATTCATCTCACTAAGATACTGATCCTGGGCTTTAGAAATGTTGGGAGCTAACCAATAAATTGAATCATTGCGGATAGCTTTTTGTGTTTGCTCTGCACCACTTTTTCCTACTCTGGCGGGTTTGAGCATAAGGGAGCTAAGATCTCTAAGGAGATTATGGCAAAGATTATGGGCCATATAATTTTCACAGTAATACCAACCTTGGGTTGTAAGGTCCGTGAGTATTTTTTCTTGGTTCATAAGTGAAAGCTCTCTTAGAATTTTTTAGAGTTCGATGATACAATAATTAAAAATAAGCGAAAAGGAGAATGTTTTGGTAACTCACTTGTCTTGGTGGATCTGGTTTCATGTATTTGTCTTTAGTATGCTGGCACTTGATTTGGGTATTTTGCATCGAAAGGATAAAGAAATTGGAGTGGCGGAATCATTAGTCTGGACTTTTATCTGGATTGGATTAGCCATGGCCTTTAACTATGGAGTCTATACCAATATCGGGCACAATGAGGCGTATGAATTTCTTACCTGCTATGTTTTAGAAAAAAGCTTAAGCGTAGATAATATATTTGTTATGGCCATAATTTTTGGTCACTTTAAGGTTAAGCCTAGTTATCAGCACCGAGTTCTCTTTTGGGGAATTCTGGGAGCGTTGGTGATGAGAATTCTCTTCATTGTTGGGGGAGTTGGCTTAATTGAACATTTCCACTTCATACTTTATATCTTTGGAGCTTTCCTTGTTTATACAGGATTTAAAATGTTCTTTTCAGGTGAACAAGAAATGGATCCTGAAAAAGATTGGATTTTTAAATTCTCCAAGAAGTATTTCAAGATGACTTCAGATTTTCATGGCAATCATTTTTTTGTGAAAATTAATTCGATAAGACATATGACACCATTGTTTTTAGTTTTACTTATTATCGAATCTACTGATTTAGTTTTTGCGCTTGATTCAATTCCTGCTACACTTTCTGTGACTAAAAATGCTTTTATCGCTTATACGGCAAACATATTTGCAATCCTTGGGCTACGATCACTTTATTTTGCTTTTGCTGGAGTCATGGATTATTTTCGATTTCTTTCATACGCATTATCTTTTGTCCTAATTTTTATTGGAACAAAAATGCTTATCTCGCATTATTACGAAATATCGACAGGCTATTCGCTTTTGGTTGTCTTGGGATCAATTTTTATTTCCATAATCGCCTCAGTTGTAATACCTGAAAAGAAAAAGCATTAAGCTTACTTTTTATATTTCTATCAATTGATTAGAATTTATCTATTTGTCATCCTTGTTGGATTTCTCCTATGCTTCGAAGAGAAATCCAAAGGAGGATGGCAATGAAGGAATTAATGAATCATGACCTAAAGCTTATCACTGAAGCACATTCGGTTCCGATGTTATCGATTTATTTATCTAAAGAAAATTCGAGTGTTGACGTGAAGGTGCTTAGTGACAAATGGAAAGAGTCACTTACTAGGGCAGAATTCTTTCTGCTTAAGGATTATACCAAATCCTTTGTTAATAATTTCATGGAATCTTTATGGAGCTCACATAT
The DNA here is from genome assembly GCA_947448205.1 of Bacteriovoracaceae bacterium. Lineage (GTDB taxonomy): Bacteria > Bdellovibrionota > Bacteriovoracia > Bacteriovoracales > Bacteriovoracaceae > Bacteriovorax. Next base: position 8,009 of record CANFNL010000013.1, read on the forward strand.
AGTTGAGACTCTCGAGTCTTTGGATAAAGGGCTAATTGTATTTTTTAGTAGCACCGATGCTTGGTATTTAAAAGTGCAAAGTACTATAAGCGACCTGGTAGTTGTCGCTGACAGTTTTCATATCAAGCCACTGATAAGAATTAAAAATAATGAAAGTGGATTTTTTTTAGTCAGCATGAGCTCGAAAGCCATTAGCGTTTTTCTTGAAACAAATGGCCACCTTTTTAGGCTGGATACTTATAGAAATCCGATGACTCTCTCAGATATTGGAACTAATAAAGTTAAGCCCGAAGATCATCGTGAATTTGTCTTACAATCAGCACTGGAAATCAATAAAACATTAGCAGCCTATAAACTCCCCATTATTTTAGCAGGAGTCAGGGATCATCTTGGTCACATGAGAAAATATCTTGATCATAGCATGATATTATCAGACTCAATCATAGGTAACATAGAGAGACTAAAACGCGATGAAATTAGAGAGAAATGTTTTGAAATACTCCAACCTTTTTATAATAAGAAAGAAGAAGAAGCGATTGCAGAAATTGATCAGGCAGTGAAAAAAAATCATGCAATTACATTTATAGAAGATATTGCTATTAGTGCTGTCTATGGAAAAATTAGAAAACTTTTCGTGATGGAAAATAAACAATTGTGGGGCTCACTCAATAAAAATACAGGAGAAATTTTTATTTCTCCTCGCCAGACTAATTCTCATGACGATGACCTATTAGATGATATTTCCCAGATTGTTTTAAATAAAGGCGGAGAAGTCGTAGTTTTAAAAAATGCTCATAATTTAAAAGGCTTTATTGCAGCGGCAGTGGTTACCGACAAGTCTCATCTCTACGACTACAACCAGCCTTACAGTACGCCATAGTTGATTAAAGTAAATGGTTACTCAAAATACTCGGGCATAATATGCCTCTCCTCCCAATAAGTTGATCATAAGGTATTATGTAGTGACCATTTGCTTGGAGAAATGAATGAAATTTATTAAATTAACATTAGTCTCATTTTTTATTTTACTTATTTCAACATCAGCATTTGCCTCGCTCAACTTAAACGTCAAAATAGGTCAATTGGTTGGCAACAAATTAGTAGAGATAAATAAAACCATATCAGCAGAGTACGGAAAGGAAATCGTTATAAGTTCAGAAGGATTCAAAAATAAAATTATTTTGAACTTGAAAAAATTTTCTAACGTTTTGGTAAATGGAAATAAAATTAATCCAGTACAAGTTGATATGTGCCTGGTAAATGAAATGAAAAAGATTATAGGAAAGCCACAAACGGTTACTTCTTTTTATAGCCGTTCTGCTCAGTTTGCTATCAGTTCAACTGGGGATGCTACAGAAATTGCAGACGTCAATGTATCGTTAAACTTTGAAGATTTAAATTAATGAATAATTTTCTTTAGGAAATTTTCCAGCCGATCAAACATATTTTGATTCATTCGCTCTGCTCGATTTTTGCTTATTTTAATCGCCAGGCACTGTTCTTCTTTGGCCAGTTGATCCAAAAAATTCATCATAACTTTATAACTTTTAATATTAGTTTGATAAATTTCTTTAATTTCTAGGATTTTGCCTAAATGCGGGCAAAAGGAAACTTGATAACTAATGGTTCCAATGCATTTATCATCTTCGAATACCCCGATAAGTTTAGGAGATTCATTATTTAAAAAATTTTCATGCTTAAGTGAATACTCATAAAAAGAAAGAGGATATTCTTTTTGATTAAGAATGTTATAAGCTTTTTCAAAGTCTTCTTTGACCATGATTAATCGGATATCCATTAATTCATGCTAACTAGGTTCACAAAAAGTGCAATCAAAATATGCAAGACCATTTTAGTCATGCTTAATTTGCCGCCTTTAATAAATTTTGTACAACTTCTTTAATCCCCATAGCTTGCTCTTTTAATTCATTTGATGCATCGGCAGACAAATCAGCAGCTTGAGTATTTTGTAGAGTTACATCATTTAGCTTCTTCATCGCACGTGAGATATCATCCACCCCCTTTAATTGTTCTTTTGCAGAGTTATTAATATCATTCATCAGTGCAATAGCTTCTTTAACATTCGATACAATTAAATCTAATGAGTCCTGGCACTCAATGGCAGTAGTGCTACCGGATTTAATTTTTTCCTGGGTTGTTTGATTGAGGGCCGTAATTTTTATTTTACTTTCACCAACAATGTTTTCTACTTTTTTAATACTTCCATCCAATAGTATATTAATTTCTTGGGAAGCCTTACCACTCATAGTAGCAAGATTCCCAATTTCTTCTGCTACAACAGCAAAACCTTTGCCGTTTTCACCGGCCCTCGCAGCTTCAACAGAGGCGTTAAAAGATAAAAGTTTTGTTTGAAAAACGATTTCATTGATAACTTTTGTTTTTGTTCCAATTTCAGAAATAATTTTGACGATTTCAGAAAGTTGCATATTGAGATCATTAAATTGATTAGTCATTTGATTATTACACTGACTTATCTCTGTTATAGAATCGATCATTTTAGTGACAGATGATTTTCCTTGATCAGCAGAGTTCTTCGACGAATTTGAAACGATTTGAGATTTATTCGCATTTTCCACACTACGATGAATCATGGCATTGACTTCTTCAATTGCACTAACAGTTGAATGTAGTGCGGATGATTGATCTTTTGCATTTTGAGAAAGGCTGGCACCACTAAAGGCAGCTTCCTCAGCCGAAGTTAAAATTTTTTCAGATAGAATATCGAGATTCTTAACGATTGATCCTTGGGCAATGATATATTTTTTAAATGAATTAGAAATAATTATGGCCGGAATTGTTTCAAAGACAACGAACAAGGCGTGAACCACAACGATTCCAAATGTGGCTTGATAATTAAAAACACTCGTTGGTAGTAGAAAATAAAAACTTACGTGGTGAACGGCTATGGTAGCAGCTGCTGCAACAATAACCCAGGGATTGGCAAAAACTATCAAAATAGCAAGAAAAGCAAAAATGTGAAAGTGCATCTCAATCATCCCGCGAGCGTGGTGAATGAGGAGTGCTGAAAATCCCATGAAAGCAATTCCAAGAATAATTGAAGTCATGCGAGAGGATTTGTTAGCTACGTAGCTAGTGAAGGGACCAACTGAAATAAGAGCCCCCACCAGCATGGCACTTAAAACTCCGGTATTGAATGTATAGGCAATTCCCATGATAAATGGAATATGTACCAAACACAAAAGAAGCATCCAGAAATTTACCTTAGCCAGGTAATCCTTTTCTGTTTTATTTTCCGCGACAGATACCGTATTCATATAAGCTCCTAATATTTTATTCCAATTGGATCCATTTTATTTCTAAAATCTCTTCCATTAGCGCAGCCAAATACTGGTCTTTCAGTTTGTGAATACCCGTGGGTTACTTGCTCAATAATTTTTAAATCATCATAATCTTCGCTGCTAGCAGGAGCTCGCTTATTTGTGTAGCCACCTGAATACAGTGTTGTATTTCGTTCATCGTAAACGATCATTTGAGGAAGTGCTTTAATAGAATATTTGCTCGCTGCTAATTTTGGAGAAATCTCTTCTACATTAAAGCCTGCGCTTATAAATTTTTGCTTCAAGAGATGATTATTTCCAACAATTAGGATCAACTCTTCAATAGCTTTGAGTGGTTTTCTTTGGATAAGGTAATCCGATAATTTTTGAGAACATAGACAGTCTGAACCAATGAGGTGCAGAGTTGTAAATTTTGCAGTTAAATTTTTTTTGAAAATGGCAAGATCAGTCGTCTTTGTATATGATTTGAACGCTTGATGCTGTCCCATCATAAAACCGATAGGTATAGCGACAAGAACAAACCAAAGGCATGCTAAAATAATCTTAATCGTCTCTGATTGAAGGAACTTTTTCATAAGTTAAAATCCTTTCGGATGTTCTAATATTTCGATTAGTTAAAACCAAATTACTATTTAGATTTAATGTAGACATAAGTTTCAGAGACTAAATATTTGAATTGTGTTGGCGCAAAATAAATTGAGGGTTGTTAATTATGGTTCCAATGAAAGCGAGAGCACAACCTAATCCAATATCGGTTGCCCTAAGCAGTGCCAGAGATAAACTTCCTGAGTAATTTACTTGAGCAATTCCTAATAAAAACATGATAAGGGCAGCGATAAAGATATTCCCAAGCCAATAATTGCGAGCAAGTCCCAAGGGGGTAAGAAAGGCGCAGATAAAAACAAAGAGCAAAATCATTATTGGTTGGTGGCTTATGTTAAGAATAAAGGCTGCGATCATCACTCCCAAAAAAGTTCCTAACAAACGCTGGAAACTTTTGTACAAACTTAAAATAGTATCCGGAATCATAACAATCAAAGTAGTGCCGACCACCCAGTAGCCTCTGGAGATATGGAGGTTATGAGCTAATAAAAATCCAATAGTGACAGTTGCTGAAAAAATAGCAGAAAATTTGTTGGACTGAGTGTGAGTCATAACTTTTTTAATTATTCTTCGCTTGCTAGAAATAGATTCAGGTTTATCTGCAAAAGAGAAATTGATCAGCAATAATGAAAAAATATAAAATCCAATTGAACTTATTAAATATGGTATCAATTGAAAAAAATGCTCCTTCATCCAAGAGGAATCAGAAGCGGCAATCAGATGAAGTATAAAAAAGAGCACAAGCCTCTCAAGCTCTAAGCCTTTATCTTTTGATTTTCCTAAAAAGAAAGATGAGAGTAAAAGAAGACTGGCCATTGCCCAAGTATTACCTGCAAGTTCAGCCCCAATAAAAAATGCCAAAGTTAAAAAGAAAAATGAGATTAATAAATGTTTGAGGCGATCTTTGATTGGGCCGAAGTGATCATTTAGAATTAAGCTAAAGGCCATCAGGGAGCCGATGATGGCAAAGGCTAGTTGATTTTTAAAGAAGCCTAAAATAAGAGGAAATGTGGTAATGAGTGAACAAAGCAACATGCGAGACAACGGCAAGGGAGCTGGGTTTATTTTTAAACTTGTTTCAATATGATTTTTAAGTGGCATTGCTAGTGATTTTAATTCAACTTTATATTCAATGCCATATTAAAAATTAATTTTATAACTACGGCATTGGTTGAGTTATCACTAGAGCTTTAACACTCAATTGGTAACAAAAGTAGTAATTACATCTTGGGTTAGTTACTCTTTCACACATTGACTGGAAAACAATCTTATCATTGCTCATGATAGATAAAATGCGCATTGTTGTCTCACAATCTTTTCGGGCAATATCTGGATTTTGAGAATTAGAAATTAGAACGTTGTTAGTGTCAATCCATGAAGAGGTAGACGCAAATGCATTTTCGTTAGCATGGGCAAATTGGATTAGGGCCAAAAACGAAACTGATAGTAGTAATGCTTTCATAGGGGTTCCTCCTGAGCTATTGATAATTAAATCACACCAATATTACTCTCGATTGTCAACGTCTGCCTTTTTACTGCGTCATATTCATTTTTCATTGGTAATGATGGTCTTTTTCAGCTTAAAATTCTTCTTTTCAATATTTTATGATCAAAATTTTAAGGATACAAAAATTATGAGTTCACTATCAAGTGTCAAAATTCCATCACAAATAATTAAGTGTCACAATTTTATCAATGGCGACTTTGTAGTCGGTAGCGGCGAAAAAATTCAAGTGATCAGTCCTTTCAATGGAAAAGTTATTGGCGAGTTCTCTTCAAGCACTAAAAGCGAAGTTGATTCAGCTATTGCACAAGCAGCCTCGGCTCAAGCTCTTTGGGCCGAAGTACCAATGAAAGAGCGCACTAAAGTAATGTTTAATTTTAGGACTATTTTAATAAGAGATCTCGAAGAAATTGCTCACTTAAAAAGTTCTGAGTCGGGAAAAAATTTTGAAGAAGGAAGAGCAGGCTTATTAAAAGGAATTGAAGTATTAGAATATGCCATTGCCCTTCAAAATATGGACTTAGGTGGAAAAGTTGAAGTCTCCCGCGGTGTGAGCTGCGAATACAGAAGAGAGCCAGTTGGAGTTGTAGCCAATATTACACCTTTTAATTTTCCGGCCATGGTTCCTATGTGGACAATTCCTATCGCTTTAACTTTAGGGAACGCTTATATTTGGAAACCATCTGAGAAAACACCATTAACTTCGATGAAAATTGCAATTGCACTAAAAGAAGCTGGACTTCCCGATGGATTATTTCAAGTACTTCAAGGAACAAAAGAAACGGTTGAAGCCATTATTGATCATCCAGCAGTGAAGGCCATTGGCTTTGTTGGCTCAACTAAAATTGCTAAGGCCGTATTTGATCGAGGATCGCTTTTGGGCAAAAGAGTGTTAGCGCTTGGTGGTGCTAAAAATCATATCGTCTTATTACCCGATGCTAATCCAGATTTAGCAGGTGTAGGCATTAGTGACTCTTTTACAGGTTGTGCAGGACAACGTTGTATGGCAGCCTCTGTTTTATTGGCCGTGGGCGATGTCGAAACTCATATTCAAAAAATTATAGCAAGAGCAAGTTCATTAAAACTTGGAAGTGATATGGGAGCTATTATAACAAAGGCTCAAGTCAATTTTTTACATGCTGCCATTGCTAAAGCCGAGGCAGCAGGAGCGAAAATTCTGCTCGATGGAAGAAAGATGAAAGCAGAGGGAATTGCAGAATATGCTGAAGGAAATTGGATTGGACCAACCATTTTGGATAATGTTCAACCTGGAAGTGAAGCGGCCAGCGTAGAGCTCTTTGGACCCATTATAAGTATCATTCGCTGCAAAGACATATCTGAAGCCATGAAAATTGAAAATAGTGTGAGATATGGAAATGCATGTTCTGTTTTTACTTCTAACGGCGCTCTTGCCGAAAAAGTCATTAAAATGGCAAGTACCGGAATGGTTGGAGTAAACGTCGGCGTTCCCGTGCCTAGAGAACCATTCTCCTTTGGTGGAATTAATGCATCTAAATTCGGCCATGGTGATATCACTGGTCAGCATTCATTAGATTTTTGGTCAAACATAAAAAAAGTAACGGTTAAATGGGAAAAACAAAACGACAACAATTGGATGTCGTAAAGAGGTTTATATGACAAAAGAAATTAAAACAAATGAAGTTAAAAATGAAAAATTTACAAGATCAGCGCATGTAATTTTAACCTCGCACTCTAAGCAAGTCTATAAGCATAGCTTGCCAATACACTGGGGAGCAAAAACTCCCAAAGAAAGAGGACCTGTTATTGCTTCGCTTACTGATGTAAAAGAGCGCAATGCTATTGGAACCCATAGTGGTAGTTATGCTGTTTATAGAGCTCTATCGATTGCTCAAGGCTCTTATGATATAAATCACAAACCAGATCTGCACAATACTGAATCCCCTGTGAAAATTGGGCCATTTCTCTCTTGGTCTGATCCCGATAAAATGGTTTCGATTGATCCATGGGGATTAGATGTTCAAATTAATTTTAAAGAATTATACGACAAAGGCTACGATATTCGTCCTACTATTTCCGTCACTCAAGCTCATTTACAACTTCCAGAAATTCATCAGGCAATTGCCGCAGGAAGATTAAAAATTGATGGAAAAATTGTTAAAGAAAATATGGATATCAAAGTTACTAAAGTAGCTCTCGAGCCAGTTTGGTATCTGCCTGGTATTGCCAAACGTCTTGGGGTGGATGAAGGAGAACTTCGTAAAATTCTTTTTCAAGAAACGGGTGGAATGTTTCCTGAACTAGTGACTCGTCCAGATTTAAAAGTCATGTTGCCACCAATAGGTAGCACAACAGTTTATATTTTTGGTAACCCAGAAGATTTATCAAATCCTAAAATTGAGCTTACTTGTCGTGTTCACGACGAGTGTAATGGCTCAGATGTTTTTGGTTCAGATATTTGTACTTGCAGACCTTATCTCATATATGGAATTGAAGATGCGGCTCGAACAGCTCAACGTGGAGGTGTTGGTATTATTGCTTATTACCGTAAAGAGGGGCGCGCTCTGGGAGAAGTAACAAAATTTTTAGTTTATAATGCCCGTAAACGCCAAAGTGGTGGAGACTCGGCTGCGACCTATTTTAGAAGAACAGAATGTGTGGCAGGAGTTGAGGACGCTCGCTTTCAAGAATTAATGCCTGATATTTTGCAATTTTTTGGAATCACTAAAATCCACAATCTTCATTCAATGAGTAATATGAAGTACAATGCCATTATAAAAAGTGGTATTGAAGTTATTAATCGTATTCAAATTCCAGCAGAATTAATTCCGGCCGATGCTCAAGTTGAAATTGAAGCCAAAAAGGCAGCAGGTTATTTTACTCCAGATGAAGTCAAAAGTGGTGACGCTTTGGAAAAAATAAAAGGAAGGCCAATAGATGAGTAATCAATATACAGAAAAAGACTTAGATTTTTTATTATCTCCCTTAGCAATTAGACAAAGCGCTGAAGCTATTTTCGAGTTAGCAAAAAACGGTAAGACACATTTTACATATCAGCCTGAAAAATTTGATGAAGTCAGCGATTATGTAATTGATGTAATCAAAGACAATTATCCAACTTTGGATATTCCTTTTCATTCTCGTTGGGGACATTTCCGAGTGGGGGGAATCCATCGGGTAGCTTTATTAGATGAAAAATTAAATGCGATTGGTGCTGATAAATTAGAAATCGCTAGAACAAAGCTCGATCTAGTTATCACTTCTGTCTTATTAGATGCGGGAGCAGGGGCAGAGTGGAAATATCACGAAATCAGTTCACAACAGTATTTTAATCGCTCAGAAGGTTTAGGGGTCGCTAGCTTTTATCTTTTTATGAATGGTCAACTCTCAAATGATGGAAGTCTTTCAGCAACAGCAAAGGGATTACAAAATCTAACAAAAGAAACTTTAAGTGATTCTTTTCAGGTATCAATGACTAATCCCCTAATTGGAGTTGAGGGCAGGTTGAGTTTATTGCAAAATCTTGGAAAAACAATCGAGGAGAAAAAAACACTTTTCCCTGGTGGACGACCAGGAAATCTTGTTGATTACCTCCACACTAAATATGGAAAGTCTTTTACTGGCCCTCAACTTCTTCGTGCTGTCTTAGATGGTTTGGGAGAAATCTGGCCTGGAAGAATAAAGATTGCTGGAGTAAACTTAGGCGATGTTTGGAGTTATGAAAATGTTCCAGGCGGCTTGGCCGCATTTCACAAGTTATCTCAGTGGATGACTTATTCTTTATGTGAGCCTTTAGCAGACGCTGGATTTGAAATTAGAGAGGCTGAAAAATTAACGGGATTAGCAGAATACCGAAACGGGGGCTTATTGCTAGATTTGGGATTAATCACACTAAGAGATCCTCTGCTTCAAGAAAAAAGTCACCGACCTGATTCTGAATTAATTATTGAATGGCGTGGATTAACTATTGCGCTACTTGATCGTATCGGAGAGTCTGTGCAAAAAAAATTACAAAAGTCGCCAAGTGATTTTCCTCTAGCTAAAGTTCTAGAAGGAGGAACTTGGTGGGCAGGAAGAAAAGCGGCCAGAGCAAAAAGAGCAGATAGTTCACCTCCGTTAGTTATTGAAAGTGATGGCACAGTATTTTAATGAAAGTTTTTTGGGGAGCTTATAGATGAAAAATGTACATGTAGTTGATCATCCTTTACTTAAGCATAAGTTGGGATATTTAAGAGATAAAAATACTAACTCATACGAATTTAGAGAACTGGTAAAAGAGATCTCAAAGATTTTGGCCTATGAAGCGATGAGAGATTGGAAGCAATTAGAAAGTGTTTTTGTCGAAACTCCGATTGCGCAAACAAAAACAGAAAGAATTATAAATCCTCCAGTTGTTGTGTCTATCATGAGAGCTGGAAATGGAATGCTCGATTCTGTTTTATCGATGATTCCAATTTCAAGTGCTGGCTATATTGGAATTTACCGAGATAAATTTATTCATAATACAGTAGAGTATTATTTTAAAATGCCAGAAAATGTAAAGGGGAAAGATATTTTATTATGTGATCCTTTGATTGCCACGGCCGATACAATCGTGGCAGCGATTGATCGTTTAAAGCAATATGAAGTTGGGAAGATCAAAGTCCTCTCGATTTTAGCCAGTAAGTACGGATTGGAAAAAGTATTGCACTTTCACCCGGATGTTGAAATTTACACAGTAAATATTGAACAAGAGATCAACGAATCTGGTTATCTGGTTCCTGGATTGGGGGATGCCGGAGACCGTTTGTACCAAACAAAGTAAACCTATGATGAGAACTTATATTATTGGCGTGGCCGGTGGAAGTGGATCTGGAAAAACTTATTTTGCCAGAGAGTTGCAAAGAATTTTAGGTGATAAGATTTGCAGCATTCTTTATCAAGATAATTATTACATTGATCAATCCCATCGTTTTGATGGAGATGGAGGATCGGTAAATTTTGATCATCCTAGCAGTCTTGATTTTGATTTGTTGGCTAAAGATTTGGAGAGCTTAAAGTCTGGCAAAAGTATAGAAGTTCCTATCTATGAGTTTTCCACACATAAGAGATTAACTAAAACTATTACGTGTGAACCTAAAAAAATCATTCTCGTCGATGGCATTTTAATTCTTGAATCAAAAGTTGTGAGAGCTCAACTAGATGAAGCTATCTTTTTTGATACACCTGAAGAGCTTCGTTATCAAAGACGACTTGATCGAGATGTTAATGAGAGAGGACGGACTCCTGAAGGAGTTAAAAAGCAGTTTGATTTGCAAGTTCGTCCAATGCACAATCAATTTGTTCAGCCCTCAAGAGATTATGCTCAAACAGTTGTACGAGATCTTAGAGAGTACAGCGAAGCTTTAAAATTGTTTTCCAGAAAATTATTACATGAGTAATTTTATTGTTATTTTCCTTTGTATGCTTGCCGGAATTTTTTGTAAAAAATTGCGACATTTTCCTGCGCAAACATCTCAAGTGCTCAATTCATTTGTTATCTATCTTTCTTTACCAGCGCTCATTTTATCTCAGGTGCCAAATTTATTAACAACTATAAATTTTCAAGGTCTCTGGTGGTTGCCAATTTCGATGGCCTGGCTAACTTTTGTTTTTTCCTTTTTATCTTTTAATCTTATTGGCAAAAAATAAAAATGGAGTCATGCTAAAATTGGTGCACTTATTTTAACAGCAGGCCTTGGCAATACTTCATTTGTTGGTCTTCCTTTGCTTGAAGCTTTAGTTGGTCATCGAGCTGTAGCGATTGGTATCCTTGTTGATCAACCTGGTAGCTTTTTGGTGCTTTCAACTTTAGGTATAATCGTTGCGGCGATTTTTTCAGGCTCTAAAGTAACGCCGCAATTTATTTTTAATCGAGTTATATTTTTTCCTCCCTTTCTTGCTTTAGTCTGTTCTCTGGTTTGGTTCATTTTTAATTTTTATGGAACTGAATTATTGACCCCAGTATTTTCTAAAATAGCAGGAACACTCGTTCCATTGGCACTTTTTTCTGTTGGATTTCAGTTGCGGTTTAGTTTTAAAGTCTTAAGAAAGAGATGGATACCCTTAACTTTAGGATTATTTTTTAAGCTTATTTTATTGCCCATGATATTTAGTTTTTTCTATTTAAAAGTCTTAAGTGGAGATGCTCTTACTAACCAAGTTATTATCCTTGAATCTGCCATGGCTTCCATGATTACTTCTGCAGTAGTCGCAAATGAATTTAATCTAGATAGTGAAATAGCTAATCTTATGGTGGGAATTGGAATACCTATTTCACTTATAAGTGTTCCACTTTGGAATTATTTTCTTTTTAAGTAATAATTTTTTATAATTTAGTATTTAATTGACCACAAGCTGCGAGAATGTCATCGCCCTTAGTGCCACGAATAAGTACAGGGAGTTTATAGCTTTCTAAGATGGATTTAAATATTTCAATTTGACTTTGTTCTGGTCTCTCAAACTCAGAACCCGGGAATGGATTAAACGGTATGAGATTAACGATAGCCATTTTTTCTCGAAGCAGCTCTCCAGTTGCATGGGCATCTTCAATAGATTCATTGAAATTTTTTATAAGTAGATACTCATAGATTATATATTGTTTTCGCTTAAGTGGAATCTCGTCAATGCATTTTAAAACATCTGCAAGTGGATAGCGTTGATTGATAGGGATCAATTTATTTCTTTTTTCTTCGAAAGGAGAGTGCAAGGATAGAGCAAGGTTTACACCAGACATCTCTTCATTCCAGCGAATCAAACCCGGAAGATAACCGGCCGTAGAAATCGTAATCTTTTGGACACCGATACTCGTTCCGTGTTGATCGAGAAAAATTTCATTGGCAGCTTTGAGCGCATCGAAATTATGAAGTGGTTCTCCTTGTCCCATATAAACCAGATTTTTTAACTGATGACCATTAGGTCTAAATTCTTGTAGCCATCGAACTGCTAGAATGTATTGGCCAATAATTTCTTCAGTTGCTAAATGTCGTTTTAATCCTTGAGTGCCTGTAAAACAAAACGAGCACTTCATGGCACAACCAACTTGAGTTGATAAGCACAAAGTATATTTATTTTGAAAAGGAATTAGGAGTTTCGACACTTAAGCCATCATTCATTTGGATTAAAAATTTTACAGTATTGTCATTTGATTCATGGACACTAATAATTTGAGGAAGATCAAAATTAAAATGCTTTTTTAAAAAATGTTGAGTTTTCACTGCAAGGTTGTGCGTACAAAGAGTGATTTGTTTTTGCTTGTAGTGCCAATTATAGAGCAAGCTTGCTCCAGAGGTCGAAAGTTGATTCTCCTCTAGAATTTTGCAAAGGTTTTTATAGGTATATTGATAGAATGAAGCTTTCATTTATTTACTCGTAGCAAGAAAAAGCTCCTTTTTCTAGTTTTAAATGACGAGAAGACTTACCAAAATTATAAAATCTTATTATCATAAGACATGAAAAAATTTATTCTGACAATTTTTAGTGCTCTATTTCTTATTTCCGCTTGTAATAAATCCCCTGAAAAACCGAAGATTACTATTGGCGATTTTTCAAGACAAGTAGTCATAACCAAAGGAGTTATAGACAAAATTATGCAGGAGAAAGATTTTAAGAAGATGCATGAAATCGCTATTGCTATTGAGAGTTCACGTGCAGTTAATTGCATCTCTGTTGGAGAAGAATGCAATATATACGGTGAGGTTTTAAACAAAATTGTCTCGAGCACTCAAACAAGCATGCCCAATGAAGCTGATAATGTAGCCATTTATAAAAAAATTAGCGAACTCGATGAAGCCGCTAGAAAAAGTCAAGAAATCTTAATTGAGCAGTGGAAAGTTTATCTCAATAGTAAAACTCAGGAAGAAAAATAATTCTTTAGCAAAAGATGAGTTTATTTAATTTAAAAAACAAAAACACTCTTTTTGAATACTTTTTTGTTGTTATTTTTCTTAGCTTTATAAGTTTACTTAGTTTCTTAGCAAATCCTTATATTGGTTACAGAGCAGTTGGTTACTTATACCTCATTGCCGTAATCGTTATTGGGTTTCGCAGCACTTTTGGTCCCATATTACTTGCTTCAATCGGGGGTGCTTTTATATGGAACTTTATTTTTATTCCACCTAAGTTTACAATTCATATACAAGACAACGAAGATCGAATGATGTGTTTGACTTTTATTGTCGCGGGCCTATTGGCCGGCTATCTTGCAAGAAAGACAAAAGCTCGTGAAGAAATTTTAATCCTTAGAGAAAATAATACTCGCATCCTTTATAATTTAATTAGTGAGCTTGCAAAATTAATCTCAATTAGTGAAATTTGTGACCTAGCCGAAAAATCTGTTGTAAATTTAATGGATGTAAATATCGTAATACTGTTATTAAGAAATGGTGAACTTGAATCATCAGCAAAAAAAGCTATTGGTCGACCATCAGATCAAGACTTAGCACTTGCTAGGCTCTGTATAAAAATAAAAAAATCTGTAGGCTGGTCTACAAATTCTTTTTCTGAAGCAAAATGTTTAGCACTTCCACTGATTGCAAGTAATAAAGCTATTGGCACCTTGCTCTTCTATCCCTTAATATTTAAAAGCAAACTTTCCCTTGATGAAGAAAGTTTATTGACAAGTATCTGTCTTCAAATTGCAACGGCTATTGAGCATTTAACTACTCAAAATGAGAACCATGAAATTCATCTCTTTCGCGAGTCTGAAAAGTTACACCAAACATTGCTAAATTCTGTCTCTCATGAAATGAGAATTCCGATTACATCGATTCAAGGTAATGTCGATGCACTTCAGAATGAAAAAGTACAAAATGATCCAGTTAAAGTTAAATTAATTCATCAAGATCTGATTCAATCTTGCCAGAGACTAAATCAGGTAATAGAAAATTTATTAGATATGAATCGACTCGATTCGGGGTTGCTTAAATTGAAAAATGAATGGGTCGTTGCAGAGGAACTAGTAAAAACCGTTGTTGGAATAACTAAAAGTGAAGAGCATATACTTTCAATTTGTGAAATTTCTAAAAACTTACTTGTTCGTTGTGATGTTAAATTTATGGAGCACGCACTTCTTAACTTGGTTCTCAATGCAAAAAATTACTCAAAGCTTAACACTGAAATAAGAATTGAAATTGATCGCACGGATACAGATATAATCTTTCGCGTACTTGATCAGGGGACAGGCATTCCCAGTGATAAATTGGATTTAATTTTTAATAAATTTTATAGAATACCAGGAAGTCCTACTGGCGGAGTCGGCTTAGGACTTTCTATAGTGAAAGGAATTGCCGAAGCCCATGGAGGCAATGTACTGGTTAAGAATAGGACAGATTGCGAAGGAGCTCTATTTGAAATACATATTCCTTGGTATAAATCTGAAATGCAATTGAGTGAGGATTTATCTTGAAAAAAGTACTTGTCATTGAGGATGAGCAATCCATTCGAAACGTGTTAAGAGTAACACTCGAAGCCCATGATTATTTGATTGTTGAGGCTGTCAACGCAGCCGAGGGCTTGGAGAAGTTATTATTAGAAATTCCTGATATTATTCTTCTCGACTTAGGACTGCCTGATAAAAATGGAATAGTTCTCATACAGGAAATTCGTCAGCTCAGTAAATTACCAATTGTAGTTCTAACTGTTCAAGATAGCGATAGTGATAAAGTTGAAGCACTTGATGGTGGCGCCAATGATTACATTACAAAGCCTTTTAGCGTACCGGAGTTACTAGTAAGAATGAGAGTAGCACTTCGCCATAGCCCTAATGCAGTGGCAGAATCTAAACTTTTCTGTGGTGCTGTTGAAATGGATATTCAAGCTCATTTAGTTAAAATCAATTCGCAACTCATCAAGCTTTCTGCAACAGAATTTAATATATTAAAAGTACTGATGATTAACAAAGGAAGAGTTGTTACTCATAATGTTTTATTAAAAGAAGTTTGGGGACCAAATTCCCTTGAGCATGTACATTATCTTCGCGTCTATTTAACTAATTTAAGGAAAAAAATAAATATTGAAGGCTTGGAGAAAGAACTTATTAGCACTGAAGCTGGAGTTGGTTATAGGTTGATTGATGGCTGAATTGTTGTTTTTCTTCGATTTCCTTTAAAGAGACTATTCCCGTGTATTCACCATACTCGTTTGTCACCGGCAAAACTTCAAGACTATTTTGATTCATAAAATTGTAGCAGTCTTGTATTAGCATATTTTCTTTGGCAGTGATAGCCGGAGTTGTCATGCAGTCTTCTGCGCTAAGCTCAAGGGGATTTAATCCTCGGCCTAGACTTCTGTGACAAATATCTTGGCAAGTAATAAAGCCTGCTACATTTCTTGTGCCATCAATATTAACAACAGGCATTTTATCGCGATTGTATTTTCTCATTAGTTTTGCAACCTGCTTTAATGACATATTTGGGTGGCAATAAATATCCTCGGAATATTTAATTTCGCTAATAGTTTTCAAAATTTTATCTCCTTTTATTTAATTGACCTTCATAAAGTACTAAATATCTTAGCAAATAAGGAGCCATCTTCAGAATTGGTGTAAAATTTTAACTTTTTTTTAATATGACTTTAGCATTGAGAGGTTTTACAAATAGGAATGATTAAATTTTTCTAATTGAGGTAAGTGGTATGGATACTCAAATTAAACGGGTTCTTGCTCGTATTTTTTTTGGAAAGCCGATTCCTAATGATGAAGCTCACCATGAAGTAATTAATAAAAAAGTAGGACTTGCTCTTTTTGCTTCTGATGCTTTATCGAGTGTGGCTTATGCCACTCAGGAAATATTACTTATTCTTGCAATTGCAGGAACGGCAAGTTTTCATTTGTCGCTGCCGATTGCAGGAGTCATTGTTGTCTTACTCGCAATTCTTACCCTCTCATATCGTCAAACTATTTTTGCTTATCCAGATGGTGGTGGAGCTTATATTGTCGCTAAAGATAATTTGGGTGAAGCCGCTGCTCAAACAGCTGGGGCAGCATTGCTGATGGATTATATTTTAACAGTAGCAGTTAGTATCTCAAGTGGAACAGATCAAATAGTTTCAGTTTTTCCCAATTTAATTCCCTATCAAGTTCTCTTGTGTATTGGAATAATTGTTTTCATGACGTTGATGAATTTAAGAGGAGTAAAAGAATCCGGTACGGCTTTTGCTTTCCCAACTTACTTTTTTATCATCATAAGCACTTTGACTGTTGGTTTTGGTCTTTGGAAATCTTTTAATGGAGTTCTTATGCCAGTAGAGGGAGTGGAGATGGTTAAGACTACCCTTGCACCCTTGACGATCTTTTTATTACTTCGAGCTTTTAGTAGTGGATGTACTGCACTTACTGGTGTTGAGGCAATCTCAAATGGTATCACTGCTTTCAAAGAACCTAGAAGTAAAAATGCTGCAGGCACAATGCTTTCGATGGGAGTTATTTTAGGATTTCTTTTTATCGGGATAACATATTTAGCTGTACAAGTTCACGCTCTGCCTTCGGACAACGAAACCGTAATCTCACAGATTGGAAGGGCAATTTATGGAAAAACACTTTTTTATAATCTTTTAATGGCCGGTACTACGGTTATATTAATTATGGCAGCCAATACGAGTTATGCTGATTTTCCTCGCCTATGCGCTCTTCATGCTGGTGATGGATTTTTGCCAAGACAACTGACTTATAAAAGCGGTCGACTTGTATTTAGTTGGGGAATTCTATTTTTAAGTGTTGCAGCTATCGGTTTAATTATTATTTTTAATGCTCATACCTCTGCCCTTATTCCCCTTTATGCAATCGGTGTTTTTATGAGTTTTACTCTCTCTCAGTTAGGCATGGTTGTTAGATGGCAAAAACTCATAACTAAACTTTCGGTTTCAGATTTTCAAAGAGATCTTAAATCTCAAGAGGAAGAGCATCACTTTAAAGGAATGCGTTTAAAGCAGTTCATTAATTTAATTGGTGCAATCGCCTCTGGATTAGTTATGGCAATTTTTGCAATTACTAAGTTTAGTTCGGGCGCTTGGGTTACGGTCATTCTAATTCCAGCAATGGTATGGTTGTTTTTTCAAATTCATGGACACTATAAACGGGTTGAAAAATTTTTATCTCTGCCATGGCAGAAAGCAAAAATAGATTCTCATTCGAAGATGAAAACTTTGATACTCATTGATGATGTTAATACAGGTACTTTGAGAATGGTTCGATTTGCTAAAACTTTGGGGCATCCTTGGCAAGCACTTCATATAAATTTTGATGAAAATAGGGCCGATGCTGTTCAGACAAAGTGGCAGGATCTCATCGGTGAAAGCGAGCTCGTGTTTTTATACTCACCCTATCGGTTACTTCTAGAACCAGTTACTGATTATGTAAATAAACTACGCCAGGAAGAAAAAGATACTGTCATTCATATCATTACAGGTGAGTTGGTTGTTCAAAGTCATTTTAGTCATCTTTTGCATTCTCGGAATGCTCGAGGGCTTTATGACGAACTCCGAAAAATTGAAAATGTTATTGTAACATCAGTTCCTTATCAGCTTGAGAGAGATAAGAAACGCAATAAGTAGTTGTCTGAATTTTGGACATGTTTGTAAGATTTACCTAGAGATGAGATGGGGATTGTCGTAATTTGTAGAAATGGCATGATTAGGTGTTCAATTTAACCATTGGAGCTGATAATGTTATTTAATTGCAAAACTGTTTTAACCGTTTTTACTCTCGCAACACTTTCAACTCTGAGCTTCCAGTCAATGGCCAGCGAGTCTTCGGTATGTAGTGATCCTCTTCAAAGAATCTGTAAGGATACTGAAATTCAACAAGCACAGAGAAATAAATATGTGGCGGCACTACAGGCTGAAATACATAAGGAAGCCGAGGCCAATGCACTTGCGCGTATCGCTGAAATGAAAAAACAAGTTAAGCCAATACACTTCATAAGAAGAATTATTCAGACTATAAAAATTAGAAACCAAGAGATCATGAAGTCAGCAAAGTCTAGAATCACCGGTTTTGAGTCAGTTGTTACCGATAATGGGAATGTTGAAAAATTAAAAAATTATATGTACCAGGCTATTGATACAAGTAATTTTGATGCTGCCACCAAAGAAACTTTTAAAGCAAATATAAAAAGTATCATCATCGGTAATTTTAGTGATTTTTTAGAGCGAACAGATTTGGAAAATGATGTGCTTGCTCAGTTCTTGGGTAATGTTTGTGGATCGGATGGGTTAACCGAAAATGCCTTCGCCACAACTTTAAAGGGTGAGCGATACGTCCTTGTTTGTCCGGGATTTTTAATAACGCTCAATCAGACTGCAAACGCCAGCGATCGCTTTAATACTATACTTCAGGCCATCTCTCACGAGATGGGTCACCATATTGACAATAGTAAAGTGGGCAATGAGATTTACTCGAAGTATTTAGGCTGTTTGGCAGATAACTATTCTAATAAATTTGCAAAAACGAAAAAAGATGAGAAATTTTGTAAGGCCAATGAAAAAGAGCCAGCAAAGTGTAGTGCAAAAGTTGTTCTTAGTCACTCAGGTGAGTTAATCGCTGATCAGTGGGGAATTAAAGTAATTGCAATTCACGCTAAGGCTGAAAATTATTCGGTAGCAGAAACAGACCAAATGTTAACTGATAGTTGGGTAAAACTTTGTGGTTCAAGAGATGAAGGAATTCACCCGACAGGGGATTTCAGAATTGAGTCTTTGATGAGAAAAAATCCAGATATTTCAAATTACCTAAACTGTTTAAGTTCTGAAACAAGTGCATTGCCAGCGTGTACTTTTGATGGAGCGGTTGTTAGCCAATAATAAATGATTAATTAGAATTTATTTCGTTGCAGTGCCCGGTTTATACTGGGCATTTTTTTGATTTTAAAATAAAAAGTCCCATCATTTTCTAGACGGGACCAATTGGATTAAATTACCAGCGACTTGACGTGCTTCTTGGGGCCATTTCTTTGGCTTCAGAAACGTTCATTTGGCGACCTTCGAATTCAGTGCCATTAAGATCAGCGATTGCTTGAGCAGCTTCTGATTTTGATGACATTTCTACAAACGCAAACCCTTTACTGCGATTAGTATCGCGATCGATGATTACTTTTGCTGAATCTACAGTACCAAATTGTGCAAATTTATCTGCTAATGTTTCGCTGGTAACCGAGTAACCTAAGTTACCAACATAAATTTTTTGAGACATAAAAACTCCAAATATAAACACTCACACAGTTGTGAGGTTAAAAGTATAAATAATGTTTTGATTTGCTATAAGACTTGATGAAGAATCGAATAAAAAACAAAAGACTAGTGTACAAGCACAAATCTACCTTAAATTTGAGCGATGGGAAGTTTTATTTTTTTTATTATTTAAATACTCACTCTAATCAATGCCTTGAGTTCACCAATTTATTTTCAACTACCAAAAAAATCAGGTAAAGCAGGCCAGAATTCATAAGTATAATGAAGAAAAAAAAACCCATTTTTTAAATTTTTGATAAACTAGGATAGTAAAATTCAACCTTGAAAGGAGTGATTAATGTTATCAATAGAAAAATCAACTATCGTCGAATTTTTAAAAAGTACGGATCCAGAAATGGATTTCAATGCTTCGGAGCTTTCACTTTCGGATTGTGTCGAGTTATTAATGGATAAAATTAGTGAAATGGAATTAGATTACTCAATTCTCTCTAATGCTTTTGTTAATGGAGTTAATCCTGCTAAATTTGAGGATTTCCATGAAGAAGTTATGAATCAATATGAATCAGTCTCAGAGGGGGATGAAATTCCAGAACTAGTCGTGGATAGAATTGCTGCTCGTTACAGATAATAATATAGTTAATGCTGCTAAATCATCGCACTTTGTGATTTGGCAGTATTATTCATTTGGTAGAGTAATTGTAAAAAGACAGCCTTTACCTGGAAGATTAAGCGCTCTGATTTGACCATGGTTAAGATTAATTGCTTTCTGGGCAATGGTAAGACCCAACCCGAGTCCAGACTTATTCTTATTTTGTTGTTCAAATGGCAAAAAGAGTTCGGCAGTATCATTAGTAAGCAGACCACCACATTCATCTTCAACTTCAACAATAATATTTTTTTCAAGCAGTTTCCCCCTAATCTTAATAACCCCCCCCACTTTAGAAAACTTAATAGCATTTTGAATTAAATTTGAAATGGCAGAGTAGAAGAGTTGCTGATCTGCTTTAATGATAATTGTAGGATCAATTTCAAGTTTCAGTGTTTGATTTTTTTCTCGAGCCTCTTCTGCTGCAGTAACAACAATTTGATCTACAAGTTGTATCAAGTAGCCACTCTCGCGATGAATTATAGGATCCATTCGTAATCTAACTTCTGTAAGGGAGCGGTCAATGAGTTCCTCAATTCGCTTTAAGCCTCTGTCGATGACTTGGGCAGTATTTCCGCTACGGTCTACAGTGCCTTTTTTAATCAGCTGAAAAGAAATCTTCACACTCGTCAGTGCATTTCGTAATTCATGGGCTAAAAAGCCTAGGTGTTCAATCTCTCGAGAATTTTCTTTTTTTGCTCTATCAAATTCAAATCCTGTTACAGCTCCAGCAATGGCAATATCCAAACAATGATTGAGGTCATGAAATTCGCTTGCTGATATATCAATCTTTTTAATAGAAGCTAGCTCTGTTATTGCTTGGCACATAGATCCGTATGCTAAGACAACAAGGGAGAGTGTATAGCCTAGTTGGAATAATTCTACACCATGCTTGCTGGCAGATTCTGCTAGTTGTGATTCAACATTGTTTGATTTTTCTAAAAAATTGTTTGCTACCGTCTGATTTGAAAGAACATCGATAAGTTGGTCAAAAAAAATTGGCAGTCCTAATTTAAGCTGAGCAGAAGTAGGTCTAGTTCCTGCCAATTCTAGAGTTTTATGTCCAGTCATTGTCAGAATATCTTTTTGATTATTTTGCAAAAATTCATAAAGCATAAATTCTCTGGTTAGTTAAATTAAAGCCACCCTTGGGTGGCTTTAATTGTTGTTAGGAACAAAAAGCCTATTAAATCAAAAATGCAAATTTTCAACTCCTAAATTCTTTTTGTGACAAGAGCAGCAACAATACATAGGCTCTCATCATGAATCCCTATACGAATACAAAGCATAAGTAGTGCCAACAATTTTTCCCACATAATATAGCTAATTTAAGCAGAAGTAGCGCAGCTATGGGGCATGTATGGATTTAAAAATGGGGTCAAGGTTGGATAGAAAGGATCTTTATGACAACCCCAAAATTCCGGTTTGCTAGACCGTTTGGGAATTTTAATGCCTGAAAACCCCTCTTATCACGAGGGGGTTTTTATTTCTTAAATTTCAAACCTAAATGTATTCCACAAGATTTTTTATTCGCTATTGCAATAAGTCTTTCCGCAATTAGCTGAAAATTTGTTTGTTCAAGTTGAAGATCAAAATTAGGAAATGCGACATAACCGTCTTTATTAGCATAATGGTGTTGTTTTAGAGTTGATAACTTGGCAAGTACCAATCTTGCATTTTACCTCTTTGAGCTTGCTGTCAAATACTCTATGAATTAAAACTATACATCAATTTAATATTTATATTGAAAAGTGCAATAAAAGGAGAAGGAAAATGCCATTTGAAAATGATGATATTAAAAATAGGACTCTAGGGACGACTCGAATTTTTAATGCACCTTTGGAGATTGTATGGAGAGTTTGGAGTGACATTAAACATTTAAATAATTGGTGGGGACCAAGAGGTTTCACGCAAACAACTTCAAAGCATGAATTTAAAGTAAATGGTACTTGGTCTTTTGTTATGCATGCCCCGAATGGTGTCGATTATCAAAATGATTTAGTTTATTCGGAAATTATACCTTTGGAAAAAATTGTGATTCGTCATAATTCACTACCACAATTTACTATTACAGCTTTATTCAAAATGATTGATTCAAAAAGAACTCAAGTTGATTTTATTCAAATTATGGATGATCAAAAAGTTCATGATTCTGTTAAAGATTATGCAATTATTGCCAATATGGAACATCAAATAAAACTTGAGGCGGAATTAGCAAAACTCACAGGAGAAGTTGTTCCGAATGAATTTATAATTGCTAGAGAGTTGAAAACAAATTTGGAAATTTTATGGAAAATGTTCACCGAACCAGAGAATATGGCAAGTTGGTATGGGCCTAAAGAAATAAAAACTGGTTATTCGGATATGGATTTCAAGCGTGGTGGTCATTATCACTTTAGTATGATTGATGAAGATAAGAATGAATCTTGGGGAAAAATTTATTATATTGATATAGTCAAAAATATACGATTGATTTATTTAAATACATTTTCAAATTCTAAAGGTGAAATTACCAGACATCCAATGGCACCATTAATGCCTGCTGAACTTTTGACCACAATTCATTTTATTAAAATAGATGATAATAACTCGAAAATTGAAATTAAATGGTATCCCATAAATGCTCTACCTGAAGAAATAAAAATGTTTAATGATTTTCATGAAAGTTTTAAGATGGGGTGGACTGGATCACTAGATCGATTAGCGAGTGAATTGATTCGGGCTAATTAAGATCAACTTAAAGTGGATACTTGCACTTAAATAAAAAAGGGGAGAATTTCTTCTCCCCCCCAAGTTTTTGGTTTGTTAGACCATTTTGGGAAACTTTCAATGCTTAAACCCCTCTTAGTATGAGGGGTTTTCTAATGAATCAAATTACACTTTTAAGTCCTGGGAAGTTTCTAATTTGAAATGAATCATTTTATAAATGATTAGAATTTCGGACAAAAAAAAGCCCAGTAGGTTACTCCGGGCTTAGTTATGATTACCTCTTGCGAAGCTCTCAATTTGAATTGAATTTTTAAAGTCGCCATCATCCTTGCGGGGTAAATGGGGTGAGTTCTTGGACGAATTTAGAACTGCTATATCGCAATACTCTTAATATCGCTTGAGAACTTTTAGCATAGGGAAATATCTAGCGCAATGCAAATCGTAATTATAAATCATATGGATGTTTGATGCGCTGTGGGGACATTTTTGCATTTTACAATATGGGATCGGGATTAATCTAAAAGGGCGGAGTGAGGCAGATTTTGAAAGTCTAGCCTTTTGAATGAACTCATGTTCAGGTGCCCAATAATTGGAATATTTTTATCTATAACTATGCTTTTTTCTTAACAAAGGGAGGGCATATAATCATAATAACGCTAATGCTTAATTTAATTTTTAGTTTTCTAACCTTATTGGAAAATGATGGCCAAAACCTACCACCCAAATGATATTTAAACACTGCCAGTCATAAACACGCAAAATCCTCATTATTAATCTATATTTCACGCTTCAAAACAAGCGGGGAAATTATGGCAATGACGAGGATCAGCATGGATCAACA
>CANFNL010000014.1 GCA_947448205.1 Bacteriovoracaceae bacterium
ACTCCTCATCAAATTACTGAACAGGGGTATGATCTAAATCTCTACTATAAAGCAATCAAGTACAGTTCATGCGGTTACATAGCTCCAGGTGGTACTTGTAACTTTAATTATTCCTTAACACCATTGGTACAAGCCAATTCTGTTATCGAAGATAATTACATGTACGACAATACTTCTAATCCACTCAGAAAATACAAAAAATTTATTTTTAGTTATGATGACGGTAGCACCTTAGAAGATAATGGAGCGCCCTCACTTCATTCATCGATTGAAATGCGATTAATTGCCAAACTTATCGCAAAAGGCTACTTAGCCTATATAGAATCTCTCACGCAAACAGTTCCCTCCATCATAAACGGAAACTCCATTACAAAAATCATAAATCTTAAAAACGCTGGTACTGGTGATATCTATGCTATCTCTCATCATGCAACTAATAATCTTTTTCCAAAATCAGGCAACTATACTTGGCCATTTAGAATTATACCTCTAGGCACTGTGCCGCTTCCATCCACTAAAGATTGCTATAATCTTCTCTACCCAGCTGGAAAACCACTAGCTACCGATAAGCCTGATATAACGAAGTTTCTCTCCCCAGGACAAAGTTGTGCTTTGGGCATAGAAATAAAAGCTTCCGATGCTCAACGACAATTGAGCACTTATTATTCAGCAGTTCTCAATCATGAAAGACTATTTGGTAATGGTTTAAATAATACAACTGATCTCTGGCCTAGGGTTCAACAGTCATCAACCGCAGCGATCGTTACCTTTAATTATTATGATGGCGATGCCAATTCAGAAGATCCTATTTCGCTGCCATTTGGTTATTTAAGTAAAACAAAAGATATGAATTTGAGTGCATCATTTTCAGCCCCACCTAATATTAATGTAAGAGATCCACTTCCTACTATGTCTGCCGTTATTGCAAGACCTGCAATGACCTATCCCAATTTAAGTATGACTTACCCTCAAACCAAAACCTTAGCGAGCTATTCAACGCCAGAAGCTTATTTTGAATCTTCCTATTTTACTTCAATTAATAATGCTTATACCAGCTCATCAGCGGCCGTGACCCATGTTAAAGCAATGGGGATTGTGGGTAGTGATCAAGTCTTTCATATGGGGACATTTGCAGTTGGTTCAACTAATTATGCTCAATTTACTTTTAAAAACATAGGATCAAATTCTGCGACAAATGTGACAATTACAGAAGCCAGTAATTCCTCATCCCCAATCACAATATATAGCTATAATGGTTTGACGACAAAACCATTTCCAACCATCAGCATGTCTCCAAATCAGACAGTTTTCTTAAGGTTAAAGTTTACTCCAACAGCAGCTGGAACATTTTCTCGTTGCTACCAACTTGATTATAATAATCAAATAGGAAACACTTGGAGCCAAAATGTCTGTGCCTATGCAGAAGCCTTGACCAACACTCCAAAACTAAAAATTGAATATCAAGATATCAACGTCGTCTATAATGCTATTAATAATACCGTAACAGAAACTCCCTCTGGAGTTTGGAATACCTTAAACTCACCGATAAATGTTCCCATGAATGGACCTCTCTTTGCAGTTGATACTTCAACAACAGCTGCATTTGCTTCAGTAAAAGGCAGCTCGGCTTATGCACTAAAATTATTTCGAATAACAAATATTGGTACTGCAACGGCTACCAAAGTAAATTATTCATTCCTTTCAGGGGCTAACTCTCCAACGACACCTATCTCAGAAATAACAACAATATCTTCAAGTGGAACTAATCCTACTTGCACTACAAATATGACTATATTAGCGACTAAATCTTGTGAACTTTATATAAAATATAAACCTCTTACTAATACGACTAGCGTTTATTCTCCATTCTTAGGCTTTACTTACGATATGGGCTCTGGATTAAATCAATTTGCTTCTCAAACTTCGGCTATGCAATTTTCGGCCATAGATCCCGCCAAGCTTGTCGTGGTTCTTGCAGGTGTAAGCTCTGAAGCAGTGACAGATTGGAGCAATCCAGCTACGCCAATTCCCCAATCAGTTAGCTGGCCGATTAACTTAAATAATTATTCAACTGCCG
The DNA here is from genome assembly GCA_947448205.1 of Bacteriovoracaceae bacterium. Lineage (GTDB taxonomy): Bacteria > Bdellovibrionota > Bacteriovoracia > Bacteriovoracales > Bacteriovoracaceae > Bacteriovorax. The sequence goes on from CANFNL010000014.1 coordinate 2,078, forward strand.
ATACCCATATGATTACGACAACCAAACCAACGACAAAAATCATTACCAATATTCCAGTTAACAATACTTCAACTCTAAAAGCATCATTTTTAGCCATGAATCCCACACCGGTGGCAGGAACCTGGAATGTCATTTTATCAAACTCGAGTGTAATTATTAGAGCCAATCGATATTGCTTTTACGGTGATGATGAAAACAATGCTGCGATTGCGGCAGCAGATAAGGGATTTAATAGCACCTCGGTTAATAAATGTAATCTACAAGTTGAATTTAGCGGAGATACTACCTTTCAAAATTGTTCTGCTTATAATGCTGCAGTAAAAACGAAAACCGTTATCTTGGGCGGTCGAATTCAGGCTACATGTAACCCCTTTGTTTACACTCTCCTCTTTTATAATTACAAGAGAGCTTCTACTGAAAAATTATATCTTCATATGAAAGGTTTTATTGAACCAAATAGAACTATTGCTGCGACAACTACTTTTACCAATGTCACCTCTACTGCACTTACTTCTACTACCGGAAGTGCTACTTTTACTTGGCCTGCAATGACAGTAAATAATTCAGCCTATGGTGCTATTACTAAATACCGAATTTATTATTCAACTAATTATTCAGATTTAAGAACAGATAATATCTTTTTTACTTTTGCTGCTAGCCCAGTGCTAAGTTATGCAGACTCTACAAATGCTTTGCAAAACAATGTTGTTATTCCCAATTTAACCCAAGGGAAATACTATTTCTTTAGAGTTGCGGCCATTAGAACTTATACTCATCCAACTTATGGAGCTCTAACTTATGTCTCAATTCCTAGTAACCTTCCTATTTTAACTGTACCCATTCCAACTTCAACCTACACTTACAGTTATTCTTTGAAAGCTTTTATTGATAAGTCTCCTCTACCGACTACAGGTAGTCGAACAGCAGGTATTAATGCGTGTTTAACTAAAAAGTTTGATTTAAATATCGTTGGTACGGCAAAACAAATCACCAAAAGCTTGGTAAATACAACTGTATGGAATTATCTCTCTGTCACTCCTGCTGCTAGCAGCGGCTACCCTAATAATGATGTTGGGACAATGCCACACTGGCTTTCAGATTCTGCTTATAATATTAAGACTTCACTATCGCTTTATAATGGAAACACAATAGCGGGCTTCCCTGGATACTTGAGTACTTCTATGTCAGGTAATAATAGTTCGCTGAAACTTATCTACAGTAAGACTTGCAACAACACTACGGCCTGTGACCTTTTATATAAAGTTGTCGGTGGAGATAATCAGGACTTGTATTACTTGGGAACCTATTACGTTGCAGATGCTGCTCTTTCGGCAAATCACCGCTGCTATAGCACCATTTTATGTCCGACCAATACAGCGAAGCTCTTTACAGATGTAACTTGTGCAGATCCATAAAAACCTAACAAGGAAAATTCATAATTAACTTACTAGTTATGAATTTTCCTTGATTATTAAAATTTCGAACAATGAGAAGTTCTCCGCTTAATATAGAAACTGATTGCTTCAAATTTGCTAGATGATTTATCTTGAATTCACTATAATTGATATCTATCTCAAGTGAAAAAAGATTCTCTAAAGAGATCACCTTAGAAGTTTCAGATAGAAAAATTTGTCCTTGTCGCTCTAATGTTCGAATATCACTTTCTATAGCATCCCATATTTTTATTTCAGCATCTTTAGAGAGCTTTGCAATTGCGACGGGAGGAGCAAATTCATGATTTGATTTTAATAAAAAATATTTTCTTATAAAAAGAATTAATGAATTTATTTTTTTTGCATTAATCATTTAGCATAACCTCATTGCTTTCTCGTCTCAAGGAATCTGAGCGATGAAGTTCAATTTTCTCTTTTAGGGTAAATTTCTCTAGGCGATTTAAAACAAAAATAAACTGCAATGACTTAGATTTTATTAGCAAGTTGTCGATGACTCTAAAATCACATTTCCCAGCATAGACGTTTAATTGTCTGCTAATTCTCAAAGCAAAATGAGATAAGAGCGAATCAATTGCTTCATCCTGTGCGTGAGGCTTAATTTCAACATTAAAACTCACTAGAATGTCTTGCTCACAACAGTCAATCAACAAACTACAGGGAGATTCATCTAGAGAGTCATAGTGGTCTAAATCACCAATCATTCTCAAGACACCTAAGAAATAATCTAAAGTCAAAGCACTTTGCTGAAGAATATCATTTTTATCACTAAAGCATGCCCGATTAATTTCACGCTTAAAAATATTTGAAATATTATTTACTAAAATATCTCTTCTATGCTCTCTTAACTCTGTTGGAGTAGATAAAGGTGCTTCACCCATTTTAGGCCGCTGCTTAATCATGTTTATTAAAGATGTGGCATCTACTGGCAGCTCATAATCTTTTATATTGCTTTCGATTGAATCGAATTTTTTTTGAAGCCTATTAATTTTCATCGTTTTCCTCAATGAAAATTATACACCAAAATCCTTATCGAGCTCAAAGTGGTAATTAGTTCCCAAGTGAGTAAGTGTAAGCGAGCATACCACCAGTTGCATTCCCTAAAATGCGGCCACTGATACGGGAGGAGAAATAAGACATAACCAAACCATGTTCATCGGTAATTTGAGTATTGAAAATTATCGTCGTTTTTTGCACACTTATCGCTTGATTGAAGTTAGATTTCTGAACTAAAGATTTTAAAACTTCTAAGCTTAGTCCCATTTGTCTTTTATTGAGTGAGCCATTAAGAGTTCCTCCAGCTTTAGCGTAGAGAATATCATTTTCAAAAACATTGAGACCTACGCCTGCTGTTGGTAAATTAACAAAATGGAGCGAAGAAAATTCAATTCCAGAATAAAGAGTTAAGCGTGGAACTAGTCTTGTATAAAGATCTGCTTCAATGTGCCTCGCCATTGGAAATTGAAACTTATCCTTTTTAAGTGCTATTCCTGCAAGCATTTTAATCATCCAGCCCCAAGGTGTTTTTGTCAGGTATTCTGATTTACCATTGGCCCCTAGAACAAAGCTAGAAATGTTTGTGCGAGCACTTAATAATCCAACAGTATTTGCACTTTCTTTCTTAAACCCAAATTGAAAATTGAAACTTTTTACCGAGGGTGTCACTTTTTCATTAATTTTATTATCGAGGTCATTGCTGAGCTGAGAAATATTTAAGGCTTGCTCACTTGCCCCATTTTCTACTTTTTTCCTATCAACACGATTTGTATTTTTGGGATTTGCCAACGCTTGTACCGACTGGTTTTTATTAAATTCTTTATCTGCTTCTGCTGAATCAGATTCATTATTTTTTGACGGGCTTTTATTTTCATTCACTAAAGGTTTCAAATCATCTTCAAAACTGTTTTGCTTGTTCTTATCTTTTTTTTCTAATTCTTTTTTCTCTCGTTTTAACTTCTTAGCAGGAGGTTCACTCTCAACATCAGAGACTTTAGAAGGCTCAACTAGTGATTTTTTTTTTTGTCTATCCTTTGATTTCTTTTCTCTTTTTTTTTGCTCTTCAATCATTTTTCGTACAATTTGAATCCGCTCAAAGTTCTTTCGTTCAAGCTCATCTTTATTTTCACGAACAAAGACCTTGCCTTTAAAAAGTTCAAAAAGACTAAATCTTAGTTCATTTAAAACATTATACTTACTAATAGCATTAACAACTGTTTTATCATATTTATTAGTAGTCCAATTATAGTAAAATAATTTTAAAGAAAACGAATCATCTTTTCCGGCGATTGGAAAAATTGATACTTTTAAGCCATAAAAATTTTTAAAGTTTTTATTATAGCCTTCTTCTCTTTTTTGAGAATAAACAACCGAATGGCTTCCATCCAAAATGATGGCATCTATAACATTTTGTGAGATTTGATCTTCTATTGCTTTTAGCTCTTTAGGAATTTCAAATGAATCTACTTGAATCAATTTTGTTTTATGAAATTCTTCTGCATTTTCATTCATCTCAGGCTTTTTGTCCTCGGAGTGCAAACTCAATGTAAATAAAAGAATTGGTATGATAAATAATATCTTCATTGCTTATTTAACAACTCTGAATCTTCAAAAAATGTATCAATTCCAAGTGACTTAATTTTGGAACTTTTTAATGGCTTCAAGACCTTTATGACTACGCGACGATTGAGTGCTCTATTTTCTTGGATACTGACACCTTTGCTATCTTCATTTTCAACAACAGGCCTTGTATCACCGTAGCCAATCGAGACAAGTTGCTTTCCCTTAAATCCATAGTATTCAAATCTCTCAACAACAGAAGCTGCCCTTGCTGAAGAGATTTCCCAATTTGATCTATAAATAGCATCTGGGGAAACTGGAGAATCGTCTGTATGCCCCTCAATCATTATACGATAATCTGGATTTTTACTTTTTATAAGACCAATCATCGCGTCAAGGTTTTTAATAAAATCACTTCTTAATTCAACCTCTCCTCGATTAAACATGATGGAAGATTGAAATGTAATTTGCAAAGCACTGTCTTTTACTTCTGCTTTTGCTAATCCTTTTAAATTGGGAGATCCACCGATTTCTATGGCCAAACCTTCAAGTTGCTTTTTCTCAGCCTCCGCCTTGCCAGGGACAAAATGCTCTGCCACTTGAGCACTTTTTTTTGCTACAACCACAGGATCAAAATTTGCAAAAGAAGTCATGATGACGAAAAAACAAAAAAGCAAAGTCATCATATCAGCATAAGAAACAATCCAAGGACCTTCGCCTTCATGAGCCTCTTCATGTCGAGAATGGGCTTTTTTCTTTTTTCGCCCCTCACCGACAGAAATATTTGAATCACCATGAGACATAATTATTAACCTTTTTTGCCACTTACTTTTTTCCAATCAAGGCGTTCATTGGGAAGTAAAAAGGAATTTAACCTTTCTGCAACAATGATAGGGTTTGTTTTAGTAGAGAGTAATCTTAACCCTTCAATGATAATTTTATTTTTCAAATTAATCTCTTTGGCATTATCAGCTAAGCTATCACCGATTGGCAGAATAAAAACATTGGCCGTAACAATTCCAAAAAAAGTAGCTACCAAACAAGTTCCCATTGCTGGTCCAATCATCTTCATGGCATCGGCTCCTCCCAAGTTCGACAGAAGTGCGATCATTCCAAGTACAGTTCCCATAAGCCCAAAAGCTGGAGGATATTTCCCTAAATTTTTAAATCGAGTTGATTCTTCAGAATAGTGCAAATACATATTTTCAACACGTTCTTCGAGTAAATCAAAGAGCTCATCCCCTTTAATAATATTGTCTTCTATCATCTGAAGGCCTTCGATGATAAATGCTTCTTTTGTTTTTGCTTTTAGAGAAGCAATACTTGCCCCTCCACGATAGTCCTCTGCCATTTCCATGATTTCTTTAATTATATTTTTGTAGTGAATCCTTTTTCCGGATAATAATCTTAGAAAAAAAGCTTTCAGTAAAAGTCCTACACGGTTAATTTGAACAGTTATCGCTGCTGCCCCAAAAGTTCCTCCAAGGACAAGAAAGATTGCGGGCAAATCCGCAAACATATGATATTCTTTAGGGGTAATAGTTGTTACAATCCCAGCGAGAACGACACCAAGAATAAATATTAAACTAGCAATCGAAAAAAAATTCATTTTCCTATTTCCTTTTCTATGCAGAAATTTTTATGCTATCAACGGCCATACCAATTTCATTTTGATTTTTCATCTGACTTAGCCAATTTTCAAGTTGATCAATAACTTCTCTTTGCATTTCCATATCGCTAAAAATTAGTTTTCTAACATTGGAAACAAATTCTTGATCAAGAATTTCTTTTTTATCTTTTTGTAGCTTTTTTAGGACAACTTCATTTTTAGTAATCATCATCAATTCAACTTCCACCATCTCTCTTGCCTTAGATCCTTTTACAGCAAATCGATCAAGGCTTATATCTCGCTTATCATTATCGAGTGAAGCAAAATATTGAATCTGAACATCAAGCGGCATCATAGCTACAACTTGTTTAAAGACTGTATCTGGTATTTGTGGTATTAAAAAACGCGGAAACATCTTTAAAGCAGTGATTTTAACTTCATCTTCAGTAAAATGTTTTAGTAACGTTGAATAAAGTTTTGTCTCGATTTCTGGCCGAGCACTCGGTAATATATCAAGAATTCGTTTTAAGAATGGAGGTTTTTCCCGCTTAGATTGAACCTCTACCAACTGCTCTTTTAGAGAAGGTAATAGTTGTTGTATTTGCTCTGTTTTGAAATCGGCTCCTTGGTCAATTAATTCTTCCACTAACTCAGCTGGCATTATCTTAAACATTTCACCAATCACATTGGCAGAAAGTACATTCACAAATAAAATTCCAAGTTCCATATTTTTTTGTGCAAATTTAATTGCAAGACTTGGAGAAACATCAAGTAGTAGATCACAGATCTCAAAATCATTAATAAGCGAGGGAACCATCATCATTTCAATAATTTTATTACTTATGAATGTAAAGGCTTTTGAAATCTCTTCTTTGCTCATCTCTGAATGCAATAAAGATTTCCATTGAGATCTCTCATCAATTGATAAAGAGTTAAAGATTTTTGCTAACTCAGTATCTGTTAAAATCAGAACAAGGGCACTTAGAGCTTTAACTTCCTGCTCACCACCTGTCTTGATCCAATTTTTAATCATTAAAATTGTATCGTTATAATGATTCAGATTAGCTTTTCTAAATCTTTCAAGACCATCTGTAATTTTAGTTGTCACAAGGTCAGTTTTGGTTAAATCATAAATCATATCGTCCTCACCTTCGCCTGTATCTTCATTTTCAGCAACATTATCGGGAGCATTTTCTTGAACAGAATTACTTCCACTTTCTTCTTGTTTATTATCACTACTGCTGTGAAAGTTTTTAGAAATGATAACTAAAGCTATGGCAAGAATAATTGCCGATAAAACAAGCCCCAGCATCACATCCAAATTTTTAAAGTTTTCATACCATTTAGGTACAATTTTTTTTTCATTTTGTTGCTTAAGAATTCCATCCATTTTAGACTGCCCATTGCCTCCTCCTCCCACTGATGCAGCTGCAAGGGCAGCTTCTGGATTGGACTTTATCTGGTTAGCCTTTAGATCGAGAAATTGTAAATTGATTTGCGGAACAACCTCATTAATATTAAAACTTAGGCCTTGAACAACTTTTCTAATTACACCCTTTGCATTTTCTGAAAGTCCACTGTCAAAAGTTAAATTGACGTCGATTGTCTTTAAATACTTAAACAGATTGTATCTATCACTCATCTCTATATAGGCTTTTTGAGCTAGTTCAACTTCTGAATTTTGAATCTCAACCGGTTCGTCACCAAATACAGGCGCCTCTAAACCAAGCTTACTGAAAATGACGTACTCTTCTCCGTCTTTACTAGCTTCACTTGTAGTAAATTTAACTTTAGATGATTGCTTAGTTTTGGTAATCTTTTTACTCGTAGGATTTTCTACTGCTTCTTTATCTACGCCAATTTTAACTTCAACTATGTATTCATCTTCTTTAATAACTGGTTTAAGAGATTTGACTATTTTTTTCTCAATAGTCTCTTGCAATCTTACTATTTGCCATTCAAGTGGAGACATCCCTTCATATTCATCACCAAAACTTTTTGCAAAACTCACTGAGGAGATTATGCTCAAAAGTGATAATGCGATGATTAGTATTTTGAATGGATAATAACTATTTTGCCTTTGCATTATCACTCACCATTGATTTTTCTAGATAGGTTTTCATCGTGAAAGCATCTTTGTTATCAGGATTTACTCTGTAAGCTTTTCGATACCAACCCAGTGCACTTTTCATATCTTTTTTTAAATAATAGGTACTCGCAATCATTTCAGGAATAATTGATAAGTTTTTTTCATCTGCCTCAAGTTTTTTTAATTTTTCAATGGCTTCATCATAAAGCTGAGAACGTATAAATCTTTGAGCTTCAAAAAGTTCATTAATTGATTGATCAACTACTTTATACTTTGTAAAATCTTGTGATGACTCTAAATTAATTGTCAACGCAAGATCGCTCTTGAGCAAATCCGACAAAACGATTGATTGGGAAACATAACCAGTCTTCTCAATAACCACTATAAAAAAACCAGACTTAGAATAACTGCTTGCTAAATCTTGCAGATTTCCAGTGTAGGGAGTTTTGCCAATTTTACTATTGGTCATTCCGCCGAGGTCGCGTATAAAAATATTGGCATCTGTAGGGTCGGAGGCAATTTTAATTTCGTCTGCAAAAATATTTGCAGACATAATAGTAATTAATGTAAGAAAAAAAATTAATTTGCTATTAGATTGGCACTTCATAAAATTACTCCCGAATCTTCATCGGATAAATAATTCAAAATATTATAATTTTTTAGGGTAGATTTTTAGAAAGCTAAAAATTTAAATTATAGGTTGTTCCCAGAAGAATTTTCATTGTCATAGAAGACAAAAGTGCTCCAATACCACGACTAAAAGCTCCTTCTGCTTTTACTCCCCACTTTGAATTGATAGAGTAAATTGCTCCACCTTGTAGACCTAATTCAACAATCATGTCATTTTTTATTTGGGATTTAGTATTGTAAATCAAATAAGACGCTCCAATATTTGGGCCGGCATAATACCTAAACTTTGGCGCCAATTTAATTTCTATTCTTTCATCAGAGACATAAGTAGGAGAGCCTATCGGGGAAAAGTAAAAATTGATACCAGTTGCAAAATAAAAGTAGCGGTCAGGAGTAGATGCCATAACTGGGCCACCCCCTTTTAGAAAATAAGATTTTTTTAAATTAGAAAAATATTCAAATTCAACATCAATGGGCATAGAGGAAGCCGTTCCAGAATATGGTGTGACTGTTGTGCCAGTTGTTCCGTCAGTGGCAACCAACTTGCTTGCTGTTTCGCTGTAGTTAGTTGAAACAGAGCCTATACAAAACGAAAGCTGCGCAGGCAACTTCGCATCTCCAAATGCATTAGCTGAAGCAAGAAGTAAAAATATGATTATTAATTTCATTACTAAAGAATAACTGATTTTTAAAAAATATTGGTAATAATTTGTTAAAATTACAACCCTGTTAAATTCATTTTTTATGCGTCTTTTTTAAAGACTCTCTAAACTCTGGTAGTCGTGGAGCACCTTGGCCCGAAGCAAGGGGATTTTCATTCGACGATCATAACCCAATAGATTAGCAACTGTTCTTAAAAGTTCTAATTGCTCTGTGCGATTAGAAAGTGATTCGAATAAACTTAGCAAGTAGATGGTATTTTTAGCAAAAGTTTCAACGTACTTAAATACCTCAACTTTAAAATCAACATCTGGGTTATAAAATTTACAGCCAATATAATTAATAAAAATTTTATCGACATTACTATGCCCTTCATAAGTTCTCACCATTGCCGCTTTAGTTTTAATAATCGTTCTTGGAAATTCTGAGGTTTTAAGCAATTTTAATTCATCTAAACTTAAATTTTGCAGCCTAGGAAATTGTAATAAATCAATAGCAAGTGGAAGCGAATTTATTTCTGGAATATGAGGAAGATCTGAAAGTAAAATTCCTCCCTCAGAAATATTGAGAACTCTCGATCTAAATACATGCTCGCCATCAACGTATAAGCACACTGATTTTAAGGGAGCACGTAAATATTTTCGTTGTAAGCGTGGATCATTTTTAATCATTCTATAATAACTTTGAAGCAACTTCAGAAAGTGGTGATCGCTCTCCGATTCGAAGTGTTGTGTGACCAATGATATCTTCAGTTTTTAATCTATCGACAACATAAGCAAGTCCATTATTTGTTTCATCCAAATACGGACTATCAATCTGTTGACAGTCACCAGTTAAAACAATTTTTGTTCCCTCGCCCGCGCGAGTAACGATGGTTTTCACTTCATGAGGAGATAAGTTTTGAGCTTCATCGACAATGAGGTATTGGCCTGGAATTGAACGACCACGAATATAAGTAAGTGGTTCGACATGCAACATTCCTTGATTGATTAATTCTTCATAAGAAGTTCCTGCTTGCTTTCTATTTTGATTGAAAAGAAAATCCATATTATCAAAAATGGGCTGCATCCAAGGTGCAAGTTTTTCATTTACATCTCCTGGCAAAAATCCTAAATCCCGCCCCATTGGTTGAATTGGTCGAGACACAAGCAGACGAGAATATTTGCCTTGAGCAATTGTCTTTTCTAACCCAGCAGCAATGGCTAAAAGCGTTTTTCCAGTGCCTGCCTTACCAACTAATGAAACAAGCGCAATCTCATCATTGAGGAGTGCATCGAGAGCAAATTGTTGCTCAACATTTTTTGGATAAATTCCCCAAATACCTTCACGCAAAGAAATAAGTGGCACAATTCCTTTTTTGCCCTGGTGAAAACGCCCAAGCAATCTTCGTCTTGGATTATGAAACTCTTGAAGAATAAAATACTCATTGGCAAAAACCCCTATTTGTTCTTCTTCATCTAGGAGTAAAAAACGATTGGCTTCATATTCTTTAAGTCTCTCTCCAGAAATTTCAAAAATTCTTTGTCCCGAATAAAGTTCATCGAGAGTGACATCCACTTGTCCGTAATCGTCAGCAGGAATACCTAGAATATCTGCTTTTAAACGAAGATTAATATCTTTAGTTACTAGTAAGACATCATCTCCAGCGAGTTTTAAACTAAGTGCTGAAGATAAGATTAGGTTATCATTTTTTGTGACATCAATCGGAAGATCTTTGGCATCAACATATCTGTCTACGGAAATAATGAGTGTGCCCCCACTCTCCATTACTACACCCTGAGCTAGTGATCCAATTGATCGCAGGTCGTCTATATAGCGAGAAAAATTTCGAGCGTTGCGACCATTTTCGTTTTGATCTTTTTTGAATCGATCAATTTCTTCGATTACAATCAATGGTATGAATACAATATTTTTTCCAAATTTTCTGAATGCAGTTGGATCAAAAAGTAGAACGTTGGTGTCTAGGACAAAAGTCTTTTTCAACAAAACCTCCAAGGTTGATTTCCGACAAACAGAATCAGGTAATACCAATGTATTATTTGAGTTCTTGTTAAAAATTGTAGAGAACTAGAGATCGATTGAAAAGTCGAAAAGACTTAAATAAAGAAGGAATCTTTTAGCTTGCATTTCTTTATAGTGAGCCCCAACTTCTACTCCATAAAATCCGGTGGTGATTTTAAATGGCCAAAGCTTTACTGAAGCTCCATAAGAGAGATATCCCTCACTCCATCCAGTCATCAAAGAAATAAAGGGTAATGAAAACTCTGCACCAAAATGCATTTGGCGAGTAAAATCCACAGGGCCTAGTAAGGGGTGAAGATCGGCAGAGAGAGTATAATCAAAAATTCCAAAATCTTGCTTAAAACCAACTCCGGTATTTGCTGTCATCTTTTGAATCTGTAGAGATTGAGTTCCCTCTGAAAGTTTAAATCTAGTTCCTCCGATATCTAATAAAGAATAGCCGGCAGTAAATAATGAGTTTCCAGACGAGCGAGCATACTCCACACCCAAATCGTATCCCCAAGCCGATCCAGTCGAAGAGCCTAATGCATTTTTTAAATCAGTTGCATTATTAATTCCTCCATTTGAAATTTTTCCTAACAAAGAAGTACCAAATAAATCAAACTGGCCATCAATGGACTGACGATTCATATGCTTTAATGCTACTCCTATTGAAAGTCTTTCTCCGGCCGATGTTTGAGCTTTAGCTCCCTTTCTACCTTTGGATGTGGCTGCACCAATACCAACATTATAGGCAAATCCTGTGATAAACCCGCGATCATAATTATAATTGATATCCAACATGGGATGCGTGGCATTTCGCAAAACCATACTTGTTTTACTATTGAGGAACATGGTTAATCCAAATTGTCCCATCTTTAAATTTGGAAATGCAGATGCTTGCAAATAAAGGGGAAAATCCATAATTTTATTTGCTATTCCTGTCGGACTTTTAGAGGGAAAATTTGTAAATCGACTTTGTTCACTATAAAAATTTGTTACTGCGAATGTTGGATCCAGCGGAGTAAAACTCACTCCTTTATTTCTTCCTAATGTTGCAGGATTGTAAAAAAGTGTGTATTCATCATCGGCAATGGCAGTGTAAGCATCCCCCATAAGAAGTCCTCTTGGGCTTCTTGCAACATAAGACGCTTCCTTTGAATAAAGATTTAATGAAAAGAGAAAAAAAAGATTAATTAATGCAATTTTTATTATCATTTAAATACTGACTCAAAAATTCCAGCGTAATAAGATTCAATATCTTTAAGAGGAACTGTTGTATTATCCTCACAATAGTTCTGGCTAACTGTGGTCAAGACTATACCAATCGAGCTATCTAAAGCGGCGAGGGTATCCTTTGCATTATTAAAATCAGAAATTGCTGTATTTACCGCAGCCGCATCAGCAGTATTGGTAAAAAGAGATGCAACGACATTGGGAAGAATCTCTAAAACTCCATTTAATAAAACTACCCCATGGCATAATCTCGTTTTTCTTGTGGACGAAGTCGCTGTATCAACACCTGCGATTAATTGGGCATGAGAAGAGTTCACTGAATTACAAGTTCCACTCGAAGCGGAGATAGCAGCTTTGATAGCTGCTGAAGTATTTCCATAGCTGGTAAAACAGCGATTACTAGCAGTTCCACCACCCTTTACTCCAGCAGCATTTGAGTCTCCATAGACGTACATAAATTTTCCAAGCTGAGCGAGCATTAAATAGAGAAGTTGAGCATTTATATCACCAGCATCTGCACTGGAGAAATACTTTGCTCGTTCAGCAGCTGATGGATTGGTGTTTGAAGAAATTCCTCCTGCATAAAGTAAAATATTTATGGCGGTTTGCATGTCCATAAATGTGGACTCATTCTGCAAAGGATAAAGTGTTCCAACTGGAGAGGTCGTAAAAGTTGCCAATCCGTTAAGGGGACCAGTAGCGGCCAAACTTACAATTTTAGAAAGATCAGTCGTGAATAAAGTTAAAGTTGAAAAACCAGCGCGACAGGCATAAGCAGATGATAAAGTTTTTAGATAAGTAGCATTATCATTAACTCTACCATTGGCTTCCAGAATATTGATAGCGCTCGAGCAGTCACCTTTACTTAAAGAGATATTTGCACTTAAAATCGCATCGGCAGTTTTCTCGTCAGTATTTTTCCCACAAGAAATTAGGATAATAGAAATTAGTAGTGTCAAACTAAATTTGAGCATAGGAAAAAACCCCTTACTCCTATTATGCCCAAAGTATTTTAGTCTTGGTATCAGGGGAAAAATCCCCCTAGTTTAAATAAGTTTTGAGTGATCCACCATTAAGAAAATTAACCAATTTATCCATGGCCTCTAAAAAGGCTTCTTTATGAAGGACTAAACTTAAGCGTGCAGAATTAGTCATCCCAAAATCACTTCCAGGAACAATGACCACTCCTAGTTCAATCAGAATATCCTCGCATATCAAAACAGAATAGTCGGTTTTATCAGTTCGATTTTTGGCATATCTTTCAAAAACCAGTGTCTGAGAAAAATCTATCATAAAATAAAAAGCTGAAGCAGGCTGATACCAACACTTCATCAAGTGAGCCTCTTTAAATTTTTCTCGAATAACATTAGCATTATCGCGTAAATGATTTTTTACTGGAATAAGAAATTGAGATGAACTCGAAAAATCATAATTCATCATTGCTCGTTGAATGAGTGAATTTGCACTTGAAGTCAACTGCCCTTGAAGATTTTCAATTCCCTTACAAATATTTTTAGGCCCCACACAATAACCAATACGAAGTCCGGTGCTAGCAAATGCTTTAGAAATACCGTCGACAATAATCGTTCGCTTTAATAATTCTGGTTTTTTTTGATAAAAATAGCTAGGCTTTGGGTCATAATAACAAACTTCAAAATAAATTTCATCGCTGATAACATTTACATGAGTATTCTCTTCTAGAAGTTCAGCAAACTCTTGCATCCATTCATCAGAATAATGAATGCCTGCAGGATTGTTTGGGCTATTTATAATAATCACTTTTGTTTTTTCTGATATCGCTTTTCTTATATCACTAATGTGTGGAGTAAAGACATCAAAGATAGAAGATTTAACCTCTATAGGAACACCTCTGCAAAACTTAATCATTTCTGGATAAGAAATCCAATAAGGAGAGATGATTATAGCTTCATCACCTGGATCAATGAGCGCCCCTAAAATATTTGAGATCGCATGCTTAGCCCCATTGGAAACCACGCAATCAAACTCTTCACCTAAATTAGTAAAACTTACACCGCGAGTTTGCTCTATATGTTTGATAATTTTTTTTCTTAGTTCAACAAATCCAGAAACGGGGCTGTATTGATAGGATTTTAAAAAATCCAACTCAGACCTAATCGCCTCAATAAAATCTTGTGGAGGACGAAAAGGAAGTTGACCAGCAGTCAAATTATAAACCTGCTTTCCACTTTCAGCTAATTCCATTGCTTTCGAATTTAACTTTAGTGTCACACTTTCAGCTATTCCTTTAACCCTCGAACTCAGCTCCATATTCTCTCCGTGAGTAAACTATTACCTAAATCTTAGATCATAAATTCTAAGATTGGGGAAAAATTGTCACATAGATGTAGCTTTCACCTTGTTCAAAAATTTTATAGGAAGAAAGTTTATAGTCATCCCAAGTTGAACTAGCAACGCCCTTTTGTGGATCAGATTCAATCCAAAGTTGACCAAAATACCAAGGCTCTTTACCTTCTTTAATTTTGAGAACCTTAATTACATCAAAATAAATTGACTTCATTGCATAGGGAGGATCTAAGAAAATAATAGTTTCTCTTTTTTGCTCTTCTGAAAAATTGGCATAAATAGTTTTAAATTTTTGTATAAATTTTTCAGCAGGCTCATTACTACACAAAATTTCACTACTTTTATTATTAGAATTTTTTACAAGTAAATTCTCACGATTTTCTTCCAAGTATTTTAAAACGTGACGACTCAATTCATTTAGATAAATGCTCTTAGCTCCTCTAGACCAAGCTTCAAATCCCATGGCGCCAGTTCCTGCACAAAGATCGACAAAAACAAAATCATCTAATCTTTGAAAGGAATCAAAAATTCTCCTGCGCAACATGACTGAAGTGGGTCGGATTGTATCGCCCTTTGGAACTAAAAGATGTTGACCACGAGCAAATCCTCCAAGGATTTTTAGACTCACAGGTCTCTCCTAGAAATTAAGTTATGCTGATTTCTTTTTAGTGCTGGCTTCAGAAGACGTCAAAGGAATTGTGAACTTCACTCCATTACTCATAGTAACAGAACAACCAACATCTTGATTAATACAAAGTTCAACACCATCCAAGGTAACCAATAATCCACTCAATGGATCAATAGTTAATTTTGCTGTTTCATCACCGATTTTAAAAGCTAAATTAAGATTCATCTGACCAGTGGCCTCAAAAGAAATCTCTGAATTTTTTGATGGAGCAACAGCAACACTTGTCTCTGCAACTACTTTTCTATCAAATGGTAAAACTTTTGGAGTTTCAGCTACTGCTTCTTCTTCAAAAACTGGCTCGGTTGGAGTTTCAACTACTGGCTCAGCTTCT
Organism: Bacteriovoracaceae bacterium; assembly: GCA_947448205.1. Taxonomy (GTDB): domain Bacteria; phylum Bdellovibrionota; class Bacteriovoracia; order Bacteriovoracales; family Bacteriovoracaceae; genus Bacteriovorax. Next base: position 17,654 of record CANFNL010000014.1, read on the forward strand.
GCTTGAGTTGACATCTCCATTTCGCGATCTATTTCTTGCTGAAGGGTATCTTTAGGCACTGCAGTTTCAGTGGGCAATAAGTCAAAATCTTTTTCAAGATTTTCTATCTCGGACATAATGTCTTGAAGCTCCGTTTCATTAAAATTGCTCTCTTCATCACTTGATGCACTTATTTCAGTTGTCTCCGAGTCAATATCACTCATAATATCATCAACTTCATCAAAAATATCTGTCATAAGTACCCCTAAAATTGTCAAAAAAAAAAATCGCTCAATTGCGCTACTTTAGCTCTTATCGTCTCAAACATATCAGTACTTTAGCGTTTTATTAGAACATAATAATTACTATCACTTGCGTTATAAAAAAGCTAAAAAAGTTATTTTTTTCGAGTGACTTCGCTCGTGTCCTACGTCACTATTTTACCCTCATAAATCTATTGTTTTAGTTGGTCTTTTTAAGGATTAAAAGTTGAATCATAACGGAAGTAGCAAACCAAACTTCTGGCCATCGAGCCTTAATAGTTCGCTGTCGCCTTCATCAAAAGATGTTCAGGGTGAGAGTATTGTCACATCTAGTACCGGAGCTTTTAATCCATCCGAATTTTTCATTCCAGGCTGGACAGGTGAAGGTCTTATTACTCCTTCATCAATCATTATTAAAAATTGCCTCAGCAATCTTTTAATTGATGCACTATCACTTTTTAAAAAATCCTGCTCGACAAATAAATCTATGAAACTGCAAACCTATAATGAATTTCTCCATTTTGCAGACTATACTAAACTCGATAAATCCTTACTGACTCAGCAAAATGATTTTTGGCTTCACTTACAAGATGAGAATTCTCCCCTTAAAAAAAATATAGATGACTTTATTCGCATTCACTGTTTTAGAGCAGTTGCTATTTACTTGTTTAGAATAAAGTTTATTTTAGATCTTTCTAAGGAACAAAATTTAGTAATCAACGAAGACGTCCTCTTAAATCCACTTTCTTTTCTGGGTAAAATTTTCAAAAAAGACAGCTCGACAGAACTTTTTTGTGAAGCCTTGCAAATTAATCAATTTAGCTGGTACCGCCCGACAAGTGACTATAAAGAATCATTACAAAAACTCAAAGATGCATTTGAAAATGTTACCCTAACTGAACTCATAAAATTAATTTCTACACCAAAAGATGACAAAATTTATTCCATTCGAAACTACTCTCACTCACTTTCTCACCTCTCTTTTGGTTTAATGGTCAATGAGCTCTTGATAAAATTTCCGACATGGCTATCTTCTATAGGAAAAACTAAACCCATTAACAATCAAAAAATTTGTTTACTCCCAAAAACAATAAATACCCGATTCCAAGGAAATAATGTTTCTTCATTTGCCCTCTCTCATTGGCTGGCCCAAGAAACTAATATTAAAATATCGCAATGGAATAATCTGATTTGTCCTGAATTTGAAGGACTTGAATTTATCGATGGTCAATTTTTAAAAATTTGTCAGGAACTGCAGTTTTTAAGTTTTCTCACAAAAGTTGCAGTAGAACATAAATATGAAATCATCCCTTTCATTTGCAAAATAATGCGAGAGAAATACCAGAATGCTCCAGATGAAATTATAGAGCATCAGGCTTCTTTTTTTAACCTAGATAATCCCAGCACTAAAGAAACTCTCTATCATCGAGTTGTTCTCAACTTAACTGAGTTGCCCAAAACGAATCCCCATCATTTTCTCATTGGGCAAATCCAAGCTCAGAAAAATATTCTTACTAAAGACGGGATTGTTCTGGTCTTCAGTAATCAAAAATTATTTGTACCTAGTCATAGCGAGCGAGTTGAGCAACTTTTAAAAGATTTTAAACTCGAAGCATGCTTCAACCTTGAATACTTAAAAGGAAAGGGCGAAATTGCTCAATATATTTACGTCCTTACCAAGCGAGTAGTAGTTGTTAACAAAAATAAAAACATGCTTGTAGAGCACAAAAAGATAAAAGAATCATGTCTTTCTTTTGAATTTAAAGGAACTCTGTCACGTTTTAATAAATTCAATAAACTCGTTGAAGAACTTCAAGAATTTATCCGTAAGAAAAGTGCTATTACGACTCCCCTTTATATAAATGAAATTGAAGAAGACTTAAGTTTTGAATTTCATCAAGATGCGATTGTTCATGGTAAATTAGTCTCTTCTGTATCGAATAAAGAAAGTGGGCATTTGCCTCATCCAAGTTTCTTTAAAAACTTAACAAAGTCTTGCACTTCACTGGAATCATATTTCCATATTGAGTCTATTTCTCAAGAAGATTACTTAACAGTTAAAAAAAATCTAGCCTCTGAACTTCTTGGGCTTCACTCAGGGCCTGAAAAACAATTTCCATTGTTACTGATTATAAATCAAACCGATATGATGAATGTAAAACTTGAACTTACAACTACTGATAGTTATCGGGCAAAAGTTGAGCAATACGGAAATGCCTTCTTTCACTATTTTGGCTTAATACCAAAAAGTCAGATTATTAATCTCAATGTTTTTAGAGAGTTTTTTACTTCAACTCTTGGCCATCAGATTGTTCAACTTCAATTAAGTGATGGGCCTGCAAAACTAAAGGCAAAACTAAAAGCTCTATTAATTCCAAGCTTTTTTACCCAAACTATACTTATGCCTGAAGCGATAAAAAATCATTTTCAGCTTTTAGATATCGATGCCCGTGAATTAAAATTATTCCACCCAATTGAGTGCGAAGAGAAATTTGAAAGTGTTAAATCATCATTTGAACAGTATTCTGAAAGCTATCCTTGGCACCTATTGGGCCTTCTCTCCCATTTTAAACTGCAAGTGCAGTCAACCCTATTAGATTTTGAATCTGGAAAGCCTAATGCCTATAATTTCGACAATCCAATGATTAGCGAGGCTTTGGTACAGCTAAAAACCAATCCCATTTATCCCAACAATCCAGAAGTCTATATTAATTATAAGATCAAAACTCATCAAGAACTTCAATTACCTCTTACCTCTATTCAGCTCAAGACCGAAACAGATGATTCTGTTCTTATTTTTAAGTATCAAGAAACGGAAATTGTTCATCTCCACTCAAATCCGATTATGCTTCATTTTATTAAATTTATTTTGCAAAATGCTTTAGGTGTTAAGGTTGCAGATATTTTGGTTAATTTACAAATACCTGGCTTAAAAGAGTTGGAAAATGTGACAACAAATGTGGAGAAAATTAAAAACTCAAAATTTCAACTTTTAAAACAAACAGAAGATTTGATCTCAAAACTTCTTAGAACGCAAATCTCTAAATAAAGCTTTTAAATAACACTGCTCGAGTTAAAACTTGCCAATATTTCTTTCTTACTTCCAACTTTTAAATCGACAAGTCTAGAATTTTCAATTGAAATTCCACCCTTAAAAATAATCTTAATTCTTCCGCCAATAATATCGCCATTTTGATTAAGTTTATTATCTAATTGAGTTTTTGCCTGAATTTCCTCTAATAGACTATTGCAAATTAACAAATCAACATCTAATGATTTGTTACTATTTCCTAGCCCAACTCTTTTCATTAAAATTTCTTCCTCAAACCCCATTCCAGAATGAATGAGATCATAAGTAATGATGTCTCCCATTTTATGAGCAAAAATAGAAATATTTTTTTCTCCAGATTCAGAATGAGTCGAATTAATTGCATAGTTCATTAAGTGATAAAGAATTTGTTCTAATTCTTCGCTACGGGCCTTAACAGAAATATTTTCTGCAATTTTAACATCAAGCTTAATTCCACGAGAAAAAAACTTTTCAGCTAACAAATCAACAACTCTTGAATTCATTTTCTCAAGGTTTATTAGTTCTATATTTTCCTGTTCTATTGGATTTTTTCTCAAATCATTGCTTTCATCGTTATCTACCATTACTCCAATAGTATCATTATTCCATATCTTATCAATCTTCTCATTTACTGCTGCAGCACTTTGAGAACCAATGGGAGTAATTAGATTCTCTAAAGAAAATTTGGTTTTATTTTTTATATTTTTGTCAAAAGATGATTGAGCATGAAAATTTGTAAACAATTTAGAACAATTTATTAAATCATTTTGCTCAAGTGCAGTTCGGATAATTTCACCGACCTTTACACTAACAGCTCCTCCATTATCCAAAAGCTCTGCTTTTGCTTCTAATTCTCGAGCTTGATTAGAAAGCCTGCGTCGGGTTGTACTCATAAATTCAGACAGCATGACTAATACTAATAATATAGCTGATACATAGAAAAAAGATTTTTCTTTATTTAATGAATCTGATATTACATTTTTTAATTGCTCACTTGATTCTAATATTTCATCTTTAGTCATTTCAATTTTTTCAAATCGGCTGCTAATATCTTTGGGCTCATTCGTTCCAGCAATATTACGAACTCCTGCAGGAGCTAGAATATCTTCATGGAACCAGTGAACATTGGATGCTAAGGTACTTAATTTTTTTGCAGCTATTGAGAGTTCTGTTTTAAAACTGTCCTCAACGTTTAAAATTCCTTCTGCGAAACATTCTTCTGTTAGGTTTTGAAAATTTGAGCTTAGGTAGTTAGATGCGGTGTCTTCTAATATTTTAGCAGTGTAAGTTTGATTAACTCTAGCAAAGCAAGTTTGCATTCCACTTTCAAAATTTGTAAGCCGCTTTATGCGCATTGAGTTTTCTTGAATACTATATGTAGTAAAAACTAATCCTGCTAGCAAGAGCAAGCCTGCAATATTTCTTTTGCTTTCTAGTAATTTTGTAAACATCTTCATTTTTTGCAATCCTTGCAAAGTTTAGGTGGCGCTAGGGGCAATTTAGAATTAGCGCTATTGTAAGTGTACCTTGCTATATGAACGGGTCAACAATAGGCAAAAATTCCTGGGTTTTTCATCCTCTGCAATGTATCATACTGAAATGATCAGAGTTTCAAGATTCAAGTTGTCATTTCCAATATCTTTAGCCATCGCCATTTTTTTTCATCTGGTGATTCTTTTCTATGTAAAAAAAAGTAATTTAGAAACTGCTCTATTTCGTCAGGATAAATTTAATCTTTCAAAAGGGCATGTGAAAATAGACCGCATTGAAATAATTAAGCCAGAAGAAATAGAAAAACTTAAACGTGTTGGTGTAAAAAATGGAGAGAAAAATAAATTCTTTCGCCCTGATATGCTTAAGCCTCCGAAGATAGTTCCCGCAATAACTAAAGGAGGCTCTTCAAATACACTGCCTCCTCTTTCATTAGGTAATCTTACACCAGAGCTTCCAGGGGTTATCAAAAATAAGGCAGAAATAAAAAAACTCCAGCATAAAGTTTGGGACATTAAAACTAGTAGCAATAGCGACGAAACCTTGGGCCATTTTTACTTTGACCCTAAAAAAGAAAAAAAAATTCCTCAAGACCGAGAACAAAATAATTTAAAACAAGAGGCTTTTAACAATGTTCAAGCACCCAACTCAAATCCACTCTCTCAAAAAATTTCAAATTTTGAAGTAAGGTATGAAAGACCCGAGGGTGTATCTGAAGATGAACTAAATTCCGATGAAAAAGCTTATTATTCATTTTTTAAGCGCTCTTATGCTAGCTATTTATCTAAGCTTTATGCCACTTATGATAAAGTCAGTATTGAACGCCCAGGTTTGGAAAAAGCTTTTGGAGCTAAGCATCTTTTGATTGGAAAGATTGACTATGACGATCAAGGAAATATTGTTACAGTGAAAATTTTAAAATCTTCTGAGGATGATGATGTTCATTATTTTTTTGAAGAGACACTCAAGCTTCTCAATCTGCCAAACCCACCAAAGAGTTTTGTAAAAAACAAAAAAAAATTTTCAACTTATTATCAAATCCAGATTAATTAAAAATAAATAATCAGAGAAAAAACTTAAGGCTTAAAAAAATGAGAAACCCCAACATATAGGCTTTTATCATAGTTTTTGATTTTAAGTTTTTTATGAAACTTAACCCGATACTATCAATGATCTGAAAACCATTTTTTACATTTCTTTTAAGCGCCTGACGATCATTAAGATTCATCACTTTAAAGAGCTCACTGACCTCTCTTTCAAAAGATTGTCTCAAGTCTCTATCCATGACAACTTTGGGAATATAAATCTGTGCAGCCTGAGTTTTTAATTTAAATTGATTCAGTTCTTCTGCACACTGGAGACAAGATTCAACATGCTTTGTCAGTTTTTTGTAAGATTCTTCATTGGAGGAAATATCTAGTAAAGCATAGATGTTTTTTGTATGGACACAATGATTAGCATTTTTACTTTTAAGATTAAAATCATTTTGAGATTCTACAGACACTAAAGAATTCCTCCGCTTTGAAATGTTGTTTGATTTTGATTAATATTCAACGAAGCTAAGATTTCTACCATCTTCATTCTGGCTGAATAAAGACTGGCAATTAACTCTGGTTTATTCAATCCTGTTAAATATTCTATCTCGGTCAATTCTAGATGGACTTTATCTTTTAAATAAAGAACTGCCTTTTCTTCAAAATCTAAAGAGAAAAAACCACCTTTCAGTTCTACAACTTGAAAACTCATCTTTAATTGTTGATACCTTTTTTTTGAAAGCTCAAAAATTATTTTTAAGATGCACAGTTTTACTTCCTCGAACTGACTAATACTTGATTTATTTTTGGCAAATAATATTTTATCAATAAAAGCTTTTTTTTGAACCAAAAAAGACTGCACTCCATCAATCATTAATTGAGAAGCTTGTAAATCATCTGGCACTAAGACGTATGCAAAGCTGTAAAGATCGGGGCTTAAATTTTGGATGTATTTTTGTATTTCTTCGCTTTTCATTAGACCTGTTTGAACCTTTTTTTAACTTAATCAATCCTTGATTATGTCATAATCATTCTACCTAAGCTCATAACTGAATACAACCAGGCACTATAACGCTATTTCAAACACTTAGCCTAAAACTAGACTAAAGATATAATTAATTTCAAGAATTTTATCAAAACAGTCGATTAGTCTGGGAGAAAAAGGAAGTACTCTCAACAGAGTCCACTTAATGAAAAGGTTTTTGTGTATGAAAAAGTTTTACAAAATTTCCACAGTTGTAATAATGATGAGTGCTTTGGCTTCTTGTAGCGTTAAGTCTACGAGCTCAAAAACTACGACAACAAATACTTCTTCAACTTCTCCAATCGGAACAAGTGGGACCGGATCAGGTGGTACTAGTACGGGAACAGGAACAACTGTCTCTGGCTGTGATGGCGTTGCCCGAGATGGGGCCACTCGCTGTTATTACAAAAACATTCCTACAATTCAAGTTATGGGAGCAACAACTGCTGCTTCTTCCGCTGGAACACCTTATTGGTCTTCGGCTACACTCACTTCAAGTGGGACAGGTGTCTCTCCAAACCAATTTGTAAGTGATGGCACTTTTAATATCCGAATTATTCCTCGTCTGGCTAATGCAACAACTGCAGCTTCCAACCCCTCTGTCGCTGGAAAAACATGCAGTTCTTTTATGAATAATGCTAAAAAACTTTACGTTCAAATACGATTAAGACAGCAAGGCGCTAGTTCTGGAGAAATCGCAACACTTTCTGCTGCTATCGATGAGGCTTCTAATATTTGGCATTTTTCACCACCAGTTTCAGCGACTCCATTAGTTGTTGAAGTCATTAATGTGATGGCAGATATTCGTTGTAATCAAAGCGGTGGCAAATACTATTGCCCATACGCTGATATTCCATTGAACTCTCCAACAATGAACTACCCAACAGAATGTGTGGCTTTTGATTTACAATACTCTACTGATGAAACCTATGATCTTCCGGGATCTTCAGCTAATTAAATAAGTTTCAATATCTCATCTGCCAGATTTTTTTTGTGAGCAAAACTCACCTCTACTAATAATCCTGGGCAGGTAATATTAATTTCTGAAATATGATCTCCCATAATATCAAAAGCTACCCAATCAATTCCTTCAAGTAAAAGTTCACTGCAAATACGATCGCATTCTTTTTTGACTTTAGAGGACAATGTGATGGCATGAAAGTTTGCCCCTTGGGCGATATTAGCTAAAAATTCACCTTTTTTTGGAACTTTTAAAATAGAGCCCAACTCAATTCCTTTAAAATAAAGTGAGCGAATTTCTCCTCTTGTAACTTCCTGACAAAAAGGCTGTGCCACCACCGGACCATTATTATCTTTAATTTTTAATTCAAATTTCTCTTTAAGGTCTTTCCTATTTAGTGAAATTTTTTCAACTCCAATTCCCTGAAAAAGATCAAGTGGCTTAAGAATTAATTCCTGATGATTTTCTTTGAGCATCTGACTTGTAAATTTTAAGAATTCCTCAGAGCTACTTCCCACAAAACTGGCCAATGAAGACTCTTGAGTATAGGCATGAAGCTTTTCGTTAAATTTTAAAATCCCGTCAGGAGAATTTACAATTCGAATTCCTTTTTCTTGATAGTAACGAAGCATCCACAGGTATCGCAAATATCGAGTGTCAAAGGGAGGATCAATTCTCATATGAATAATATCGACATTACTTACACTCATGAGAGAAGATGTCTGGAGCTCAAAAGATTTTAGATAATATCCATCTTCATAAAATTCTGAAGCAAAATCATAGAGAACAAATTCTGGTGACTTTTTATTATTTAAATAAAAATCTTTTTCAAAAAGAAGATAAACTTCTACGCCACTTCTCTTCATAGTTGTTGCCAGCATGAGAGAGCTATCTTTTTTTATATTCAATTTATCAATGGGATCTATAAAAAGTATATGTTTCATTAAGCAGACCTCATTTCTTTCAATTATCTAAAGAGGTAGAGTAAAAAATCTTTTATCTCTGATTGCTCTTTAAATTCATAATATTTTTTATCAATAAATGCAAAATAGCCTCTTAAGTCTAGCCGAAGTTTTTTCTGTAGTCCTTCAAGATCATCAGATTTTTTTTCATAAGTTAAAAAAGCTGCCAGACTGGCATTATTCCATTGTCTTTCAAGAGGAAAACAGGTTTTAGGAGAAATATTCAACTCCTGGCATTTTTTTAAAACATCAGGCTTGAAGCGTTTATCCATAAACTCAGTCAATATGGCCAAGGATTCATCTTTATTTTTAGGCAAAATCTTTAAATATAACTCCTGAAGTTCCATTGCTAAATTCACTACTAATTTTCTTAGAGCTTTATTTTCAATTTCTTCTTTTTGCTGAATTTGTAAATAATCGAGCTGATTGGTCGACTTGAAATATTCCTCGAGCATCTCTTGGGCAAAATAATTTGCCAGATTCTCATTAAGTTCTACCTGGCCATTAATAAAAAAAATAGTATGAAAAAGCTCATGAAAGATTAATTCTGCCAATTCGTAATCATTATAATGAAAAAATGAAGACAAAATGGTATCGGTGAAATAACCCAAGGTTGAATAAGCATAAACAGGTCTTATCCAGGTAACAAAATCTTCTCGCTCTTTTTTTTTGGCAAAATCTTTGGCAGAGGCGAGGTTAAAAAAACCTAAATAAGGAAAACAACCCATCAAGGGAAAACAAGTCTCTTCGGCTTTAATTTCATTAAAAGGAGAAGCGATAACTAAGTAACTGACTGCCTTACTTTGAAGCATTGTTGTTTGAGAATAAATCAGGGTTTCTTTTTTTTGCCAATATTTATAAAAATATTTTTTTAGCTGTTCAATCTTTTTGATTTTCTCTTTTTGGTCACTAGGAATACGCACATTTTTAAGCACATCGTTATTGTCTCGGGCCTTTGACTGAAGTGATATTTGTCCAATGCTTTGCTCATATAGATAATCGAGCTTAGCACAGCTACTTAATAAAAAAAGCAACACGAGAAATTTTAAAAAATCCATGAGAACCCGGCCAAGTATTTCAAATTATCTTTAGCCTTGTTAAGTTCAAACGCCGGAAAAAGGGTCCTTACCGATGCCTTTAGTGAGAATCTTTCAGTTAATTTTATTTGAAGTGCAAATGAGCCAAAAACAGAATTATACCTCTGTTTGGATTCTGTTAAATTAAAAACTGTTTGGGCTTTAGTTATAGTATTTTCTACCGTAATATCACCTGAAGATGTGACAAACTCCCTTGCGTATCCAAGACTGATAGTGGGAACTATCCGCGAGCCTCTCCCCGTTAACATTTGCTTTAAACTCACTCCGTAGACATCAGTCTGAACTCTGTTTTGTTGAGCAATAACATCCACCCCCGTAGCAACTGTATAACGATCATTTTGGGTAGTAATATCTGATGTGTTTGAGACATTTAAATCAATTGCTGTTAGATCAAATAGGTAGAGGGAAAAACCATAAGAATAATTTCGACTAACCACTGAGTTTTGGCGATTAACTCCATAGTTTTGGCGATCGTATCCAAAATCAAAATCAAGCTCGTAAATGCCAGCAAATGATTTTATGGGAATCAATAAAAGGGCGAAAATAATATATCTTAGAGTTTGCACACAAACCTCAACTTAGAGATATTCTATCAATTGTAAATGACTGATCAATTGAGGGGGAAGAAATTCCCCCTTTTGCTAGTTTTTATTTTGAAGTGAAGGAGCAATACGTCCAAGATCGGCCACTAGTTCAGCTTGACAAGAAAGTGCAGTTGCAGAAGTGATTACAACATCAACCCAATGCCATTTATAATCAGTATCTACACTCTCTGGAATAAAGTGGACGATTCTATTACAGTTTGTTCGCCCTTTCCATTTTTTAATTCCGCCCATATTACCATCGCTATCAATGAGGGCGCGATAAGTCTTTCCAATCATCGTTTGATGAATTTTGTCTTGGATTTTTAACTGATGGGCCTGAATTTCACGCAGCCTTGTACCTCTAACATCATCAGATAATAAATCTTCAAAATTAGCAGCGCGGGTTTTATTTCTTTTTGAATAAACATAAGAGTAAATAAAATCAAATTGCGCTTTATCTAATAAATCCAAAGTTGCTTGATGCTCTTCATCGGTTTCATTAACAAAGCCCGCAATAATATCAGTTGATAAAACAATCTCTGGCTGAGCAGCTCTTAGTTTTTGTAAAAGTCCAAGGTAATGCTCAGGAGTATATTCTCTATGCATTCGCTCCAGGACAGTTGCCGATCCCGATTGAACCGGTAAGTGCAGATGTTTTGATAATTTTTTAGATGTTCCATGGACTGCAATCAAATCATCACTCACATCATAAGGATGTGAGGTTGTATATCTTATGATTTCTAGTCCATCAATTTTATCGAGCTCAGTAATAAGCATAGCAAGTGTTTCACCGTTTTCTTTTCCATATGAATTTACGTTTTGACCTAAAAGAGTGACTTCTTGAATACCTTGATATTTTACTAGTTTAGTCACATCCTCAACAACTTCGGCCATTAAGCGCGATCTCTCTTTTCCACGCGTATAAGGAACAATACAGTATGTGCAATATTTATTGCAGCCCTTAATAATATTTACAAAAGCCTGAGGAGAATCCCCAGAAACTTTAGTCTCGATTGAAAAATTCTCACTTCGGTCCCATGAATTGATAGTGAACTTAGAGTCTCCCGCATAAACTCTAAAAACCATATCATTAATTGTGTCGATAACATCTGTCCCAAAAGCGAAGTCTAAGTGCTTATACTTTTTTACCAGCTCCTTGCCTTCTGTTTGCGCCACACATCCACCAATTCCAACAACCAATCCACCTTTTTTCTTTTTAGCGTGTTTAATCTCACCTAACTGTGAATAAAATTTATTATTGGATAGGTCTCGAACCGCACAGGTATTAAATAGGACCAGATCTGCTTCATCGAGTTCTTCTGTTTTAGTGAAGTTAAGATCCTGAAGATGGGCGGCAATTCTATCTGAGTCGTGATAGTTCATCTGGCAGCCAAAAGTTTTCATCCAGACTTTGCGCGGTGGAAAGGTGAGATCTCCCATAACGACTGTGCGTTCACCTGTTATTGGATCAATTATAGATTGTTCGCGAGGACCATTGCCTCTAGTACCAAGACCTGATGCTGTTGCCATAAGTTTACCCTGTTAAAAAGCCTTAAAGCTGGTTATTTGAATGTGGGGGGAAATTAGCAGGCTTAAGCTCGGATGTAAACGGATTGTAGGTGAATTGGGTCATTAGAAATAAAAAAAGGGACTCTAAGGTCCCTTTTTTAACTAGGTAACTTAAAAAATTAAGCTTTCTTAGCAACTTTTTTTGTAGCTTTTTTAGCTACTTTTTTCGTAGCTTTTTTAGCTACTTTTTTTGTAGCTTTTTTAGCTACTTTTTTTGTAGCTTTCTTTGCTACTTTCTTTGCTACTTTCTTTGCTACTTTCTTAGTAGCTTTCTTTGTTGCTTTCTTAACAGCCATAAAATCCTCCAAAAGTTTTTATTCTTTTTTTAAGAATAAACATTTTTTTATTTTCGTGCAAACAAAAAATTACATGTTTGATTTATTTTTCGTATTTTTTTTTTAATCCTTTAATTTTTTTTCATCTTTTTGATCTTTATGCTTCAATTTAAAGTATTTTTTACTCTAATGAAATCGCTGAAATGCTTTATCCATCAGCATTTCGATCGTTTTACATAAACATAAAAATAATTTGAAAAAAAATTTTAAGAATCTTCACGAAAGCCTCAATCAGAGGCTCACTTGAGATAAAAAAGTTTCTAAGAGGTAAAAAAATGCCTAATTAGGGAAATTGAAGACTATTTTTTGGTTAATATCATCGAAAGAGACGACCACAACACCACCTTTTTCGAGTTTTCCAAAAAGAATTTCGTGTGAAAGTGGCTTCTTGATCTCATTGTCGATGATTCGGCCAAGCGGTCTAGCTCCCATTTGCGGATCAAATCCAATTTTTACCAAATGATCTCGTGCCGATTGGTCGACCTTGAGTTCTACATTCTTGTCAGAGAGCTTCGTTTCGAGCTGAATGATGAATTTATCGACAATTTTATTGATTTGATCGGAGTCTAGTTTATTAAAATGAATAATAGCATCCAATCTATTCCTAAATTCTGGTGTAAAAAAATCTTTGATCTTTTGTTCTCGTTTAAATGTCTGGTTCATCGCATCTTTATGAATACCAATCGAGCCCGCTTCCATTTCTTTTGCACCCACATTTGATGTCATTATTATGACAACATTTCTAAAATCACTCGATCGTCCTTGAGAATCAGTGAGAATTCCATGATCCATTATTTGAAGGAGGACATTGACTATATCCGGATGAGCTTTTTCTATTTCATCTAATAAAAGCACTGCATGAGGATGTTTTTTCATTACATCGGTCAGCTGCCCCCCACTTTCATGACCTACATATC
>CANFNL010000015.1 GCA_947448205.1 Bacteriovoracaceae bacterium
AAGGAGTTTTAAATGAAAGGTTTAAATGGACTAATGAAGCAAGCACAGCAAATGCAACAAAAAATGGCCACACTTCAAAAAGAATTAGAAACACGAGAAATTGAAACATCTTCTGGTGGCGGAATGATTAAAATCAGAATCACTGGAAAACAACAAATTCTAGCAATCACAATTAATAAAGAATGTGTCGATCCTAATGATGTTGCAAGTTTGGAAGATCTTGTGAAGACTGCAGTAAATCAAGCAGTCAAAGAATCTCAAGATATGGTCTCTGGGGCTATGTCAAAAATCACTGGTGGAATTAACATTCCTGGGATGTTCTAGTAATGGAATTGCCTGAAAAACTTTTAAGAGTAGTAAAACAATTTTCTCGCTTACCAGGCGTTGGCGAAAAAACAGCATTGCGGCAATCGCTCATTATGACAAAATGGAATAAAGAGGATTTAATCGTTTTTGCTGAAGCCATTAAAAGTCTTTCAGAGTTAAACCATTGCAACAAGTGTGGAATGTTTTGTGATGATTTAATTTGTAAAATCTGTCTTGATCATCACCGATTTCAATCAAAAACTATTTGTATTGTGGAGTCTGTAACAGATTGCTTGGCCATTGAACGCAGTGGTAATTTCAGAGGAAAATTTCATATTTTATTTGGAGTACTCAATCCACTTTTGGGAATAGGTCCAGATGAATTAAAATTAGATAATTTAATTAAGCGAGTTTTGGATGAAGAAGTCGAAGAGCTAATTCTAGCAGTCAATCCGTCAGTAGAAGGTGATGCGACTTGTGCTTATATAAAACAAATGCTTCCCAATAATGTAAAAGTAGATCGTATTGGCTTCGGAATTCCCATGGGAGGAAGTCTGGAATTTGTCGACTCTTTGACCATAACAAAAGCGCTGGAGAATCGTAGGCATTTATGAAAAGTCATTACAATGTTCCTAAATACGTTGAAACCTTTTTTAAGTCATGCGAAATAGACGATAAGATTCAGCGGTACTCTTTTTTCCTAATTAGGCACGATGGAGTTGTTCTTTACCATAATAATAACTTAGCAGACTCGCTCTCAAAGTCATCAATTGGAGCTCTGCTGGGTGGAGTTTGGCAAGCAGCAAGAGCACTTGCTTCATTTATACCAAAAGAGAACACTCATGAGGGTTATAGGTTAAGTTTTGATACCAGTAATCAGGGAATTTACATTGTGCCCATTAAAGTTAGGGCCGAAGAATTTTATCTCGGATTAATTTATCATGATGAAGTTAATCCAGGATTTATCAAAAATAAAATAAGAGAAATGGCCACAGGATTTAGCGAATATCTCGAGCATGAAATGCAAGGCATGGGTGAGCAAAAAACGAGTTCAGCTGATAAGAACGCTAATAATGAGTTTTTATTTGGTGATATAACTGATTCTGAAATGGATCGACTTTTTGCCTTTGCCAAAAGTTAAGATCTAAAAGGAAAAAAATGTCATTTGTAAATTATGTAACAAAAGAAGTAAATTGCAAGATCGTTTATTATGGACCTGGGCTAGGTGGGAAGACGACAAATATTCAATACGTTTACCAGAAGACGAGTGGAGATAATAAAGGAAATATAATTTCATTAAATACCGAAAATGAGCGCACGCTTTTTTTTGATTTTCTACCTTTAGATCTTGGTGAAATTCGTGGTTTTAAAACCAGATTTCATCTCTACACTGTTCCGGGGCAAGTTTTTTATGAAGCTTCCAGAAAACTCATTCTTCGCGGTGTCGATGGGATAATTTTTGTTGCCGATTCTCAAGTTGAAAGAATGGAGTCAAATATAGAATCTTTAAAATCACTAGAAAAAAATCTTACAGAGCAGGGCTATGATTGTGAAAAGTTGCCTCTAGTGTTTCAATGGAATAAAAGAGATCTTCCCAATATAACAACGATAAAAGACTTGCATGGTGCTTTAAATAAATGGAATGTTCCAGAATTTGAAGCTGTTGCAGTAAAGGGTAATGGGGTCTTTGATACCTTAAAAACTATTTCAAAATTAGTACTGATGAATTTAAAAGGGGGATTGGAGTAGTTCTGCCTTGAAATTAGGAGATTAGTTTTTTGTAATTTAAAAAAACAAGATGAGCTTTCATTAGAGCCTCTTGATCAT
Source organism: Bacteriovoracaceae bacterium (assembly GCA_947448205.1). Taxonomy (GTDB): domain Bacteria; phylum Bdellovibrionota; class Bacteriovoracia; order Bacteriovoracales; family Bacteriovoracaceae; genus Bacteriovorax. Next base: position 2,134 of record CANFNL010000015.1, read on the forward strand.
AAAAACTAGACCTGCTACCAACGAGGTGGTGCCCCTCAAGAACACCAAGGTTTAATCCATTAAAGTAGGATGGAAATTGAGCATTTTCAACATCTACAACACCATCATTTGATTTCTGACTTCTAAAAAAAGCTTTAGTTAAAATCATCCAAATATGACTTTGATGCCACTTTGATTCAAAAGCAATCGCGGTATAAAAAGGTTTTTTAGGCAGGGCTTTGTGATATTTTTTAAACCAACTTTCACGATAAGAGCTAGAAAGCGATTTTTGTAATTCCTTTGCCAGAATGTCAATTTTTTTGCCTAGTACTTTTTGAGTAACAGCTTCAGGGATAAGGCCGATAGTATTGATGATCTTAAGTATTTTATTATTTACGCGATCAGTACCAAGAATCGGAGTCGCAATAAAAGAGAAGCCCAATATGTTAGAAGAAAGCTCTTCACCCTCGGTTTTTAAAAAATGAAGAGTATCAATTCCACCTTTTGAAAAACAAAAAAACCATAGGCGCTCTGTTGGATTTTCTTGAATATAATTATTAATCTGCTTTTTAAGCAAAAAAGAATTCTCACGAGAGCCTTTTTTTCCATCCACGGTTGGAGCAATATGCTTAATATTGTATTGGTCTAAAAGATTTTCTGCACCTCTTTTGAATGCTGGAGTTGAGAAGATTTCGTTTAACACACCCGAAACCAGAACTATGGTTACATTTAAAGGTGGAACTTTGATCGAGTTTTTGTACTCGCTATGAAGATGAGAGTGAGTTAATTCAAGATAAATAGTTTTAAATATTTCTGCATCGCTGGCTACGACGGTGCTTTTGTTGACAATTCCAGCAATAATTTCTTGGGCTTTTTGACTCTTAAGGTTACCATTTTCGAGTTGGCGGATATCAAAATAAGATTTGAATAAAACAAAGGTGGATCTTGAAAGCCAGATGCTCGAGTTTGTTAGAGATAGGAGTGATTTTAAAATATCTTTTTTGGCGAAATTACTTTTTATTTTTTGGAGATTAAAAATGAATTCTTCAAAAGTTGTAGATTTGGCATAAGCCAGCACATCTCTATTTTTTTTAATGCGAGATTTGTATTGAGAATATGATTGTGAAACAATATTAATTGCATTCATCTAAAAACTTTACCTAACATGATACTATAAGGGCAAGGGCTAATCGGTTAATGATAGACTTTTCTGTTCAGCTAATCAATTAATTGGTTTTTTAATTATATAAGTAAATTCAGTGTTTTCAAACTTGTGACGTTCGTCGTAAAATTGGCTTGATTAAATAAAAAGCAAGGATGTTTTGGATGAGTAAGATAAAAATTGGTGTGATTGGTGGAAGCGGTGTTTATAAGATTGATGGCATAGAGCTTGTAAGAGAACATTTAGTGATGACTCCTTTTGGAGCACCAAGTTCAGAAATTATTGAAGCCAAGTTAAATGATGTCTCGTTTTATTTTCTACCCCGCCATGGAAAGCATCATAGCTTTACCCCAAGTGATGTAAACTATAGAGCAAATGTTTTTGCACTCAAAGAGCTTGGTGTTGAGTACATCATTTCAGTTTCAGCAGTCGGTTCATTAAAAGAAGAATACCCACCTACTTCATTTGTTATTGTCGATCAATTTATAGATTGGACAAAGGGAAAACGCGAAAGAACATTTTTTAATAATGGCTTTGTAGGACATGTTTCGGTAGCTCACCCTGTAGAAAAACAACTTCAAGAAATGATTGTCGGCGTTTGTAAAGAAGCTGGGATCAAATATGGAAATGGCGGATCTTATATTTGTATTGAAGGACCACAGTTTTCATCAAAAGCAGAATCTAATATTTATCGTGGACTTGGGGCAAGTGTTATTGGTATGACGAACGTACCTGAAGCTTATTTGGCAAAAGAAGCCGGCATGGCATACGCTACAATCGCAATGGTCACAGATTATGATTGTTGGAAAGAAGAGCACTGTACTTTAGATGAAATCATGAAAGTTATGGCAACTAATAATCAACAAGCTCATGAAGTACTGAAAAAACTAATTCCTAAACTAAATTCAAATCTATTTAGTTTTAAGAAAGAAAATGCCTTTGCTATTTTGTCAAAGCCAGAATCACTAACTGCTGAGCAATCACGTATGGTTGAAGTGTTGATGAGATAATGACATATACAAAACACTATAGCGTTTTAAAAAAAGAATGCATCTCTCATTTAACTGAAAATGTTTTGACAGATGAGAGTGTCTACTTTGCCGATCTTACCTTTGGAGGCGGCGGCCATTCATTTGAGTTTTTATATCAAAATCCATTATTTCAGGTCCGCTCTACCGATCAGGACCCTGATGCACTAAAAAATGGTCAAGCTCGAATACAATCAGAAAAAATGGAAAAGAGGATTAAATTATTTAATACCAATTTCGTTCGATTTCCAGAAATGGTTAAAAATCTTTGCCCAGAAGTTTTTGAAAATGGTGGGTTCCAGGGAATTTTGCTGGATCTTGGTGTGTCTTCACATCATTTTGATGAAGCAGGTAGAGGCTTTTCGTTTCGCTTTGAAGGGCCGTTGGATATGAGAATGAATTACACCTCTGATGATTTTCATACCGCCGAAGAAATAGTTAATGAATATAAAGAAGAAAAACTTGTTAAAATATTTACAGAATATGGCGAAGAAAAATATGCTAAAAAAATAGCTGCAAAAATAGTGGAAGAAAGAAAAGTTAAACGAATCAAAACAACCAAAGAATTAGAAAATATCATTTTTCATTGCTACCCAAAAGATCAGCGTTATGGAAAAACTAACCCTTCAACTCGGGTTTTTCAAGCTTTGCGGCTTGAAGTAAATCGAGAACTTGAAGTTTTGTCCGATACAATCACTCAGTTAATTCCCCTTTTAAAAATGGGTGGTAGACTGGCCATTATAAGCTTTCATTCACTAGAAGATCGGATTGTAAAAAATCTATTTAAAACGGCCAGTGAGAGTCATGACATTCCAGTGCAGATTTTAACAAAAAAACCAATAGTTCCTACAGAAGAAGAAATTTTCAACAATTCTCGCTCAAGAAGTGCTAAACTGAGAATATTAGAAAGAGTTGAAATTAAAAAAGATAAAAATAAATATAAAAGAGATTTCAAGCAAGAATAATCAAGGAGTGATTATGGCGCAAGGAAGAAAGAGTTCTTCAAAATTTGAACTAGGGCAGAAGCTAAAAGAAATAATTTTTAGCTCACAGGGCTTCCCTATTTTTCTCTCCTTTACCACTTTAGCTGTTTTGTTTGTTTTGTTTCGCATGAAAAATGTTGAAATGGATTATAAAATTTCAAAATCAAATCGCGATATTGAAAAAGTTCTTCTGGATAATAAGGAATTAAAAGCTAAAAATGCTCGTATGCTCTCAACAGATAAATTAAGACGACTGGCTTCTATCCATCATCTCGATCAACCAAAGCAAGATCAAATTATTGTTATCCCTTAGTTTTTTTGGTGAATAGAAGTTATGAATAGAGTTGAAAAAAATAGAATAATCTTTGTTTTTACATGCTTTTGTTTGTTTTTTCTTTTTGTATTAGGAAAAGCTTTCAAAGTGCAACTTGTTGATGCAGGAGATTTAATCTCTCGTGCAAATTCACAGTTTTTAAGACAAGCAACTGTTTACCCTAAGCGTGGAAATATTTACGATCGAGAAGGAAGTCCGCTTGCTTTAAATGTTCAAACTTATAGTATTTTCACAATTCCTAAAACTACAAATGGTGATAAATCTGTATATAAAAAATTATCTAAAATAATTCCAGAAATTTCTTATCGTGAAAGTATGAGCACGATTAACAAGAGAAAACGTTTTACCTGGTTAGGTAGAAAGCTAAGGCTATCAAAAGATCAAGTCGAGGCAGTTAAAAAATTGAAAGGAATATTCATCGAAGGTGTTCCGGAGCGTGTATATCCTAATCATGAATTGCTGGCACAAACTTTAGGATTTGTTGGATTAGATAATTCAGGACTTGCAGGTCTAGAGCATCTTTATGATAAAGAATTAAAAGGTAATCCGGTAACATTAAAATACACCATTGATAATAAAGGGCGTCCTATAAAATTTGAAAGTCACCAAGATGTCACAGCTCAAGCAAAAGATATTTATTTAACTATAGATAAAGACATTCAAAGTATGGCAGAAAAATATTTAAAAGAAGCTGTCATAAAACATTCCGCAGATAAAGGTGGTGTGGGGGTCATTGATGCTTCAACAGGTGAGATTCTGGCAATTGCCAATTATCCAGCTTTTGATCCTAATGATGTTAAATCCTCTTCACCTGAACATCGCAAACTTGCTTTTGCAACAGATCCATTTGAGCCGGGGTCAGCCTTTAAATTATTTACCGTTGGCTCTGCTTTTGAGCACAAGGTGGCAAAACTTGATTCAAATTATTACTGTGAACAAGGACATTTAAAAGTAGATGGACATATTATTTCTGAGGCAGAGTCTCACGAGCGGTATGAGTGGCTATCCGTTGCAGATATTGTAAAGTTTTCATCAAATGTAGGAACAACAAAAATAGCTTTTGATTTAACATTTCCAAAATTTAAAGAAACATTAAAGAATTTAAACTTTGGTGAAAAAACTGGAATTGAAGTGCCAGGAGAGTCGAGAGGAATTTTTACTGAAGCTGAAAATGTTACACCACTTTCGTTGAGCAATATGAGTTTTGGCCAAGGTATAGCTGTGACCGGAGTTCAAATGTTGGGAGCCTACGCAGCGATTGCTAATGGCGGAGAGTATGTTCGTCCGACACTAATTAAAAAAGATCAAACTCAAGTTGCTGAACTCGAACCAGAAAATGATCATCAGTTAAAAAAGCGGACGAGAGTTTTTGCCCCCAAGACAAGTGAGGATTTGACCACAGCCTTGATTGGAGCAGTGGAAAAAGGAACAGGTGTTGCAGCTCAAATTCCTCATTTTAAAATCGCAGGCAAAACGGCAACGGCTCAAAGAGTAGATAAAAATGGTGGCTATCACGGTTATGTGGCAGGCTTTATTGGTTTTCCAGTAAATGTTGATAGAAGATTTGTTATCTATGTTTACGTAGATAATCCTCGTGTTGGTGGATATTACGGTGGCGCAGTGGCAGCTCCAGTATTTAAAAATTTGGCACAGTATATGCTCTATAAAAATAAAGATATCAGCAAACTCGCTGATACAGATGAAAAAGATATAGATATTAAAAAGATAAAAAATAATATAGATATTGTTCAGGAAAAGTCAGCAGCAACAAGATCTTATGATCCAAACTTTGTTCCAAACTTTGTTGGTCTTGATAAAATATCAACTACAAATGTTGCTAATAAATTAAACATGCACCTAATCCACAAAGGGATGGGGGTTGTCTCTTCTCAATCACCTTCTCCAGGAACACCTGTCTCATCTGATTTAATAATAAAACTCGAATATTCACCACCAAGTTATGAATAAAGAAAAAATTTTAGAACTCCTTTGTGATTTTCTGATAAACAAAGAAACAGTAATAACTCCAGATCTAGTCTTTGAGAATGTCACCACAAAACTTCAAGGGGCAAAAAAAACAGACATAGTTTTTTATAAGCTAAATCCATTAGATGAAAAATCTCTTAAAGATTTTAAGAGCAGGTTGGCAGAATCTTCACCTGGCTTATTGATAATAAATCGTGAAGCTCAAAGTTTAAATATAGCTAACTCATTATCTATTGAGGCAACTCAATTTTTAAAAGCTCAAAAAATCATACTTGATGAAATTTTTCCCAATAAGAAAAAATTAAAAATGGTTGGGGTAACTGGCACAAATGGTAAAACAACTTCTGTTAATTTGGCCATGCAGGTTTCCTCTCTGCTTGGGCATAAAGCATTTTCAATTGGCACCATTGGAGTTCAGGATGTTAACGGAGCTATTGCCACAGATCTAGAATCAACAACACCATCATATGTTGAATTAAGAAAACTAATATTTCGTTTTCAAGATGAATATGAAGTTTGTTTTATGGAAGTCAGCTCCCATGCCCTTTTCCAAGATAGATTATTTGATACAATGCTCGATGCTGCAGCTTGGACGAGCTTTTCTCAAGATCATTTGGATTATCACCGAAATATGGAAGAGTATTTTAAAGCAAAATTGCTTATTGAAAAAAAGTATTTAATTCCATTAGCTAAACTTATAATACCCAACTTAGAAAAAGACTTATTCCACAACATTGAAAAGTCAGTGCCTCTTAATCGATTTAAAATTGCTAAAACTTTAGAGCAAAGAGGTTATGGTCATTCAATGGAGGAAAGACCACTTTTTTATCATTCAAGCTATAATCAAAGTAATATAGAAATAGCCCTAGAGCTTAATTCTGAGCTTTTTGGCGAAGAAAATCTTAAAAAAATTCCACTTAAATATATAAAAACACCTGCAGGAAGATTTTCCGTGGTGGAGTTAGGTGCTGATAATATGGCCATCGTTGATTATGCCCATACACCAGATGCCCTTATTAATATTGGGCTGGCCATTAAGAGCGCTTTTCCCTCTCATTCACTCACTGTAGTATTTGGTTGCGGTGGCAATAGAGATAAAATGAAAAGGCCATTGATGGGCAAAGCCGTCTCAGAATTTGCAAACAAAATTATTGTGACTTCTGATAATCCTAGAGACGAAGCGCCTGAAGATATAATCATTGATATTCTTGCAGGGATTAAAACAGGTTATGAGGCTGTTGTTGATAGAAAGAAAGCGATTCATGCAGCACTCGATTCAATTGGAAAAAAAGAAATCATTCTGATTGCGGGAAAAGGTCACGAAGAGTATCAAGAAATAAAGGGTGTCAAACATCCTTTTAGTGATTTTGAGATTGTCGAAAAATTTAAAAGCGGAAAAAAATAATATGCTATCTCCAGAGATTTTAAAATCACTCAATTCTGTTCTAAGTACAACAGGACGAGTAAGCTCTAATACTTTAAGTTTGGTTATCAATACTGATTCTCGACGAATTCAAAAGGGTGAAACCTTTGTTGCTCTTTTGGGCGAGAATTTTGATGGTTTTAATTATATTGAACAAGTTTTAAAGTTCGGTGCTGCTGTCGTTATTTATTCAAAAGCAGTCAGGCGAGCTGAAGTAATAAATAAAATAGCCGAAAATTTTCCAGATGTCCTTTTTGTAGAAACAACGGATACATTAAAATTTATTCAAGAATTAGCCACAAAACATATACGTAATTGGCGTGCTGAAAAAGTTGATCGTAAAATTGTGAGTATAACAGGCTCAAATGGTAAAACAACTCATAAGGAAATGCTAAGTTACCTACTGAATTCAGTGTTTCCTGAGAAAGTATTATCTACAAAAGGCAATCTCAACAACCATATTGGAGTGCCATTAACAATATTTAGGTTGGAAGATTTTCATGAAATAGCCATTATAGAAATGGGGATGAATCATCCAGGAGAAATTACTGAACTTTGTGAAATCGTCCATCCAGAGCATGGGATTATTACAAATATTGGAGCTGCTCATATTGAGTTTATGCATTCCATAGAAAATATTTATCAAGAAAAGTTATCATTATATAAAGCCGTTTTAAAAAACTCTAATGCTAATGGAATGTTTGTAGTTAATGCTGATGATGAATTTTTATCGAAACTTCAGCCAAGTAAGGGATTAACAACATTCGGTGAAGCCAATGGAGATATAAGGCTAAATATAGTAGATGGTAAAATAAGTTTCAACTTTAATGATAATCAAGTGTTGATAAACAATAAAAATATTTTAGAGCATCATAACTTAAAAAATTTAGCCGCAACTGCAATTTTAGCCATGAAGTTATTTCCTGAAAAGTGGCAAGAAATCGTGTTGGCGGCCAATAACTATCAACAGCCTTCAATGAATCGTTCACAATGGGTGGATAATATTTTCCTTGATGCTTATAATGCCAATCCTAGTTCAATGAAAGCCTCGTTGAATTCATTTATTAGTATTGTTAAAGGCAAAAATATTTCTCTTGATGAGTGTTATTTTGTTTTAGGAGACATGAATGAATTAGGTGCATTCTCCCGAGAGTTTCACAAAGAAATCGCCTTGTCGCTAAAACAGGAAGGAATTAAAAATGTTAGTTTTATCGGCCGCTTTAAAGACTACTATCTCGAGGGTTTTAGTGATCCAACAAGCGCCTATCTAAAAAAAGAAGATTTTGAAGCAGAATGGAAAAAGATCAGAAGTAAGTATAAATTTGTCTTCGTTAAAGCCAGTCGCTCTTTACAATTAGAGTCCCTGATGAGTATAGTTTAAAGTTGGTTTAACTTTATAAAATACTTCAGGAACAACTGATGCTTTATCATTTACTCTATCCCCTTAGTCACCTTGTAAAAACATTTAATATTTTCAAGTACATTACCTTCAGGGCTTTTTGTGCTTTTTTGTTGGCGACAATTATCTCTATAATCTGGGGAAGGGTCTTTATCTCATTCATGAAGCGGATGCAGTTTGGTCAAATGATCAGGGAAGATGGCCCAGAGTCACACTTCAAGAAAAAGGGCACTCCTACGATGGGTGGGGTTTTCATGTTGGGAAGTATTTTTGTTACCACCCTTATTTGTGGTAATTTTTTTTCGCTTCCACTCCAAGTAACCTTGGGTGTCACGTTCTCTTACTTTTTGCTGGGCTTCTATGATGATTATCTAAAAGTATTAAAAAAAAATACCAAAGGGGCCTCGGCTAAAGGAAAACTGCTATGGCAATTTCTCACCGCAATTATTGCCATGATTGTAGTAGTTAAGGGCAATATCATAAGTACTGAGCTTTATTTACCCTTTATAAAAAACCCAGTTATTGACTTAGGTTACGGATATATTCTTTTTGGATCGATAGTGATTGTTGGTTTTAGTAACGCGGTCAACCTCACAGATGGACTTGATGGTTTGGCAATTGGCCCTATTATGATTAGTGCTGCAACTCTTGGCTTCTTGACTTACGTCAGTGGTCATAAAGAATTTTCTCAATACCTCTACATTCCTTACATTGAAAGTATCGGGGAAATCACTGTGCTAACTTCAGCCATTATTGGTGCAGGAATTGGCTTTTTGTGGTATAACTCGTACCCGGCACAGATTTTTATGGGAGATGTAGGATCGTTGTCCCTAGGGGGCACACTTGGAACCATTGCAGTACTTGTTAAATCAGAATTTCTCTTTGTCGTAATTGGAGGAATTTTTGTCATTGAAGCTCTTTCTGTAATAATCCAAGTTGCATCATTTAAAACTCGCGGAGTGCGGGTTTTTAAAATGGCACCGATACACCATCACTTTGAAAAACTTGGCTGGCCAGAAACGAAAGTTACAGTTCGTTTTTGGATCATCAGCGTTTGTTTAGCAATTCTTGCACTCTCAACGCTTAAAACGAGGTAAATAAATGGAAATGGAAAGATTTAAGGGAAAAAAAGTTTTAATCGTGGGTATTGGGAAAACTGGTTTCTCTCTCATTAACTTTTTTAATAAACTCGAATGCGAAATTCGAGTGACTGATATAAAGCCAATTTTTGATTTAAATAAGTCTGTAAAAAAACTTAAAAAAATTGAGCCAGCACCTGAGATGTCCTTTGGTGAACATAAAGACGAAGACTTTTTAGAGGCTGATGTTATTGTTTACTCTGCTGCGATAAATCCTCAACTTCCACAGCTAGAGCTTGCACGCAAAAATGGAAAAGAAGTTTATTCTGATTTTGCCCTTGCTTATAAATTATGTAAAAAGCCGATAGTCGCCGTTTGTGGCTCTTATGGACGTACAACTATTGCTGCCATGATTGGTTATACTTTAAAAGTAGATGCTAAAAATGTTTTCGTTGGAGGGACTTCCGAAGCTCCATTTATTGAATATTGTATGCTACCTAACATAGATGAAATTGATTATGTAGTGGTTGAAGTTTCAGCTATTCAAATGAAATCGTTACAAGAGTTTCATCCAAAAATTGTGATCTTCCCCAATATTGGTGAAAATTTTTCTAAAGCTAATTTTTCTTCAGTTAGTGAATATATGGAAACAAAACTCTCCATTATTAAAAAGCTTTCGCCAGACGATATGCTTATTGCAAACTATGATACTCTTGCAAACAATGCCTCTATTAGAAATGCGAATTGTCAGGTTTACTGGTATTCACGTCGCTCTTTCGTCACACTAGGAGTGATGAATGAGATTCAAGGAACACATTTTCACGAAAGAAGAATTCATTCCAATATAAATTATCACTCAGAATTTAAAGTAATGAAGATGAGAATTGTTGGTCAAGCCAATCGTGAAAACTTAATGGCGGCAGTGACTGCTTGTAAGGCTCTCGATGTAAGTGACGAAGCTATTCAAACCTGTATTGAAAAATTCCCAGGAATTCCTAACAGAATGGAATTTATCATGGAAAAAAATGGAGTTTGTTTTTACAACGACTCTAAAGCTGAAACCATGCCAGAGATGCTCTCAAGCCTAAAATCATTTAAAGAGCCTGTGATTCTGATCGCAGGTGGAAAAGATAACGAAGATCTTAACTTTGATCCTTTTGCTAAAGAAATGATTTCGAATGCTCGCGTTCTTGTTTTAGTAGGGGAATGTAAAGAGCGTTTAAATAGAGCTCTTGGTGATCATAACCAGACTTATATAGTCGGGTCTTTTGAAGAGTCTGTGCTTTTTGCCTACCAAAAATCGAGAACGGGTGATGTGATTTTACTTTCACCAGGAAATCCGGCCTCTGATTTCTTCCGCGACTACGAAGAGCGTGGAAACTATTTCAAGAAGCTTGTGTACCAACTTTAAAATTTTATCTTTTTATTCTTGAAAACTTTGCTAATCTATTACTATGAATGAACAAATTTCATATGTGGATAGATTAGTAAAAACTTTCTTATCTACTCTAGCTATAATTATAACTATCGGTTTGATTATGGTCTGGTCTGCGAGCTTCATATTGGCAGCAGAAAAATTTGGTACTTCGCTACACTATATTATTCGCCAGCTTATTTATTTGGGCTTATCAGTTGGGCTATCATTTACGGTATCGCGGACAAAATATTCATTTTGGCTTAAGTATGGCTACATGATCAACATAGCGGCTTCTATGATTGTTGGACTGACTATTGTTAAAGGAGTAGGCAGTGCAGCTAAAGGAGCAAGCCGTTGGTTAACTTTTGGTGGGATGAGTATACAGCCGGGAGAGATTGTTAAATTTACGGTTATCCTATCTGCCCTTTCATTTTTTGAAAATTGGAACAAGATGGATTCCAAAGAGCGATTAAAGCATGGTGGATCTTTATTTTTACCACTGGCCCTATTGATCAAGCAACCAGACTTTGGATCTTTTAGTATTTGTTTTATGGTTATCGCGTTTGTTTGCTTTTTAAGTTCATTTCCCCGCAAATATTTTTACTACTCGCTTGTTGCAGGTGGAGTCGGCGGAATATTCATACTTTTCTCACAAGCTTATAGAGTTAAACGCCTCCTTACCTACTTAGACCCTTGGAAAAATCCACAAGGATCTGGTTTCCAAATCATTCAGTCTTACATGGCCTTTGCTAACGGAGCAGCCTTTGGCCAAGGATTAGGAAATAGTAATGAAAAACTTTTCTATCTTCCTGAAGCCCACAATGATTTTATTTTTTCAGTCATAGGTGAAGAATTGGGCTTTGTAGGAGTCTTTTTAATTATATGTTTATTCATAGCTTTTATCTATTTTGGCTTTAAATTAGTTCTTCAGGTAAGAGATCGTATTGGAATTATTTTAGGCTCTGCCATTATTTTTGTCTTAGGACTGCAAGCACTTTTGAATATGGGGGTTGTGCTTGGATTGCTCCCAACAAAAGGCTTGAATCTTCCTTTTATTAGCTATGGTGGATCATCACTAATATGCAATTTTTTCGGCATTGGACTTCTCCTTTCGGTCGTAAAAGGTTATCGTGATCAACTGCAGGGAGAGCTGCGCTATGAAGCGCGAAAATCAGCTTCAAGCAAAGACTCAGCAGCTGAGGAATCTGAAACTGAAGTCTATGCCTAATCTCTCCTGCCAATGAGGAGATTGTATGTTTCGAGCCAATAAAGCCCTTCAAAATAATTATGTAAAAATTCACTTCGTCGGTATCGGTGGTATTGGAATGTCTGGTATCGCAGAAGTTTTACTCACATCTGGTTATAAAGTATCGGGCTCGGATGTTGCTGATTCTCCTAATGTTAAAAAATTAAAAAAATTAGGAGCAGAGATATACTTGGGACATCAAGAAGAAAATTTAGATAACGTAACGGCAGTTGTTTATAGTTCAGCCGTTAATGACAGTAATCCCGAAGTTGTAAGGGCAAAAAGAGAAGGAATTCCCGTTATAAAAAGAGCTGAAATGTTAGCAGAGTTGATGAGATTAAAATATTCTTTGGCGGTAGCCGGTACTCATGGGAAAACTACAACGACATCTTTTTTAGCAACAATACTTGAAGAATGTCATCTCGATCCTACTTATATCATAGGCGGGATCGTTAAAAATCTTAATGGGCACGCAAAAGTCGGAAAAGGCGATTTTCTCGTTGCTGAAGCCGATGAGTCGGATGGGTCTTTTCTCTTATTGACACCAGTTATGTCTATTATCACTAATATTGATAATGATCATATGGATCACTATGCAACAGAGGAAAATCTTTTTAAGGCTTTCTTGGAATTTGCTAACAAAATTCCTTTTTACGGAGTGGTCGCGCTTAACGGTCATGATGAAAGACTATCGCAATTAAAATCTGAAATGAAGCGTCCTCATGTTACTTTTGGAATTGATATTCCAGCAGATTTTACAGCGAGAAATGTTGTCTACTCTCACTTTGAAACAAGTTTTGATTTATTCTACAAAGGTGAAAAACAAGAAAGATTTGAAATTCATCTTCCTGGTCAGCACAATGTTTTAAATTGCTTAGGGGCATCAGTGCTTGCCTTTCATATGGGACTAAAGTTTAAAGATATCGCTGCGGCAGCAAAAAAACTTGAAGGAGTTGGGAGACGTTTCCAACTATTATATAAAGAAAATACTTTTGAGGTCGTTGATGATTACGGACATCATCCAACGGAGATAGCTTCGACTTTAAGAATTGTAAAAGAGACAAGAGCGGATTATAAAAAAATAATTATATTTGAACCACACCGTTATACTCGAACGAGAGATTGTTGGGATCAGTTCCTTCATTGTTTCAACGATGCGGATGAACTTTATTTATTACCAATTTATGCTGCCAGCGAGTCACCAATTGATGGAATCACAACAGATCGACTGATAGAAGATATCAACAGGCTTCATCCTAGTTTTGCAAAAAAGATCAATAGTATGGAGAATCTTAGTTCAGTTATAGAAGCTCATAAAAGTGATAAAACAATTGTAGTCACTTTGGGAGCGGGCTCTATTGGAAAAAATGCGAGAAAGTGGGCGGGATTAGAATAAATTACATTACTTTTTTTAATGCACTTATGGCCAGTCTAGTAGCTAAGGTTTGTTCAAATTTCTTGCTCATGAGAGAGTTTGATAATAATGAAATTAAGTCAACGTTATGTTATTCTCTCAATGAGGAATAGGAAAATGAGTTTGCTAAAAGATGAATTAAAGTTTAAAGATGTGGTTTTTGAAGAGAAGAAAGATTTAAAAAAATTCTCTACAATGCGATTGAATGCAACTGGCGACATGATCACAGTTCAAACATTAACGGCACTAAAGCAGGTCTTGAAGCTGTTAAATAAAAATAAAATGGAATACAGAGTGCTCGGCTGGGGGGCAAATCTGTTGTTGCCACTGACGACAGCGATACCTTATATACAGCTTGATTTTGATTTTGATAAATCCCAATTGGAAACGCCTCGTGAAGAATACCTATTACCGGCTTCGGTCTCCCTTGCCACACTAACCAGCCATGCCAATAAGTTTGGTTTAAAAGGTTGGGAGGTCTTCACTGGTATTCCCGCTAGTCTGGGCGGTGCCGTTTTTATGAACGCTGGAACTAATCTGGGTGAGATTGGTTCTGTAGTAAAAGAAGTTTTATTAATTACCAAAGAGGGAGAAGAGAAGTTGATTAAAATAGATCAGCATTCTTTCTCTTATCGTCGTAATCATTTTGTTGAAGCTGGTGATGTTATTGCAGAAGTCCGACTAATTCACTTTGGTATTGATGAGATGATATCGAAAAAAATAAGAGATTACCTCGAGATGAGAACAAAAACTCAACCGTTGAAAGAATGGACATGTGGTTGTGTTTTCAAAAATCAAACTATAGAGCGCGGAGTAACTTGTCGTGCCGGACTTTTTATAGATATAATAGGCCTGAAGGGGTTTTCATATAAAAATTTAATGATTAGTCCTAAGCATGCTAACTTCATGGAGAACCGTGGGGATAGTACTTATGAAGATGTCATTACAATGATCGATGTTCTTCAAAGGGAATTAAAACTCCAGACGGGAGTTACTTTTAATACAGAAGTTGAATTTTAAAAAAGTTCGAGGAAGGAAAAAGTCAGGATGACCTTTTTTAAGACAAAGAAATTTATTATCATATCTATAGTCGTAATGATTTTAGTTATTACAAATATTGTCACTTCTTCCTTGGGCCCAAGTAATAATGAAGCCTCTAAGTTTAATTCAGAACTCTCATATCGTTCTAATTTAGGAAAATGTCCAACACGTCCAGCTGGTACAATGGCCTTACAGGTTGTTAAAATATTTGAACAATCCCACTCACTTCGCGATGTAAAAGAAAAAATCTTAACTGAAAAGTGGTCAGATAAATATTTTGTTTCTGATTATAAAATTCAATACGATCCCTATAGCAAAGTTTTGGATTTGAATTTAAATTGCCCAGAACCACTAATGAAGGTTCAAATTTATAAGAATAATGGCGCTGACTCTTACGAAGCAATCTTAGTTGATAATGGACAATTACTCGATCCAACATATGAAGCACTACTTAGAAGTGAAAAAAAACTCACTCACGATCTACCCTACCTAGCACTTCCTCTTGGTGAAATGGAGGATAAAGTTCAAAGTGATGTAACAAATCTTGTAAAAGAAATGCGAACAGGGCTTCGTTCAAAACTTTCGGAAGTTATTTTAAATGACAATAAAGAGCTAACGATCATTCTTTCAATTAACGGCCATCCTTCTAGTGTCTTTATGGGACCGGATGAATGGGGAGAAAAAATAGGCAAGCTTGATAAGATTGTGAACTATATGGAATTAAAAGAAAAAATTCCAGCCATTATCAATCTTACAAACAGTAAAAAAGTTGTTGTCAAGTTTAAGGACAAATTCTAACATTTATGAGACAGAATGAATCTGTCGGCATCGTTAATAATAGAGAAAGGATTCTCCAATGAACGAAAAAAACATCATCGTAGGTCTCGATGTAGGAACAACAAAAGTTTGCACTATTGTTGGTCTTCAACATCCCAATCAAGAATTAGAAATTATTGGTATTGGAACTCATCCCTCTTATGGCTTAAAGAAGGGCTCAGTTGTTAATATTGATAAAACTGTCCGCTCGATTCAATCTTCACTTGAAGAAGCGAGGTTAATGGCCGGAGTAAATATTTCAAGTGCCACTATTGGCATAGCCGGAAGTCATATTTACAGTTTTAATAGTTCAGGTGTTGTCGCTATAAAAGGGAAGGAAATAACCCAAGATGACGTTGACCGCGTCTTAGAAGCCGCTAAAGCAGTCGTCATTCCAAGCGATCGCGATATACTTCACGTGATTCCACAAGAATTTCGAGTTGATAATACGACTGGAATAAAAAATCCAATTGGTATGTGCGGAGTTCGGCTTGAAGCCCACGTTCACATCGTTACGGGATCAATTCCGCTTATTCAAAATCTTGTGAAATGTGTAGAGCAAACGGGTGTAGATGCGGAACATATCACCTTACAGCCACTGGCATCTTCAGAAGCTGTTTTATCTTTTGAAGAAAAAGAGCTGGGGGTAGTTTTAATTGATATTGGAGGAGGTACGACTGATATTGCAGTTTGGAAGGATGGAAGTTTAATTCATTCTCAAATTATTCCTATTGGTGGAAACCATTTTACCAATGATCTTGCAGTCGCTTTAAAAATTCCTCATAACGAAGCAGAAAGAATTAAAATTAATCACGGAAGTGTTCTTGCTGAGCAATTAAATCAATCAGCTCATATTACAGTTCAAGGTTTATCTGGAACGAAGCCTCGCGAAGTACAGTTAAGTGTTGTTGCAGAAGTTTTAGGGGCAAGAGCAGAAGAGCTTTTTGATGTTATAAGGTTAATGATTGAAGATAAAAAACTTCATGATCAAGTTGCCGGCGGATTTGTTTTAACTGGTGGTGGTGCCCTTATAAAAGGCATGCCAGAGCTTGGTGAGTATATTTTAATGAGAGCCTGTAAGATTGGATATCCAATACCATTTGGCGGAATGACAAATATTATGCAAAATCCAAAGTATTCTACAGTTCTTGGATTGTTAATTGAAGCTTCAAAAAGAAAGCCTTATATTCCAACTCAAAACCAAAATGCAAATAATCATCGCGTAACATTTAATAGTAAAGATAAAGACTCTACTCACACAAATACCGATCTCATTGGGAAACTGAGTGAATCATTGAAGTCAGTATTTAAGGAAATTTTTTAAATTATATTAGTTTTCGGGAGGCCCTTATGTTCGAAATTACAGATACAGAAAATTCAAGAGTAAATGGTGCACGTATAAAAGTTGTTGGCGTTGGGGGCGGTGGATGTAATGCGGTAAATACCATGATTCGCTCTGGATTAACTGGAGTTGAATACATTGTTGCTAATACAGATGCTCAGGCATTGAGCATTTCTTTGGCGCATACAAAAATTCAACTTGGGGGAACTGTGACCAAGGGACTCGGGGCAGGAGCTAATCCAGAAATTGGAAAAAAATCAGCTTTAGAAGATTATGAAAAAATATCTGAGGTACTTAAAGGCGCAGATATGGTTTTCATCACAGCTGGAATGGGTGGTGGAACCGGTACAGGTGCAGCACCAGTAATTGCAAAGCTTGCTAAAGACCTTGGCGCTTTGACAGTCGGAGTAGTAACAAAACCATTCGTATTTGAGGGTAAAAAAAGATTCAAACAAGCTGAAGAAGGAATTAGAAACCTTGAAGAAAGTGTGGACTCACTTATTACAATTCCCAATCAAAGACTCCTCTATCTAGCAGGCGAAAATTTATCGCTGGTAGATACTTTTAAAAAAGCTGATGAAGTTTTATTAAACGCTGTTCGGGGTATTTCAGACTTGATTAACAATACTGGTCACATCAATGCCGACTTTGCAGACGTATCAACAGTCATGGCCAATAAGGGACTAGCACTAATGGGAACTGGTTCTGCCAAGGGTGCAGGTCGCGCTATAAAAGCAGCAACTGATGCGATTAGTTCGCCGCTACTTGAAGATATTTCAATAAATGGAGCAACTGGAATCATTATCAACATAACAGGTTCAGATACATTAACAATGCATGAAACCAATGAAGCTGTGACATTAATTATGGAAGCGGCTGACGAAAATGCTGAAATAATATTTGGAACTGTTATCGATAATAATTGCGGTGATGATGTAAAGGTTACCGTGATTGCTACCGGATTAGGCGGCCAAATTAAATCACTTCATTCTTCAATTAATCAAGCTCTAGTTTCTCAACCTAAAGTTGAAACTGTGCAAGTTGCACCAGTTGCTCCAATTGAATCAGTCGAAGCCAGTCAAGTACCTGTGATGAACCAAACTCAAGTCGTTACAGCGGCTACAGTGGAAAAAGATGAGCGAGACATTTTTGCAGCGAGAATTTCTTCTCAAATTGCAAATAATAATAATATGGCATTAGAAGTTGAAGCAAGTAGATCTGATTTCGATCGCTTTATGAATGATAGAAACTCTTACAATGCCCAACAAAATAACAATGAAGATATGGTTTCTCATAATAATCAAAATGCAAACAATAATGAAGAGATCAGACAGCCTTCAAAACTAATACAATCTATTCGCGATGCGGCTAATCGTTATGAGAATACTGCTCGCCCTCAGATAGCATCACTTCAAACTTCAGTGCCTAGAGCAGAGTCAGAATCAAACAATAGAGCAAAATCTATTGCTGAAAAATTAGGGTTTATTAATTTTGATGAAGATGAGTTTGATACTCCAACTTATCTACGTAAAGAAGAGAAGGCTGAACCAGTCAGAAATTCAAGCCGTGATTTTAAAAATATCGATTTATAAAAATGAATTAAATTCAATGTGTGCAATAAAGCCTTGGTTAATCCAAGGCTTTATATTTTGAAAGCTCGTCGAATAATTTTTCAGCATCTTCTTCTTTAACATTGAGCTGTATAAATGATTCAATAAAGTCATTTTCTATATTAATTTTATAATGAGTCATTATAAAGCTAGGAACCTGGTTGTTGAGCCACTGATCCCTTTTGAAATTATATATAAAAAGACCATCTTCTGGTGTATCTGGGGTCGTCTTTATATCAGTAATTTGTTTCCACTTATGATTAGCAAATACTCTGAAGTGGTCTTTACAAAAATGCATACTGTCGTGATCAATCAGGCAATTGTCACAAAAAACTTCCTCACACATAAGACAAGAGCCCACTGAAGGCAGTTCTTTGTGGTTTGAACAATAATGGGCCTCAACTAAATTTAAACTTATATTTGATTTATTTATTAATTTCAATTTTGGGCGAGGGGAAAAATCATTGCTTGGAACCTCAAGTTTTTTAGGTTGAGAGACTAGTTTAAAAAGCATAAGAATCATCGCGCCCATGAGGACAAAAATGAGCAGCAGAAGAAATACGATAATAGTGATTAGATTATTTTGTAAAAATTGGTTCATAGCAAATGAATAAAGGTTTGAGGTTTATATCCAAGAATCTGATCAAAATATTTTCGAATAGCAATTCTTAATTCTTCAGTAGTTTTATCGACATCCTTGAAATTAATTTGAACAAAATAATTTTCTAAAAAACGATTAAAATTTTCACTGTTTTTGGTTATAAGCGTAGGAAGACCTTGGAAGGTAAATGATATCTTCTCAACCCCTTTTAAGTCTTTTGAAATTTTTAGAGATAAAAAGACAGTGCCATTACAAGCAAGCTTTCTTCGCTCACTTACTTTTTCTCTCTCAAGGATAATTTGCTTGCCATGAATAATGAGAGGTTCAAGCTTTTCACCCTGATTGATTTTTAAGTTTAAATCGTTGTCGATAATTAGTTCATCAAAATTAAGAAAATAATGAGGAGTAGCACTTGAAAAAGATGACTTGATAAAATCTATGTGTTTTCTGATAAAAGAGCTTTCTCCATGAATGGGAACAATATCCGTTGGATTGTATTTCTGATAAAGATGAAGTAGATCGTCACGGCCCGGATGACCAGAAACATGAATAAATTTATCTTGAGAAGTAATGACTCTAGTTCCTATTTCAGAGAGTTTATTTAATAGTAATGATATTTTTTTTTCATTGCCTGGAATAGCCTTAGAACTTAAAAGAACTAAATCATCAGGGCGCGGTTTGAAAGTTGAATCTTCACTCATGCAAAAACGTCTAAATGTCCCTCTAAAATCACCTT
The DNA here is from genome assembly GCA_947448205.1 of Bacteriovoracaceae bacterium. Taxonomy (GTDB): domain Bacteria; phylum Bdellovibrionota; class Bacteriovoracia; order Bacteriovoracales; family Bacteriovoracaceae; genus Bacteriovorax. The sequence goes on from CANFNL010000015.1 coordinate 21,730, forward strand.
GGCATCCAGATAGCAAGACTACTAAATTATCCTGTCCCGGGAATATTGATTCAGCAAGCTTAATAGTATTGGCAAAATCAGGAATCATGCCAAGCTCATTTGCCGTATTGAGGTAACTAATCATTGAACGCCCATGAGGTACTATTTTACGGCCATGTTTTTTTGCGAGAGAAATAAAGGTCATTAATCGATGAATGTTTGAAGAGAAACAAGTAACAAATATTCTTTTCTCAGTAGAAGAAAAAAGTTCGTCTAATATAGGAATAAGCTCTACCTCTGATGGCGTATTAAGTTGGAAGCTGGTGATGTTTGTACTGTCTGCTAAAAGGATTCTTCGCTTGAGGTTTTTAGAAAGATTAACTAGTTTTTCAAAATCAAAAGGGCGCTCATAAATTGTTTTGAAATCTATTTTAAAATCTGAAATAAAAAACAAACCAAATTCCTCTTTGAGATCTCTTAGAAGTAATCCAACTGTTTCAGGTATAGAGTGATTTACATGAATAGGATCAATAGTAAAATCTTTGAAGCCGAGTTGGTCATAAGATTTATACTCTACAATCGGGTAGGGATTATGATTGTATTCTAATTTTTTTCTAATGACTCCTGCAGCAAAAGGAGAAGCGAGAACTTTAATTTTTGGGAACTGTTTAATAATATGTAAAATGGCTCCAATGTGATCTTCATGCCCATGAGTAATAATTAAAATGGTGGGTTCTGGAATAGTCGTAAGGTCAGGAATTAAATAATCGATATCGAAAAAATCTTCATAGGGAAAAAGGATTCCAGCATCGATGAGAATCGTATCATTTTCAGACTGAACAAGAGTCATGTTTGACCCAATCTGCCCAATGCCACCCACTGGCTTAATTTTTAAAAATTGTTTTTTCATTTCTTCCTTTTGGATTCTGATTTCGATTTTAGAAGATTAATAACTTTTGCAGCTAAAATACTTGCAGCAATATCGGTTTCTTCACCGACGATAAAATCAGCAAATTGGCGTTGTGGATCTAAATATTTTTGATACATCGGTCTGACCGTATCGTAGTACTGGGTAATTACTGAATCAAGCGATCTTCCTCGCTCCTCAACATCTCGGTGGAGGCGTCGAATAAATCTAATATCTGATTCCACGTGCAAAAAAGCCGTTATGTTTGAAATTTTTCTAATATTGGCATCATATAAGCTAAAAATCCCTTCGAATAATATAACTTTTGAAGGCTTTATCTTAATTGTTTTTTTTAAACGGCAATTTTTTTTGAAATCATAAAGAGGTGCATTAATTGATTTACCAAGCTTTAGATTGTTTAAATGTGTAAATAATAATGGCCAATCAAAAGCTGCAGGATGATCAAAATTAGGTTGCCCATTTTTAGATTGAAGTTCTTTTGGAAGCTTGGGTAAATAATAGGAATCCATATGGACTACAGAAATATCTTCACCAACTTCTTTTCTCACCTTATCGGTGAAAGTTGTTTTGCCAGATCCAGAGCCGCCACAAATAGATATGATATACATTGAAACAGCGTCCTCCATTGGTATTTTATGAATAAAATGATAGATTAAAGTGATTATAAAAGAAAGTAGGATATTTAAGTGATAAAGATAATCGCCCTTAGCATCGGACTATTTATATCATTAGCGATCCATTTTTGTTTTGCCGATCAACTCAATATTGCCATCTCGGCAGCCCCAAATAGTCTAGTCCCCTTTTATTCAACCGATGCTAATTCACAAAACATAAATCGACTTGTTCATAAGTCCTTAATTGATTTTAATCAAAAAATGCAATTTGAATGTAAGGCATGCCAAAGTTACGAAGAAAGGATTGAAGGTGGAAAGCAGATCGTAAAATTTACTCTTCGAAACGACTTGCGCTTTAGTGACGGGACACTAGTAACTTCTGAAGACATTAAGCGCTCATGGATATATTTTGCAAAAGATAAAATTATAAACTCTAGTTTGATGGGGTCATTTGAATCAATAGAGGATATAAAGATTATCGATAAATATAACCTGGAAATTATTTACTCTTCATTTTCATTAGAAAACTTATCAAATTTGGCGCTCTTAAAAATTATTAAAATAAAAAATAATAAACGGGAGTCTTTGGTGCCTCTAGATGTTATTGGTTGCGGTGATTATGTGTATGAGAGCATATCCCCGTTAGAGATTATAGTTAAACCAATGGACATTAAAAAATTTTCACTCGTTTTTAAGGTAGTCAAAGATGAAACGACACTAGCTTTAAAGCTAATAAATAAAGAAATAGATCTCTCTGTTGCTACAATTTCCCCGCGAAAAATCTTTTGGCTCAAAAATAGAAGTAGTGAGTTGAGGGTATGGGATATTCCTAGTGGAAATTATCAGTTTGTCGGAATCAATCATAAAAAAGAAATGTTTCAAGATAGACGATTGAGAAAAGCAATCTCATTATTAATTCCAAGAGAAGATATTTTAAAATATAAACTAAAAGATACAGCTGTTTTGTCATCAAGTATGTTCTCGCCAGCTTTTGCTGATATGTATGAAAAAAAACAGATTGATACTTTTAATCCTGCACTTGCACGCAACTTACTTGACGAAATCGGGTACAAAAAAAATAAAAAAGGAGTGTTGGTTAAAAATGGTAAAGTTTTAGATATTGATTGGAAGGTAAGTAATAATAAAGCCAGTATAGAAATTGTCGAAATAATGAAACATTTTTTAGAAAAAGAAGGCTTCAAAATAAATATCAGTATTCAAGAATGGGGAACATTTATGAACTCCTATAAAACTGGGAATTTTGATATTGTGGTAGCTCAATGGGTCGGTTTTACGGGACCAGACATGTTGAAATTTGTGTTTTATTCTAAAAATACTCCGCCCCAGGGAGGAAATCGCATAAGTTATAATAATCAAGATTTTGATAAAACAATAGATCAGGCAACTTCTGAAATTAACCCCCAAAAAAGAATTGCTTTTTATAAAGAAGCTTCTGAAATTGCTAATCGTGATTATGCTTATATAAATCTGTGGCATCCAAATATTGTTTGGATTGGCAGTAATTGTTTAAAAAATATAGAACTTGATTCAACAGGGGGATTTTATCCACTCTTAAAAATAGAAAAAAGCCAAGAAGGTCATTGTGGAAAATAAGAAATTTAATTTTGTGCTAGTTCAATATAATAAAAGCAATGTAGAACTCTCTCATGGGATTAATGCTTTAGCGCTTGATGATTTTTTATGTGATGGTATTGAGGAATTCTCGCTAGAAGAAGCTAGAGTTGATGAAATTTTGGGCGAAAGGGCTTACTCCGGAGGAGATGTTCCTGAAAGTCTGATAAATGAAGTGGAAGCAGCAACAATTAATCAAGATGTTTTTACTTATAAATATTTTTTTTATCTTAATAACTTTGAAGAAAATGCATCAGGATTTATTTATTTTCTTAAAGCAAATTATCCTGAACTTCCGGTATTAATTGCGCAGAAAAACTTTGAAGACTGGAATGCTGAATGGAAAAAATTTTATACGCCAATCATTGTCTCCCCTCGTTTAGAAATTATTCCAGAATGGTTAAAAGAGTCGCGGCAAGATAGCAGCGCTCAAAAAATTTATATTTATCCCGGAATGGGATTTGGTACAGGTACGCACGAGACAACTTATCTTTGTTTGTGTTTGTTTGATGAAATTTTTGATCAATTGAATTCGGGAGAGATGTGCTTGGATTTTGGGTGTGGTTCGGGCATTTTAGGAATTACAGCACTTAGAACTAAAAAAATGCCGAGTCTCTTTTGCGATATTGACAGAAGTGCACTTGATAATTGTATGCAAAACCTAGTACTTAATTTTAATGGTGAAAACTTAGAAGGATCTAGTCTGGTCATTCGCAATCGCTTTGAATTGGGCAAGCAGTATAATTTAGTCTTTGCAAATATTTTAGAACATGTGTTAATTGGAGAAAGGGCGACGATACTTTCCTCGCTTAAGGCCAATGGTTTTCTTATTGTTTCTGGACTTTTGAATCACCAAGTTGAAACAATCGTGGAAGCTTATAAACCTCTCAAAAAAGTTTCAGTTATTTCAAAGAACGATTGGAGTGCTATTTTATTTAAGGCAGAATCATGAGAGCAATTTTTTACTCATTTGAAAACGAATTAATGAACAGTCTTATTATTGAAGGTGAGTCAGCCAAACATCTAATGGTTGTTAGAGTAAAATTAGATGAAGAGGTTTTGGTTTTAAATGGCAGAGGCTCAAAACTTTTAACAAGAGTTGCTTCCATAAATAAAAATAAAGTTGAATTAACAATATTTAAAAAAGAAGATTCCAAGCCTACTTTTAAGATTAATTTAGCAATTGCAGCACCAAAAAAAGATGCGTTTGAAGATATTTTAAAAATTGCCGTAGAGTTGGGTGTCTCTAAGATATATCCCCTATCCTCTCAATATTCTCAGTATGTCTATGAACAAAGTCCTAGAGTTCAAAGGCTTATAGAAAGTGCTTTGATTCAATCTAATAATCCTTTTTTGCCAATAATTCATCATCAGTTGAAGTTAAATGATTACCTTGAAAATTTAAAAACACCGCTTTATTTTTTTAATTCAAAAGACAGTGAATGTGGAAAAGTTGAAAAAATAAATAAAGAAATATCAATTTTAATTGGGCCAGAAGGAGGATTTTCTGATGCTGAAATTCAGCTAATTTTGTCAAAATCAGAAACTTATTCAATTCATTTACCAACTCCAATTATGCGTGCCCCAACTGCCCTCGCTACTTCCATAGGTTACTTACTTGCATTAGGTTAAATTGCTACAAATTATGATTGAAGCTTTGATTTTGGTATGAGAATCTATCTTTAGTATACAACGTAATACGTCAACTAAGGGTCGCTGATGAATCAAGAACCAACTTCATTTTCTCCAGCAAAAATAACAACACCTGTTCGAGTAAATTTCGATGATTTTAATCTTAGTGAAGATAGTTTTAAACCAATGACTAAAGGCCTAGGCTTTCATCAAGAACAAAAGCGATCTGCTTTTAAATCTGCCCCTAAAGAAGTTAAACCATTTGGGGCTGCACCTAGAGCGCAGAATAAAGCAAGTGCTATTTTGAATACACTCACCACTAAAGTAAATGTTACTCAGCATATTCCAACTGGCCTTGAAGCTTTTTATGGCGCAACTGGGACTTCTCAATTAAATATTGAAAACACTTCAAGCGAACTAAAAATTCAAATTGGCGAAGAGAAATTAGAATCTTTAAAAAGCGCAAAAATTGCAGGTATGGGAATTCAGTTTTTTGCATTTATGATTGATGCGTTTGTCATTCTAAGCTTTGTAGCAGTTACGGGAGCTCTACTGGTTCTAGCCTCAGGCATAGAGCTTAAAGTGTTAATGCGATTAATTTCATTGCAGGATATAGCTGCTTTTGCAGCAGCCATCTTCTCAATTTACTACCTCCTTTATTTTACGATACTCGATCTTTCAGCGAGTCCGGGAAAAACTATTTTTGGACTTAGACTTTTAAAATTAGATAATAAAAATGTTTCAGTAAAAAACACTTTTACCAGGGCTTTAGTTTCACTTTTATCTAGTGTTGCTCTTTTTATGCCGCTGATATTAGATTTTCAAGGACGTTTATCTGATACAAAGGTTGTAAAATAATTGGATACTTTATCTAGTGATACCATTGCATTTTTAGAAAAAATAAAAGGTAAAAAAATTGTTTTTACCAATGGCTGCTTTGACATTCTACATTTAGGCCATGTTGAATATTTAAATGAAGCAAGAACTCTAGGAGACGCATTAATAATTGGATTAAATTCTGATTTGAGTGTTAAGGCTTTAAAGGGAGATGATCGTCCAATAAATAATGAAAATGACAGAAAAGAGATGTTGTTAAACTTAAGAGCGGTTGATTGTGTGCAAATCTTCTCAGAAGAAACTCCTTTGGAAATTATAAAATTAATTAAACCAAATATTTTAGTTAAAGGTGGAGATTGGAAACCTGAGCAAATTGTTGGCTCTGATTTTGTTCTTAAAAATGGTGGAGAAGTAAAAAGTTTACTCTTTAAAAATGGCTATTCAACAAGCCATCTCATTGAAGCAGTTCAAGGCAAAAAATAGTCTCTTCTTGTAATCAAGAATTTCACTTAAATTTATCAAATTTAAAAAATGTTACAAAATATATTAATGGAGTAATTTTCTCCAATGAAAACTCCGTAGAATCCAATAGAAACTACTTAAGTATAGTTTTTACTCCTCCGATACATGTCATAGCAACTGGATGGGACTGGTTGCGAAACTAACAAAGATTTATACACGGTTGTTTAAATCTTAAATTTTAAGGAGGAAGGTATGAATCTAGGAGATTAGTATGGGATTAAGAATTAGTACAAATGTTCAGTCGTTAAAAGCACAAAACGCTATGGCGAAGGTTGAAAATACCAAGTCAGATTCGCTTGCAAAATTATCGTCTGGATCAAGAATTAACAAAGCGGGAGATGATGCGGCAGGTTTAGCAATTTCTGAAAAGTTAAAAGCTAATATTCGTGGTACGCAACAGGCAACAAGAAACGCGGGAGACGGTATTTCAATGATCCAAACAGCAGAAGGTGGATTGAATGAAACTTCTAACATTCTTATTAGATTGAGAGAACTTTCAGTACAAGCAGCTTCAGATACAATTGGATCAGAGGAAAGAAAATTTTCGAATCTTGAATTTCAACAGTTAACTAATGAGATGGAGAGAATTGCAACTTCAACTCAATTTAACGGTAAAAAATTGCTGAGTGGTGAAGGTGACAAATTAGATTTTCAAATCGGAATTATGAACGATGAGAAAAATGATAGATTGTCTTATAAGCCAGAAGACAGTTCAGCTCGAGTTAAAGATCTAGGAATTGACGGTCTTGGTGTACTAACAAAAGGTGATGCACAAACTAATTTAGAAAAAATTGATAGTGCAATCAATAATGTTAACGCTAACCGTGCTTCTTTAGGTGCTTTACAAAACAGATTGTCTTCGACAATTTCGAACTTAGAAGTAAGAACAGAGAACTTGTCAGCAGCAAATTCAAGAATTAGAGATACTGATGTTGCACAAGAGTCTGCAGAACTTGCTAAGGCAAATATTCTGTCAGCAGCTTCTACATCGGTACTTTCTCAAGCTAACAGCTCTGGGTCAGCAGCGCTTAAATTGATTGGATAATTTGTAAAAAGAAATTCTTATTTATGGGCCTCCTTCGGGAGGCTTTTTTTATTTTTACAAGCACATATTCAATACATTTGCCACTCCTGCTATTAATCGCCAATCTATGTGTTCGTTGCCCATCTAGTAAATGAGCCTCGGTCGTCCAACTTAAGGTTGAACTCTCTCCCAGATAAGCAGAATTCACTTAATGACTTAGAGTTTTAGAATCAGAAATAGTGGCAGTTTTAAATTTTATCATATTGTTAAGAGCTATAGAGTCAGGCTTATGAGTCTATAAGTCACTGATACCTCTTCAATACCCGACTGTTTTTCTAAAGCTTTTAGCCGAGTAATCCGATCTGGTATTCGACCGACTATTTTTGTCGGGAATATAAACAAAGAGAGCGCGGGGGCGTTTTCTATCAAGGAGATTAATATGGGTTTAAGAATTGCTACAAACATTGCTTCCCAGTCAGTACAAAAGAATTTAAAGGAAGTTTCTAATCAAAGCAATGCTGAATTAGAAAAATTATCCTCTGGCAAGCGTATCACAAAAGCTTCAGACGATGCCGCTGGTTTGGCCATATCGACAAATTTAGAAGCTCAGACTAAAGGATTGAGACAGGCAACCAGAAACGCTAATGATGGTATTTCACTTGTTCAAACTGCTGAAGGTGGACTATCAGAAACTTCAAATATATTAGTTCGCTTAAGAGAGCTAACGGTCCAAGCTGCTTCTGATACTGTTGGTGAAAAAGAAAGAGGATTCCTCGATAAAGAGTATCAAGAACTCACAAAAGAAGTTGATCGTATTTCAGAATCAACAACCTTTAACGGATCTCAACTCTTAAACGGAAAAGGGAAAGGCAAAATGGACTTCCAGGTGGGAGCCTTTGCAGGTGAGCAAAATAAAATACGATTTGAATCAGACAGAGCAGATGCCTCTGCTTCTGGAATTGGCATCGCAGGGACATCTATTTCAGATAAAGGGGATGCTCTATCGGCCATTGCTGATGTAGACTCAGCAATTGAGAAAGTTTCAGGTCAAAGGGCCGATCTTGGTTCATTACAATCAAGACTTGGATCTACTGTTAAAACATTGGAGACTCAAACAATTAATCAAGACAGTGCAAGATCTGTAATTCAAGATGTTGATGTTGCAGAATCTACTGCAAGTTTAGCTTCAAATAATGTTGTTAAGAATGCAGCGGTTTCTACATTGGCTCAAGCCAATCAGATCCCAATGTCTGCACTACGATTGATTGGTTAAAATAGATTTATTCTAAGTGAGAATTAAATTTTAGAGACAAAGAGCAAATTAAATATTGCTTGTTTTCTCTAAACTTAAACCCAAATCCCCTCGCTTCCCCCATTTATAGGCGAGGGGTTTTAAATTATTTATGGAGTAAGCCTTATAGCAAATATTGGGATAGTGAAATATTCTTATTAATTAAGTGCCCAACTCCTTAATGTTAGGGGAATAATCAATTTTTATATTCCTGATCTAAGTATTTTACTTAAGTATTTTCCTGAACGTATCGATAGGTTATTTGACTGACAAAAACAGTCTTATCAACAACCAGAGAGTGGGGACTCTCTAAAACAGGAGATTACTATGGGTTTAAGAATTGCAACG